>JAGCUO010000103.1 GCA_017962825.1 Lachnospiraceae bacterium | reverse complement strand
TTCAAGGTAAAGTATGCGGATTTTGAAGTCGTTTCCAAAATGTACGACATCGATGTCATAGGATATGAAAACGGAGTAAACAAACTTCACCTCTTTGATGTCGAGACCGTTGACGAATCAATCGTTAAAAAGGGAATCGACTTTGACAAGAAAGCAATCAAGAAGAACCTTACTCTTTTCCTGTACCCCGATGATTCCGATAAGGACGGAAATCTTCTGAGAATCTATCAGGAGTATTTCATGTGTGCAAATGCGGCAAGACTTATCCTTAGGGATATGGCGGATAAGAAGTTTGATCTCCATGCACTTCACAAACATGCTGCAATTCAGATCAACGATACCCATCCAACTCTCGTAATACCCGAGCTTATCAGACTTCTCGTTGAAGAAGAACATTTCGGAATGGATGAAGCTATCAAGGAAGTATCCGCATCATGCGCATACACCAACCACACCATCCTTGCCGAGGCTCTCGAGAAATGGCCTCTCGAATATCTGAAGAAGGTTGTTCCTCATCTTATTCCTTACATCAAGGAACTTGATAAGAGAGCAAAGGCAAAGTTCAAGGATGAGAAGGTTGCCATCATCGATAAGGATGATAAGGTACGCATGGCTCACATCGACATCCATTACGGACATTCCATCAACGGTGTTGCAGCCATCCATACCGAGATCCTTAAAAATACAGAACTCAATCACTTCTACAAGATCTATCCCGACAAGTTTAACAATAAGACCAACGGCATCACCTTCAGAAGATGGCTCATCTCCTGTAACAGGGAACTTGCCGGTTTCCTTTCCGAGACCATCGGAGACGGATATACCAGGAACGCGGAAGATATTGAAAAGCTTCTTGAGTTTAAAGACAACGACAAGGTTCTGGCTACCATTGATAACATCAAGAAGATCAAGAAGCAGCAGCTTGCGGATTATGTAAAAGAAAAAGAAGGCGTGGAGCTTGACGTAAACTCCATCTTCGACATCCAGTCCAAGAGACTTCACGAGTATAAGCGTCAGCAGATGAACGCTCTTTACATCATCCATAAATACCTGGAGATCAAAGCGGGTAAGAAACCCGCAAGACCCATTACCTTTATGTTCGGTGCGAAGGCGGCTCCCGCATACGTGATCGCACAGGATATCATTCACCTGATCCTCTGCCTGCAGGAACTCATTAATAACGATCCCGATGTCAGCCCTTACATCAAGGTTCTTATGGTGGAGAACTACAATGTAAGCTATGCCGAGAAGATGATCCCTGCCTGCGATATCTCCGAGCAGATCTCCCTTGCTTCCAAAGAAGCTTCCGGAACCGGTAACATGAAGTTTATGCTCAACGGCGCCGTAACATTAGGAACCGCGGACGGAGCAAACGTTGAGATAGCGGAGCTTGTGGGAAAAGAAAACATCTTTGAATTCGGCCTTAAATCAGATCAGGTCATCGCTCATTACGAGAAAGCCGATTATGTATCCAAGGATTATTATAAGAAGAGTAAGACCATCAAAGAGGCCGTAGACTTCATAACAGGTCCGAAGCTTCTTAAGATAGGTGACAAGGAGAGACTTGAGAGACTTTCCAAGGAACTTCTTAACAAGGACTGGTTCATGACCCTGATCGATCTTGAGGACTATATCAAGGTTAAGGATGAGGCATTTGCCGCATACGAAGACAGGGAAAGATGGGTAAAGATGTGTCTTGTGAATATTGCCAAGGCAGGATTCTTCTCATCCGACAGAACCATTAAGCAGTACAACGATGACATTTGGCATCTTACCTGATCCGGAAAACCCGTAATAATGGGCGTTATAAAGGTCAAATGTGTTATTTTAAACAACGAACCACTATATATTGAGGTTGACATAATGGTAAAAGACACGGTTCAAACCGTGTCTTTTATTGCATTCTTGGGAAAGAATCCAGTATTTTCAGGGGTTTGCGGGCACTATTGAACAATTTTCACAAAAATTTAATTAATCATTCTTAAATTATTATTGTCCACAATATCTTGACGAAATATAAAAATCGGGAATACAATATGTAGTGCACGGCCACAGGAATTTATACCATATATTCCGTAATTTTGGGGCTGAAAATATAAAAAACGTTCATATCAGGGGAGTTTACATGAAAATCATTAAGAGAAGCGGAACAGAGGTGCCTTTCGACATAGAAAAAATCGCCGCCGCAGTCAGAAAGGCCAATGAAAGCGTAATCGAGACTGAGAGGATGACCGACAAGCAGTTGGAGGTTATCTCAGACAATATGCTTACCCAGTGTTCCAGGATTCCCAGATCTCTTTCCGTTGAGGAAATCCAGGATATGGTTGAGAACGAGATCATGAATCAGAGGGCTTTTGCGGTAGCCCGCTCTTATATTACCTACAGATACAAGAGACAGCTTGTCCGTAAGTCCAATTCAACGGACGAGCAGATCCTGTCCCTCATCGAGTGCAATAACGAAGAGGTTAAGCAGGAAAATTCCAATAAGAATCCCACCGTCAACAGCGTTCAGCGTGACTATATGGCAGGTGAGGTAAGTAAGGATATCACCAAGAGATTCCTTCTTGATGAGGATATAGTAGCTGCACACGAGGCAGGTCTCATTCATTTCCACGATGCGGATTATTTTGCGCAGCACATGCACAACTGCTGTCTCGTAAACCTTCAGGACATGCTCCAGAACGGTACCGTTATCAGCGAGACCATGATCGAGAAGCCTCATTCTTTCTCAACGGCATGTAACGTGGCTACTCAGGCTATCGCTCAGATCGCTTCGTCACAGTACGGCGGACAGAGTATCTCTCTTTCTCATCTGGCACCTTTTGTACAGATCAGCCGTGAGAAGTTCAGAGCAACCGTAAAGCAGGAAATGGAAGAAGCCGGAATCAACGTAACCGAGGAAGAGATCAATAAGGTTGCGGAGATGAGAGTCCTTGATGAGATCAAGGCAGGTGTACAGACCATCCAGTATCAGGTCATCACCCTCATGACCACCAACGGTCAGGCTCCTTTCATCACCGTATTTATGTATCTTGATGAAGTTCCCGAAGGGCAGACAAGGGATGACCTTGCCATCGTTATCGAGGAAATGCTCAAGCAGCGTATCAAGGGCGTTAAGAACGAGAAGGGTGTTTATATCACTCCCGCATTCCCTAAGCTTATCTATGTTCTTGATGAAGACAATGTTACCAAGGACAGCAAATATTATTATCTGACCGAGCTTGCCGCTAAGTGTACCGCAAAGCGCATGGTTCCCGATTACATCTCCGCGAAGGTTATGAAGGAACTCAAGGGCGGCAATGTATATACCTGTATGGGTTGCAGAAGCTTCCTTACCTACGAGCCCGGTGTTCAGAATGTTGACGGAAGTCCCAAGTTCTACGGAAGATTCAATCAGGGTGTCGTAACTCTTAACCTTGTTGATATCGCATGCTCTTCCGGCGGAGACATGGACAAGTTCTGGAACATCTTCGATGAGAGACTTGAGCTTTGCCACAGAGCACTCATGGCAAGACATAACAGACTCAAAGGAACTCTTTCCGATGTTGCTCCCATCCTCTGGCAGTACGGCGCACTTGCCAGACTTCAGAAGGGTGAGAAGATCGACAAGCTTCTTTACGACGGATATTCAACCATATCCCTGGGATATGCGGGACTTTGCGAGTGTACCAGATATATGACAGGCAAGTCACATACCGATCCCACCGCAACTCCTTTCGCACTTGAAGTAATGCAGAAATTAAATGATGCATGTAAGAAGTGGAGAGGCGAATCAAATATCGCATTCTCACTTTACGGAACTCCTCTCGAGTCCACTACCTACAAGTTCTCGAAATGTCTCCAGAAGCGTTTCGGAATCATTCCCGGTGTTACCGATAAGAGCTATATCACCAACTCCTATCACGTACACGTTACCGAGAAGATCGATGCATTCGAGAAGCTGAAGTTCGAATCACAGTTCCAGGCACTTTCACCCGGAGGAGCTATCAGCTATGTAGAGGTTCCCAATCTTCAGGACAACATTGATGCTGTTATTTCCGTAATGCAGTACATCTATGAGAACATCATGTATGCAGAGCTCAATACCAAGAGTGATTACTGCCAGGTATGCGGATATAACGGTGAGATCAAGATCGTTAACGATAAAGACGGAAAGCTTATCTGGGAATGCCCCAACTGCGGAAACCGTGATCAGAACAAGATGAACGTAGCAAGGCGTACATGCGGCTACATCGGAACACAGTTCTGGAATCAGGGAAGAACCCAGGAGATCAAAGAAAGAGTGCTTCATCTGTAATAGTAATTGTTTGAGCAAAAATTTTAAGTGGATCTTCGAAAGGAGATCCACTTTTATTTTGCAATGAATTGACAGGGCAAAAAGCCTTGTCTAAAATAGGGGTGATTTCAGATTCACAAATCGGAAGAGGTGCACAGTGGTAATACAGAAGATTCGAAACAGCCTGTTACTTCAGCTTACCTGTATTGTGCTTGCAGTTCTTGCCGTTCTGACAGCAACACTCTATACATCTTATGTATATGTCAAAGATACTACCCTGAATTATGCACAGACTCTTGCAGACAGCCTTCTCAGACAGGCGGATGATGCGCTGAGTTTTTATGAAGAAAATCTCAGATACAATGCGGAATCACTTTGCCGCTTCATGATCATGGATGAATCGGATCTGTTTGAGAGCGATGCAGGTGAAGCGAGGATCTCATCATACTATACGCAGATCGCACAGAGTAACAAAGAGATCGTATCTGCCATCATTTACGATAATGATATGAATGTTCTCATATCCCTGGGAAAGCCACTTACTCTTACTGAGAAAAATCTGTATCTGCGAAAAGAAGCCGATATGAATGCCGATTGGTATTACCGGGATGAAAGAAGTTATTACTACGGCTTTTATTATCCGATCTACAGCGGAAGCGGAACGAGTGCTTCCCAGCTGGGAATGTGCGTGCTCATTCTTGAACCCTGGAGCATAGAAGGAACGCTTCACAATATCATGAATGAAAACAATGCGGCGATACTTCTCAGTGATTCAAACAAGCTTGACCTGTCATATCATTCCTTTGGTAAAGTGCCTGCGGATCTGTCCATGAGTGATCTTAAAACGGATGATGATTATATATACCGGGAAGGCAACTGGCAAAACGGAATAAGGATCGCAGTTGCGGTGTCCGTATCAGGTAATGCCTCGGGAAGCAGTAACATACGGAATATGATAACCCTGGCATCGCTTCTCAGTTCTTTTTTCCTGGCGGTAATCATATTCTTCTCGTATTTCCATATGGCAAAACCCATACACGAGATAGACAGATTCATTGATGAATCAATCGAAAATCCGGACAGAAGACTTAAACTGAAAAGAACCGATGAGATCGGAACCGTTGCCGAAAGTCTTAATCATATGCTGGATGAAAATCAGCGTATGATCGAAGAGATAAAAGAAGGAAAGATCCGTCTCTATGAGACAAAGCTTACTCAGCAGAAGATGGAGATACTTGCATACCGCAATCAGATCAATCCTCACTTTCTGTACAATACATTTTCGTGCATGAGGGATATGGCGCTGATCAATGATCAGGACAACATCGCGGAAATGGCAATGGCACTTTCTGATATATTCAGATATGCGGTAAAAGCGAGTAATATAGTTACCGTAAGGGATGAAGTATCCTATATCGAAAAATATGCCCGTATAATAGAGTTCAGGTTCATGGGGAAGATAACCATTGAGACAAGTGTGGAAAGCTCCGTTCTCGATAAACCGCTGATAAGATTTTTCTTACAGCCTCTTGTTGAAAATGCCGTGTTCCATGGGCTTGAGAGTAAGATGGGTAACGGATTTGTCGATGTAAGGATCGAAGGTAAGGGGGATAAACTTTCAATCAAGATCAAAGACGACGGATGCGGAATGGATGAAGAAGCTCTGAATAATCTTAAGGAGCTGATAAATGCTCCTCATGAAAAAGGAGGAATAGGTCTTCCGAATATCATTCAGAGATTGCGTTTATTCTACGGGGACGAATATACTTTTGAAGTAAGCAGTATTGTGGGAAAGGGTACCACCATAAATATCGAGGTGCCCGATCATATAAGAGAGTCATAGTTTTACGGGGTGTAGGGGTATGTTAAGTGTATATATTGCGGACGATGAAGTTTGGATCGCATTGGGGCTGAAAAAACTTCTCGATAAAACAGGTATCGATACTGAAGTCATCGGTACCGCCAATAACGGTCTTGTAGCAAAAGAAGAAATAGCAAATTTCAAGCCCGATGTAATCTTTACGGATATCAGAATGCCGGGACTTTCGGGACTCGATCTTCTTCAGACGATACCTGAGATATCGCCTGATTCTAAGGTTGTTATCATAACAGGATTTGCGGAGTTTTCTTATGCAAAAGAAGCTGTGCAGCATCATGCTTTCGATTATCTGTTAAAGCCCATCAAGGAAGAAGATCTCACGAGAGTTCTTACCTCCATACTCAAAGAACGCGGAGAAACAGAGGAAGAAGTAAAGCAGTCCCATGTCTATGACAAGACCATCGACAATGTTATATCGGATATCCGCGAGCATTATATGGAGGACATATCACTTACATCGCTTGCCGCAAAATACAACGTCAGCATGGCGCGTTTAAGTGAGATGATCAAAGAACACTTAAGTCTTAATTTCTCCGATTACATATCATCACTCCGCATACAGAGGGCAAAAGAACTGCTCAGGGACGAGAGTTTATCAATACAGGAAATTGCGGAGATAGTAGGATACAATGATTACTTTTACTTCACGAAAGTTTTCAAGAAGGTAGAAGGAATATCACCGAGTAAGTACAGAAAAGAGATATGACCTTTAAGACCGAACCTTTGCGTGCAACCCGGTTCGGTCTTTTTTTCGTAAGATGGAAAATATTACCAAAAAGGCGAAATATTTACATGTATCTTTTGTGCACATGGCTATAGTATGAAGACACCGGGAGTACTCAAAACAAAATGTGTAGGTTTTCATAGATTTTCAGGAGGTATGGCGTTTATGAAAAAGAGACTGGTAAGTATCGCTCTCAGCTTGCTTATGCTTGGATCGACACTTGCAGGTTGCGGAAATGCAGCAACTGGAAATACATCATCCGCACCCGCTTCAAATACGCAGACAACAGCAAATTCATCAACTGATACTATCAAGATTGGTGTATCAATATGGAGTTCTACAGACGTTCTCGGTTCACAGTGCAAACTGATCCTTGACGAGGCAGCAGAGGCACTCGGAGTTGAGGTTATGTACGTTGACCAGGGACACGTTTCAGAGAAAGTTACCGCATCCGTTGAACAGCTTTGTGCAGCAGGATGTCAGGGAATCATCATTTGTAATTCATCCGATACGGAGATGGCATCCGCTATCAAGACCTGTAACGACAATCAGGTTTATCTCGCACAGTTCTTCCGTATCATCTCTCAGGAAAACAGCGCAGACATTTACAAGGCAGCTCTCGATTCCGAATACTATGTAGGTGCAGTTCACGAGAACGAGCCCGAAAACGGCGAGAAGCTTGTTCAGATCCTCCTTGAAAGAGGCGACAGAAATATCGGTCTCATCGGATGGGAGCAGGGCGATGCTACCTGGCTCGGAAGATGGGAAGGATACAAAGCAGGAGTTGAAAAGTGGAATGCAGCTCATCCCGACGATCAGGCAGTTCTTTCCGAGCCCCAGTATGCAGGAACTTCTTCGGAAGGCGGCTCCAAGGCAGCTGAAGCTCTTATGAGCGCAAATCCCGATCTCGATGCACTTATCCCTGCAGGCGGCGGCGGAGATCCTCTCCAGGGCGCTATCGCAGCTGTTGAAAGAGCAGGAAAGACCGATCAGATCGATATCGTTTCTACCGACTTCCTCCCTGATCTTGGCGAAAGGCTTGCCAACGGATCAATGGCAGGAGAATCCGGCGGACATTACTGCGATCCTCTCTTCGCATTCATGGCAGTTTACAATGCGATCAAGGGCAACTACAAAGACTTCGGCGGAAAGTTCGAAGACATCAAGTTCCCTTATCTCTATGTTGCATCACCCGAAGATTATAAGGATTATGAGAAGTATTTCGTAGACCAGCTTCCTTATACTCCCGAAGAACTCGTTCAGATGTCAAACCTTGACATGGAAGGACTTAAAGCTGCAGCAGCGGCCTTGTCAATAGAAGACGCGGCGGCCCGATCCGGCAGTTAATATCGTTTGCTTTGAGCCGGTATCGCTGGTACGGTACCGGCTCTTATTCTCTGAAAATATACGAGGTTTATCGGTATGTCTAAAACAAAAGAAAGTACGGGGAAAAAACTTTCCGGTCAGGTAAAGGGGTATATACTTTTGATCCTTCTGGTTCTCATCTCATGGGGAATCTTTAAAGTCATCACTCCGGATAATTTCGGATCTCCCAAAAATCTTCTCAGTTATTTCGAAGCATCACTTCTTGCGGCGGTTGGTGCCGTCGGTTTTTATTTCGTAATGGTAATGGGAATGTTCGACTTTTCCATCGGTGCAAATATCATGCTCTCCGCAATAGTGGGCTGCGTATTTGCAAATCGTTTCGGTCTCGGATATTTCGGACTTGTAGCCGGTGCGATCGTTACAGGTGCACTTGTGGGTCTGATAAACGGAACCTTCTATGTAAAACTCAGGATTCCATCCATGATCGTAACAACGGGTCTTGCTCTTATCTATGAGTCCGTAGCTAACTTTATCGCAGGAGGCGTTGAACAGACACTTCCCTCCGGTTTAAGAGCATTCGGACAGATGCCCGGTAATCTGATACTTGCGGTGATGGCATTTGCCCTCGCATATCTGATCCTTAATTACACCAAGATAGGTACATATACATACGCCATAGGAAGTAACGAATTCGTTGCCAAAAATATGGGTATCAATGTCAATCTGTACAAGGTACTTGCATTTATCATAAGCGGTGCGTTCTTAGGTATCATGGCAGTTCTTACCATCAGCTACGGATCATCAATGGTTGCGGTAACCGGTATGGCTTCCATGAGCAGAAACTTTGTCCCTACAATGGGATGCTTCTTCGGTCTTGCTTTTAAGAAATACGGAATGCCAATTCCTGCAATCATCATCGGAGAATTTGTCATCAACATCATCTTCTTCGGTTTCATAGCACTGGGTGCACCGACCGCAGTCCAGGACGTCATCACGGGACTTGCTCTTCTTATTATCGTTACGATGACAACTAATGTTGCCAAGGGCGAGATAGTTAAATAGGGAGGAGAAATGTGATGAGTGATATACGATTGGAAGTTAAAAATGTCAGTAAGAGCTTCGGTATCACCAAGGCTCTTGATGAGGTTTCTTTTAATATAAACAAAGGCGAGATACACGCTCTTATTGGTGAGAACGGATCAGGAAAGTCCACACTCACCAACTCTTTGGCCGGAATCTATCACAAAGATCATGGCCAATTTATCCTTGACGGCAAAGAGATCGATCCCGTCAATCAGGTAGAAGCAAATAACGAAGGGATATCTATCATAGTACAGGAACTCGGAACTCTTGACGGACTTACCGTTGCGGAGAATATTTTCCTGGGACACGAGAATGCCTTTGTAAAAATGGGTATTAAAAATACCGCAGCCATGAACCGTAAGGCAAATGAGCTGTTAAAAAAATACGGATTCGACCGTATCAAAGCATCCGATATGATCGATGATTATAACTTCGAGGACAGAAAGCTTGTTGAGATAGTAAAAGCAACATACTTCGACCCCAAGATAGTAGTCATTGATGAGACAACAACAGCCCTCTCAAGAGAAGGCCGTGACGAACTTTACAAGCACATGAAGAGAATCAGGGAAGAGGGGAACACAGTCATATTCATATCCCATGACCTTCCCGAAGTTCTTACCATGTCGGATACCATTACGGTACTGAGAGACGGTATCTACATCGATACCGTTAAGAGCAGTGAGATCGATGAGGACGGACTTAAAAAGCTCATGGTAGGACGTGAGGTTACCGGAGCATATTACAGAGCGGATTACGGTGAAGAGGTATCAAGCGAAGTCGTAATGAGGGTTGAGGAGGTCAGTGTACCCGGAATAATCCGGAACATTAGCTTTGAACTTCACAAGGGTGAGATCCTGGGATTCGGAGGACTGTCGGAATCAGGAATGCATGAGATCGGAAAGGCCTGCTTCGGGGCTTCCTTTGACAGAACAGGAAGAGTAGTCCTCTCGGACGGAACACAGATCAATGATATACCCACCGCGATCTCACACAGCATAGCTTATACATCCAAGGACAGGGATAACGAGTCACTGGTAATGAATCAGAGCATAAGAGATAATATCTGCCTTCCCTCGCTGGATAAACTTGGAAATAAGGCACATATGCTCAGTGACAGGAAGCTCAGATCTTTTGCGGATGAGTATGCCAAAAAGATGTCTACCAAGATGCAGGGTGTCGATCAGTTCGTTTCCAATCTGTCAGGAGGAAACAAACAGAAGGTTGTTCTGGCACGATGGATAGGTAAGGACTCGGACATACTTCTTCTGGACAGCCCCACAAGAGGAATCGATATAAAAGTAAAACAGGATATCTATCAGCTGATGGATAAGATGCGAAAATCCGGAAAGTCGATCATCATGATCTCCGAAGAGCTTGCTGAACTTATAGGAATGTGCGACAGGATCATCGTTATGAAGGACGGATCCATAAACGGCGAGCTGAAACGCAGTGAGAGCCTGGATGAGAACAGTCTCATCGCTAAGATGGTTTAAGGAGGGATGATCATGAACGATGTTAAGACAGGAGCATTTAATAAACAATTCGTCTATAATCTGATCCGTTCGTCGCTCCCGATAATCGGACTCATTACCGTGTGTATAGTATTCAATATCCTGACACACGGAAGTATGTGGAACAGCCGTAAGCTGATCCTCAATCAGATTTACGTGGTTATGATATCTGCGACCGGAGTGTTCTTTATCATGACAATGGGCGGCCTGGATTTTTCTCAAGGGTCAATCATGGGAATAGCATCCATCGTCGTATGTATGCTGTCCGGTAAGAACATTTTCCTGGCAATACTCGGCGGAATACTTGCAGGTGCAGTGATTGGAGCATTTAACGCATTCTTCTATGTTAAAAGAAAGATCAAGTCATTCATAGTAACCATTTGTACCATGTTCCTGTTCCGAGGTGTGATCAAGTACATGGCATCGAATTCACCGGTTGCGGCAAGCATGAAAGTATATGATTATGACACAACTGCCATAAAACTGGGGATTACCGCTACGGTACTTATCATAAGCTTTATGATATTCCGATTCACAGGTTTCGGAATCAAACTCAAAGCCATCGGTGCAGGTGAAAAAGCTACCAAATTTGCCGGTGTAAGAACCGACAGAGTTAAGTTTCTTATCTATGTATTATCCGGTGCGATAACAGGTCTTGCGGCATTCGTAAACATTGTTAAGAACGGATCTGCAACCGCCAATGTAGGAAGCCAGCTGGAGACACAGATACTTATCGCGCTTGTTCTCGGCGGCATGCCCATATCCGGCGGTGCAAAGGTTCGTTTCGAGAATGTAATAGTAGGTTCACTTCTCTATGTTGTACTTACCAACGGCCTTATCATGATGGGCCTTTCAACCCAGATGATGCAGCTGATCCAAGGTGTTATCTTCCTGATCTTCGTTGCAATATTTGCGGACAGAGAGAGCCTGTCGGTAATCAAATAGCTTTCTTTTTCATAAGTGACAGTGGGGACGCTTCTGTTTTGTCACCAGGTGACAAAACAGAAGCGTCCCCACTGTCACTTTAACTTCACCAAACTTTTGGGTTTTCAGATTAAATAAAATATCGTATAGTGGAACAAGTTTTTATTAAAAAGTCAGGTGGTTACAGGAATGAAAAAGTTTTTTAAAAAATTATGCAAATCGGTTTTGATCTTAGTGCTGATGATAGTTGTTATTATCACGGCAATATCCGTTTCTTATCACGTTAAAGCTTCGAAAGTGATGCGGAATCTTAGGGATGAGGGCTATGAAAATCTTGTATCTGTAGGCGACTACAGCTTGAATGTGCTAAAGGTGGGAAATGAAGAAGGCGGTCATACCTTCGTATGCTGTGCGGGACTAAATGACGGCACAATGAATTTTGCATGGCGCGATATGACCGCGCCCTTGGAAAACGAAAATGAATTTATTTTCATCGATCGTGCCGGTTACGGATTCAGCGAAGATACGAAAGCTGACAGGAATATTGAACAGATAGTTGAGGATTACAGGACGGCTCTTAAGAATTCAGGTGAGGAGGGGCCGTATCTTCTCGTGGGTCATTCCATTGGTGGAATGTATATATCTTATTGGCAGAACATGTATCCGGATGAAATAGAGGGCGTGATCATCATTGACGGTACTGTCTGCACCACCGTGGATGATGTGTTTGCGGAAAGCGTTGCAAAACAGTGGAAGATACTCAGATCATTGGAAGTGATCGGTCTGGAACCTTTCCTGATGAAAAAATATTACGGAAGTGCTCTGGAAGGAAGAAGTGAGGATTATGTTGACAACACGCTGTGCATGTTTTCACGCACAACAGCTTCCGATGCTTCTATTTCCGAAGCGTATATGATCAGGAGAAATGCAGAAGAATTATATTCGTCTTTATCTCCAAATGATATACCGAAAATTTTTATCGATGCCAGCTATAAATACAATCAGGATCCTGAAGATATGGCAAATTTTTGGGATCCGTATGCCGAAAAAATGGGAAATTGCACATTGATTCCCGTTGAAGGAAGACATACCGTATATATAGATGATCCTGAAACGGTTTCGAATATAATAGAGGAATTTATTGCAGGAATATGATGTCCGTGACATCCGAAATCATCTATCGTATAGTTGAAAGGAAGATATTTCTATAGGAGGTTGTAAAATGCCGGTTAAGAAAAGCAGTAAATATGTTGTGTATTTGATCGTGCTACTTATCCTTCAGATTCTATTAATGTTCTTCAATCTGGCTTTTGCGTTTTGGGGAGAGTATTCTCACGGATATGCTTCCAATATTTGGGCCATCATATGGAATAAAGGGTTTATGCTCCTGTGGATCCTTATATCCAATCTTGTATGCCTTATTTCGGGGATAATAGGACTGATAACCGCGAAGGGCAATGTGGCAAAGTGCGTACTGTCCATAGTCTCGGTCGTGCTGTTTATACTCGGGGCTTTTGTTGTACTGATTACCATAGGTTCAAAATTTTAATCATGTATAATGTGACGGGTTTCCGTGCTTTTCCGTCATAATAAATAGAAACCGGTTTGATTTACAGACTATATGGAGGGTAAAATGGCTACTATTCACTACAGAACATTAAACATGCAATTGAAAAGAGCAATAGTAAACAGAAGTCTTTCCGAAGATCAATTAAGGGAAGCTGCTGAGAACGTCAAAGCCGGTAATAAGAAAACCATGAAGACAATCAACATTGCGATGATAATATGTGCAGTAATATTCCTCATAATGTTTGTTCCCGTCATTAGAGAAAACGGTGATCCTAAATTCATCGGAATCATACTGGCGATCATTGTCGGATCACTTGCATTTGTTTATGCCGTCATCTATGAACTCATGGTAGGAGTACTGAAAGGACAGTTCAACAAAGCGGTGAAAAAGGGCTATCCTGAAATGGCTAAAGAATTAAAGATATAGTGACAGATGCGTCCCCACTGTCACTGCCCATTGTCACAAAAACAGCTGACATTTCAGTTTGATCATCAGACCGAAGTGTCAGCTTTCTTATGTTAAAATATGTCGTCTTTATAGGTTTCGTTGTATAGAAACTAATTATATAAGCTCATTGACATGTCTTGATTTTACATGCAAAAATGGAAACGGTTCTTGTAAAATCGTCTTATTGGGGTTAAATGTATGGGGGACGACGGTTTAATGCAATAACTTTTAATTGTTGTTGGTGATGGTTGTTATGAACATGGCCGGAAAAAGGTATGAAGGAGAACGGATGAAAAAAGGAATAAGCGAATATAACTTCATCAAAATGGTATTTATCATTTGTTTCATATCTTTTATTTTTGTAATTACCTCGTGCCAAATAAAACCCAGCCTTGAAAGTAAAATATGTAAAAGTTTGGAAGAAAAATACGGAATAGAGTTTGAGTGTGAGTCAGTTGGGGTTGATGGTGGAGCTGCGTTTTTTATCTGCTATCCGACAAATGATCCTACATTGCATTTCGATGGGGATGCAGATTCAGAAACTGGATATGTAAGTAATGATACTTTTATTGGCGCAATATATTCTAAGAGCGATGCAAATTTGATGACAGAAACGTTGTCTGATGAACTCGGTGAAGTATATGTATACGGAAGGCCAAAGCATCATGGACTACCAGATGCCGAACAAGTGATACAATTTGGCGATTATACCCTCGAAGAATTGCGAAAAAATACCAGCATGTCTCCCAATTTATTCTTCATTATATTTTTTAATACAACTAATGATTTGTTTATTGATGATCCAGGACATGATTACGATTCTATATCGCTCGCAGTTGATGACTTAGTCAAATATTACAAAGAAGCATACGAAAAAGATATTTGCGTAGATATGCATATTTACTATGTGAATGATAGTGAGTTTATTTATGCAAAAGATTATTTCAAAACAAACTTAACGACAAGCATAGAATTTGCTGAGAGATTAAACTATAAGAATTGTATTACTTTACAACTTGGACCAGAGGATAATGGATATTATTCTGATACATTAAGATTGAATAGAGATGAATATGTAAATGAAAGAGAAAGGATGGGATACAACTGATTTCAGCATTTACTGATAAAGAGTTACAGATTGCATTAATACTTGAAAGAGGTTATATGAATTATAAGTATGGCGAATTGAGTGATTCCAGATTGAAACAACTGCAAGAAATGAGCAATCTTAATGACGATATTCCACAAAAGTATAAACCGTGGGTTGCTCCTATCAGAATACGTTCAAGCTATGTAAAATCAGATGATGAATTTTATATTATTGATCAATTGAGCCCTAGAGCTCAAGAGGAGATGGGGTTAAAAGATAGTACATATTTGTTTATTATGGGCAAAGAACATATCTATTTTGATGCATATTGTGAATGGGTGGAATTCCGTAAGAATCCTCCCTATAAAAAAAAGAAAATATGTGTGAGAAAAAGTGAAAAGATAAATCAATATTCTAATAATATTGGATTTTTAGATGCATTAAAGGCGTCATTAATAGCATATCAACAACCAGTGTTAGAACAGCAGATTAGGGAAATAGGATTTATTTACTGTGATGTGATTTTTGAATAGTTAAGAATCTTAGTGTACATTGATGCGCTGGAAGATAAAGAGGCTGTCATATGAAAGTCTCTCTATCTATAGTTTAAGTTTCTTTGTTGCAGAATTAAATTGATGACATTTTGCTATCGGTATCTTTATTGTCTATGAACTGATAATCTCACTCTGCAAGTCATATTTGTTTGTACATACCACCAGCAGGATAGATGTCATCCTCAGCAGCAGGTTGTTCAAACATCTCTTTTCACTTCCTCTGAAATATTTCGAAAACAGACGTGCCGGAGAAACGGTTGCAAGGGTAAGAGAACTTGATCATATCAGATCATTCCTTACCGGAACCCCTCTGTCATGCATAAACACCAAATACCAAAATAAACATTTTTAGAAGGAGAATGTGCGATGGAATTTGTATATGGAAAAATTAGCGATGATAGAAAAGATGAATTGGAAAGAATAGCAGACGTATTATACGAGGACATGCCACTCGAATATAAGAATTGCTATGCCAGTTTCCCAGTTCTGGGAAGATATTGGCATTCGGATGATGAACAATATCTTATTTGGCGTCTAAAGCACGCTGATAGAGAGAATTATGACATTAAGGATAAAATCTTTTTGTTTATTTATGGATTGGAATTTGCGTATTTTTCAGTTTCTTATACGGAGGTTGAAAAGCATGAATCCCCAAAATTTACCAAAGCTAACATCAATATTCATAAATGTACGAAGCTTGAAGAAATGGAGGATAAAAACCAAATACTTGCACATGTGAAGGACGCTATAAGTGCTTCTATACAGGGATGCTCTCCTGATAGAGAGATTCAATATGGATCATTTGAATATGGATTTTTCTATGGTGGGGAGGTGATTTAATGAGCAACGTATATACATATGATTATTGGATGGACTTTTTAGAGAGCTTAGTAGGAACTGATGCTGAAAAAATAACTCAGATGGGATTGGGTAAGATGCTATGAGCTTTTCGTATGAAGAGGTTGGTAAAGAAAATTTGGAATTATTAAACTCATTAGAGTTTAGGAGTTGGGATAATGAACCGATAATCTGTTATCCGGGAAGAGAATGGTGCTTGGATAAAAGTATTTCTGCCTTTCTTGTCCCGATAGGAAGTTTTAGAGGAGAAACACCTTATTACGTGGATTTATCTTATATGGGACGGATAATTAGGATGGAAACTAGCGAAGGTATGTCTGCCCCGGATTCTTTTATCTTCAAAATAAACAAAATATCAATTCCTGAATCAATATGGAAAAATAAAGAAGAAATAATACGAGTGATTGCTGAAGCTAGCAAAGAATATGCTTTTGGAATACTTTTGGATAAAAATTGTAATGTAAATGTGACAATTGCTTGTGAACCTGATTGCGTGGAGGTTGACTACAATGGTAGATGATGGTATCCCATCTCGGAATCTTCCAAGTCCAAAAGTTCTGTGATACTATTCATTTGTCTCCTTTCATAAGATTTCATTGCAGAAACATCATACGAATAGAGACCCCCAAAAACATTGATTACCCTAAAGAAGGAGGTTGTCATATGACAACCTCCTTTTTCTATAGTTTAAGTATCATTGTTGCGATTCTGAAATATGCCAGAAGTGAAAGTGCATCGACGATGGTGGTGATGAAGGGACTTGCCATGACTGCGGGGTCAAATCCGAGTCTCTTTGCTCCCACGGGAAGCATGCATCCGATAAGCATAGCCATGAGCACTGCGGCGATAAGTGTAAGGCAGATTGTCAGCGCTACAAAAAATCCAATCCGATCGAATAACATGAGCTTGGCGAAATTCGCTGCAGCAAGTGTAAGACCGCAGAAGACCGCAACACGTATTTCTTTCCACATAACCTTAGGGACGTCCGAGTATTCTATCTCACCAAGGGAGAGTCCACGGATGACGGTAACGGAAGCCTGTCCTCCCGCATTTCCTCCGGTATCCATGAGCATCGGGATGTAAGCTATAAGTACTGCACATACGCTCAGGGCATCCTCAAAGGATTTGATAATGGCTCCGGTGAATGTGGCACTTACCATGAGGAGAAGGAGCCAGGGGATTCTCTTTTTATATGTCTCGAGAACGCCGGTCTTCATGTATGTCTTGTCGGAGGGGAGAATAGCTGCCATCTTTTCCATGTCCTCGGTGGCCTCTTCTTCCATGATGTCCACGATATCGTCGACGGTGATAATTCCGACGAGACGGTTCTCATTATCGACTACAGGCATTGTGGTGAAGTCGTATTTTTTGAACTGCGATGCAACCTCTTCCTGGTCCATCAGCGTGTTGAGGGCAATAACATTTTCATGCATTATGTCCCCGATTATTTCGTCATCCTTGGACAAAAGAAGATATCTTAAAGCAACGGTTCCGATCAGGTGTCTTCCACTGTCGAGGACGTAGCAGACATTGATGGTCTCTGAATCCACACCGACTCTTCGGATTCTTTCTATTGCTTCTTTGACGGTAGAGCTTTCTTTGAGATCTACATACTCCACGGTCATGATGCTACCCGCACTGTCTTCGGGATAGCGGAGAAGCTGGTTTATCTCACGTCTGGTATCGGGACTTGCCTTGGCCAGGATCCTGGTTACGATATTGGCAGGCATTTCTTCCATCAGGTCCGCAGCATCATCGGCCATCAGGTTATCGATGATCCCCGCAGCTTCCTTATCGGACATGACACTAATGATCTTCTGCTGGAGATCCACATCAAGGTATGCGAAAACATCCGCTGCCTGATCCTTGGTCAGGATACGGAAAAGTTT
>JAGCUO010000102.1 GCA_017962825.1 Lachnospiraceae bacterium | reverse complement strand
TTCATCAGCATCCCTGCGGTCGGAACCAACGCAACATTTCTTATTTTTGCGGCAATCCTGCTTGTACTCTGTATCGTCTATTTTATCTCGGGAAGAGTTAAGAGCATCGGCTCCGTAGCTGCTGTCATCATCTTTATCCTTTGCTGCATATTCGGCTATAAAAGCAACTTTGCATTCTGGGTAAGCGATCTCGTTGTTGAGGATGAATCGATATATAACTATCTGCAGGTTTCAGAGACCGATGATTCAATAATCCTTTCAACAAACGTACTTTTCGGAGTTCAGTCCATCTATAAAAAAGGCGGTGAGCTTTCCGGCATGTGCTATGACTATTACATGGCGGGACCCTATATGGCAGGCCTTCACGAAAAGGAAAAACCTCTGGATATACTTGTTCTCGGAATGGGAAGCGGGACCTTTGCAACACAGTGTGACAGGTATTTTGATGAAGTGAATATTGAAGGTGTCGAGATCGATCAGAAGATCGCAGATCTTTCGTATAAGTATTTCGAACTCCCCGAAGACATCAAGATCACAACCTATGATGGTCGTGCTTTTCTTCAGGAGATTCCTTCGGACAAGCTTTATGATGTCATTGTGGTCGATGCTTATCAGGATATTACGATTCCTTTTCAGATGGCCACGGTTGAGTTTTTTACACTCGTTAAGGATCATCTTTATGATGACGGCGTAATGGTCGTCAACATGAACATGAGGGATGATACCGAAGGAAATATAAATGAGTATCTTTCCGACACCATTTCATCCGTATTTCCTGTTGTATATACGGCGGATGTTTACGGATGCACCAACAGGGAATTATTTGCAGGTAAGTGCGATATTATCGAAAGCTTCCATAACAATACGGATCTCGAAGAAAATGATGTTCTTGTTGCTGCAATGGAAAAGGTTGACAGATCCTTAGTCGAATATGAAGCAGGCAATAATATCATGACGGATGATAAAGCACCCGTAGAGCTTCTCAGCATGAAGGCGATTGACGGTCTGATCAGCAATGAGACATCATATTATAAAGATCTTTATGACAGGGAAGGCCTTGAAGGCCTGTTAAATGAACTTTCATAAAAATGATTTCTTAAATATTTAAAAACACAGGCTTTTAAAGCCTGTGTTTTTTTATCTATCGTTAATCAGTGATCAGATATCTATAATGACTACTTCGGGATGATTAAAGAATCTTGGAAGCGGAGTGCTTTCTCTTGCCAGACCTCTGCTTACTACCATTATACTACCGTTTGGAAGTTCATATTGTCCGCTTACATACAATGCCATTGATCCCTGGTCGGGAACAAAAAGTCCCCGGTTTATAAAAGGAATCCTGAACTGGCCTGCATGTGCATGTCCGGCAAGTATAAGGTCAAAATCATATTTCTCATATGTGTTAATCTTTTCCGGACGATGACTTGCAAGTATCCGTATATGTGAAGGATCAGTTTCGGAATATGCCCTGTCAAACTGATCGATCCAGGGGTAGTATCCTATATCGGTGGGATCATCAACACCGCACATATCGATCGTATGATCTCCTGCTTCTATCCTCTCACAATCTCCTTCCAGAACATGCACCCCTATGGACCTGAGGTAATCCTTCATGGAGTCTGCTCTCCCACTCCAATATTCGTGGTTTCCGGTAACATAGTAACAGGGATATTTGGTGACCAGATCTTCAAATACGATCTTAGCGTTTTCATCGCTAAGTTTATCATCGAATATATCTCCGGAAAAAACGACTATATCAGGTTCTTCGTTGTCTATCCGGTCAATTAGGCTTTTCTGCCCCTTGCCGTAATAACAGGAATGCAGATCTGTAATAAGAGCAATCCTGAAGCCTATAGGACCGCTATCCGTAAGATCCAAAGAGATCCTTTCGGTCACGGGAATCCATGTCCAGGCATAGATGAATATAATGGACAAAAGAAATATTGAAACAAATTTTACAGCTTTTTTTATTCTCATTTGAATATGGTAAGGCGTTCCAGGTTCGGGACATAGAACGGACTTTCCTCATCTATCTTGTATACTTCATAGAATTTGGGAAATTGTCCGAGTATATAATTGATCCTGAACTTGGCTGGAAGATGATTATCTCCGTTTAATAATGCGGCACTTTCTTCTGTATAATATGTTGCTTTTCTTGAAGCGAATGTTTTGAAGAACAGATCGTAATCAACATTATCCTGCTCCTCCAGTATTCTTAAACAGATCTCCATTGCCATAAGATCGGCATAAGTTTCATCTGCATAGTATGCTCCGTTGATCGGATCGAAATACTCTGTCTCTTTTCCGTCAAAGAACTGTATTATCCTTCTGATACGGTCATCATATTCATTGATCTCTTCATCGGTCATCCAGTAATCGTAATAACCGTCGCCTTCAAAATATATGCAGGAAGGACCGAAGGAATGAGATATCTCATGTGCAACCGTCATTCCGAGTTCAGCTATTTTTTCCTCATATGTCATATCGGTTTCAAGAAGCTCGGTTAATAATCCGGTAGTCAGGGTGATATTGTTCAGGCTGGCATTATAATATGCATTGACATCAAAATTATTCTGGAAAAATGTTCCTCTTTCTTCATCGAAATAATAAAGCTGCGAATAAGAAAATTTTCTCCTGCTTTTTATTATATTGATAAAATTTTCAAAAAGATCATCACTCAGAACAACATCGGAAAGATCATAAACGTGGTCACTTACTCCGTATGAAGGTTTCATCAGAACGATCTTTCTGACTGCGGTCTCCATACTCTTTTCCGAAAGCCATTCAAATTCTCTGACGACGCTCTGTGCCTGTGTCTTGATCGCAAAAACGAACTGACGGATCTCTTTCAATTTTTCTTCATCAAAATATCTTGACTGATACTCAAGAGCCAGAACGTCTCTCGATACACTTATCGTGAAATAGAAAGCATTATCATATTCCTCATCTTCATATCTGTCCCAGTCGCTGTTGATGAAACTTATATCATATATGATATTTAAGATGAGGGAATCTTTAAGTGCATCGAGATTATCTTCACAGAATAAAACATCAAAAAAATCAAACAGGTTTTCGGTGGCTACTATCGGTCCGTTGTATTCTTTTTCGGTGAATTCTTCAATGATATCAAATACAGGAACATCGATATTGTTCTGTTCAAAAGTTTCTTTATAGAAATACTGATATTTATATCCGTTTGCATAACTGTTCTGATACTCTCTTAAATACTGGCTGATAACAACAAGATTGCTGAGCATCTTAATATATTCGGTCTGATCTATACCGAGCTTTTCAATATTTGCATATATCTCTGTCATGCTTCCGTCAGTGGGATTCGCAACAAAATTATTGTATTCATTTAAAAGATTATCATTTATCACAGGGGAGTAAACAGCATCAATATCCCCCCAGTCTCCGCCGGTAATATTAAAAACCAATTCATTACAGAAATATGAATAGTCTTTGTTTTTATATAGATCAAAAAGATCTTCCAAAGTTTCAACATCATAAACAGGCTGAAGAAAACAGACAAGTGATTCATTAAGTGAATCATTGACATTTTCTTCATAGAACTGATCATAGATATATTTGGTCTTGTACAGTGGATCGTCAGTTGGCAGGTCTGTCAATGAAGAGTCATTAAGAATATCATAAAGTCTGGATCGTTCGATTTCATATGCATCATCATATTTAGTGGCATAAGTCTCTTCAGAACCCTCGAATTGCTTCAGCCACTCTCCGTTTACATATTCATCGAAGTCCCAGATGGGAATTCCGTTATCGGTTATGGGATACTTTTTGACTTCATCGACTCCGACAATGCTTTCTTCATTGGATAAAACGGTTTCGTTGTCGACAACGGAAAGATCAGAGGTGCTGTCGGAACCACACCCCCAAAGAGGGATAACAAGAGTAAAAGCTATGGAAAATGCGGTAAGCTTCCTGAATTTATTAAAGTTCATCGGAGATTATCTTCCTCTTCTGTCCTGACCGCTGGAAATGTAGAAATTACGCTTAGCGTCATACATTCGCTCATCAGCTAGCTTGGCAAGTTCGTCAATGCCCTTGTTCGGAACTTCTCTGTATGGAGCATATCCTACAGACATAGCAAGCTGAGGCACATATTTACCTTTCCATTTGATCATGGAACGGGTCAGAGTGTTTTTCCTTTCTTCGAGTTTGTTCTCATCGCATTGTATCATAACCGCAAACTCGTCACCACCGATTCTGTAAACATTTCCGAATTCTTTAAAGCAATTTTTGAGAAGTGATGCTGCACCGCATATAAGTTCGTCTCCTGCCTGGTGTCCGAGCGTATCGTTTGCCTTTTTCAGGCCGTTGATATCTACGGCAATATAGACAAAATCTTTATCCATACCGAAATTCTTATACTCGCTCAGTTTATCTTCATATGCTCTTCTGTTGTAGCAGTCGGTAAGCCTGTCTGTATTGGACAGCTTAACAACCATAAGATAGGAATCTCTGAGCCTGAAGATTACATTGGCAAACATTCCGATAAATACGGATATCAGGGCCATTATCACTAAAGTAATGATGATCCTTGAAACGGGATACCACCCCGATTTGGGACTTAAGGACAGCTCCCATATAAGGTTTTCGACATGAAACTGGACCGTGATCTCATTTACGGGTTTTGTAGCAGATTCCTGAATTATATGTTTTGTATTATGCGTATCCAGATATGAAAGTCTGTAATTGATCCCGAGTTCTTCAAGACTTTCAAGATTTAAAGCTTCAGTGAGGGAATCGGATGATATATTGAATCCGACAAGACCCCAAAGTGTTTTTTCACTGCCCGATTTATACATGACGGGAATTGCGCCGGAAACGCCGAATCCGCCTTCCCTGATATCATAGGAATTGGTAAGTATGGGATTACCCTGTTCATAAATACGGGGATCAGTAACATTTCCGGTTTTGGTAACATCGAGATAATCGTATCCGATAAGTGATTCATTGGTAAGCAAAGGATATACTTCAGAAACAACTCCGTCCGGAGCTATTGATATATATTTTAAAGAGATTCCGGTTTCATCCTTGACATTATCGTACAGATCATCAGCCAGTGATTCGAAAAAAACGCTGTTTCCTCCGAGATCCTGTAAAAGTATCTTGATCGCATCAGCTCTGATTATGACTGATTCGATGGTAGCTTCGATGTTATTGGCTTTTTCTTCGGCAATGTATCTGTAATTTTTCTCAATATTTGAGATCTCTTTTTGCACATAAAGATAATAGGCGGACGAAAGGATCGCCATATTTATGATACCTATTAAGATTACGTAAAGAATTCTCTTTTTCATATTTATCTGAGCTGCTCGTAAAGGGGAGGCAGTTCTTTCTTTCGTGTCATTTCAACAAGTCCGAGTGCGGTAATACCTGCTACGGAGACTTTCATTGTATCTTTTATTGATCCTGATCTGAGTGTTTCCAGCAGTCTTTCTCTGTCTTCGGGAGATACAAGGTTGATAAAATCAATGATTATTATCCCTGATATGTTTCTCAGTCTTAACTGTCTGCAGACTTCGGAAGCTGCTTCCAGATTTACCGAGAGATATGCCGATTCCTTATCGGTTCCTTTTGAAGGTGAAAACTTACCGCTGTTTACATCAATCACGGTCATTGCTTCCGTGTGCTCAATGTAGAGATAACCACCGCATTTAAGCCATACTTTCTTAGCTGTTGCTTCTTCAAGGAATGTTTTAAGGCTGTAAAGCTTTGAAAGGCCGAAATCCTTATCCTCATACAGTCTTATATTTTCATAAGATGTCTTCAGATTCTCAAATACGGATTCAAGATCGGTAACAATCTCCGTGTATTCATTTTTCCTGAATACCTTATTCAATCTGTCCTTCAGAAAGGATTCATCCTTATACAGATATGAATATGCGGTGAGGTGTTTGGATTTCTCCCGCAGCATATCACCGTCAGGATATTTTGAATAATCGATCCTGGCCGTAAAGGTTGCTCTTTTGCCCTTCTGGGCATATGAAAACAGTTTGACCGGTAAGAGATCACCCTGTTTAACGGATATGTCTTTAGGAAGCTTACTTAAGGGGAGATAGCCGTCCCTGCCGGATGCGTATTCAATAAATGCGGCACCGATATCGTTTTTTACATCCCTGACATAAGCGATGACGATATCACCGGAGTTTATACATTCGGGATCAAGAAGATCGTTCCCGCCGAGAACTGTTATACCTATGGGCTTTCCGTCCGATAACAAAAATGCGATGATCTTCCCGTCAACATCGGTAATGATCAGTTTTGAATCTTCGGAACTTCTCATCTCATAAAGCTTTCTTGCGTTTTCTTTTTCGGATGATTGAAGCTTTATTCTGCTCATATACCGATATCTTCAAGTGAGACAAGCTCACCTTTATCTCCCTGTGTAAACATATCAAGTCTGGTGATCTTTAAAGCATTATCCGGAAGGGTTATACCGGCCAGATCAAAAAGGTATTCCATGACAAAGACCGGTTTGATGGAATCCGCACTGGAAGAATTGATGGTCATTCTTACAACGGGTTCGCTATCTTCCGTCATCTCCAGCTTATATATGAATTCCTTCAGATCGATATCCCTTGAGGTTTTCCTGGTCTCTTTATGGTATATGCAGGTTTCGGATGAAAGCATCCTGCCGATCATATCACCAAGAGTTTTCGCATCCGGACACAGATCCTTTTTATCATCATAGAATCTTATCTCATATTCGGATGCGAATACGGAGGCCATAGCATTACCGGCATCCTCCGGAAGGACTCTTACGGACCTTATCCTTATTCCGGGAACACTTGCCTCATTTAGTGAATCAAGTATTGCTTTGGTATCGGGATGTTCATCGTCGATACCTATGTCCATATATTCGCCTTCGCTTTCCATTCCCACACCCAGAGGCGATGCGAAAGTCATCACCTGATGCGGAGAATAACCGCCGGTATAAGATACATTGACCTTGGCTCTTCTGATGCACTTCTGGAAATATCTCATCACATCCAGATGTCCTATATATCTGACTGCACCATGCTTTGTAAATCTGATCCTTATCTTCATTTCATTAATACTTCCAGTTCGGTTTGTGCGAGGAGAAGTCCTTCATCAAGTGATAACTCTCCGTCTATGATCTTTTTCATTTTCTCCCCGAGGATCGCATAGAAAACCGGCCACTCTTTAATAACCGGTCGGTATATTCCGTTATCCAGAGCTTCACAGATCTCTTCAAGATGAGGGTTTAACGACAGCATCTCAGGATCGTTTAAGATAGAATACCTGCAGGGAATACCGCCATATGCAACGGTCTGTCTTTGAACGTCAGGATCCATCAGATATTCAAGCAAAAGCAATGCAGAATCCTTGTCGGTACAGTTAGCAGGAATGCCGAGATCCCATATACCGTAAATATTGGAGTTATAGATTACGGAATCATCGCTGACTTTGCCGGGTATGGAAATATATTCGGTGTTTACATTTGCCCCGGGATCGCACCAGCCAGGCCAGCCGATCGCAACGGATATATCACCGTTTTCAATTCCGTCAATTATTTCTTCCTTGGATGCGGTTTTCCCGTTTTCAATAAGGAACAGGTATAGCTCAAGAGCTTTTCTGAATTCTTCGGAGTTTACAGTGGGTTTGTTATCTTCGTCAACCACCCATCCACCGAATGACCTGAGAATCGGAAGAAAATCGACTACGGTATTGTTCTCGGAATCTTTCCTGCACGCAAATCCTCCGTATCCGTTTTCCTGGGCAAGTAATGAATACTTGACAATATCATCAAGCGAATCTATATCACTTTCTTCGTATCCCAGTTCCGAAGCGACATTTTTGTTATACATCAGAACGGTCACATTTCCATAGTAGTGGACCAGATAAATATCATCGTTGCTTATGCAGATGGATGTTGTGGCGGGAATGATATCATCATCAAATGAGTAACCCTTTTCGCTGAGATCGGTGAGGATCCCGCCTGCCATAAATTCAGCCACCCAGCTTCCGTCGATCA
>JAGCUO010000101.1 GCA_017962825.1 Lachnospiraceae bacterium | reverse complement strand
GGGAAGACATAGACTCCTTTTTTTCGGAGCTGTTTGATGCATCCGTATCGGAATCCGGTAGAAAAGTATGGGCTGATTCCGCAGAGGAGGCCGTAAGTAATGATCCGCTTCAGATACACGGAAGCAAAGCATTTTGGATCATCAGCGGCGTATTTGTGATCATCTTTATAATTGCATTCTTAATGTTTGCAAGATAAGCAGGCGAAGAACAGACATACATTCAGGCATTGATCCTATTATATTTGTGGAAGGGATATAAGATGAAGGAATTTATTAAGGGTGCAAATCCGTATCTTCCGCTCTGGGAGCATATTCCCGACGGAGAGCCCAGAGTCTTTGAACATAACGGAGAAAAGAGAGTATATATATACGGCGCCCATGATATTGAAAAGACAAGGTACTGCGGTAAAAACTATGTTGTCTGGTCAGCACCCGTCGATGATCTGACAGATTGGAAATATCACGGAGTATCTTATGAAACTCCGTATGAGGATTCGATCCTTTTTGCCCCCGATGTCGTAAAAAAAGGAGATACCTATTATCTCTATGCCGCAGAGAAATTCGGCAGCCTGGTTGTTGTGGCTTCTTCAAAGAATCCCTGGGGTCCTTTTGAGAATCCGAAGGAGACAAAACTCGGATTCGATCCCGGAGTTTTGGTTGATGATGACGGAAGAGTATATGCATATTGGGGAGGATGCGCCGCACCCTGTTATATTGCGGAACTTGAAGACGATATGGCAACCATTAAGGAGGGGACCTTAGTCGAGAATCCCATGGGACATTCCACCTGTCCGTGGGATCCTGTTGATGACGGACATATATCACTGATCGACGGCTTCTTTGAGGCATCAAGCCCCAGAAAGGTCATGGGCAAGTACGTTTACATTTATTCAAAGCGCTACGAGGTTCCCGTACCTGAGCTTGGTGTATATGAGCCCTGCAATGCTTTTCTTTCCTATAAGATAAGTGATTCACCTTTCGGACCGTTCCATGACGGAGGAGATATCAGCTTTAACGGCGGAGAGATCCTCCACGACAGCGAAGGCAACGGCACCATGACATACAGATGGGGAAACAATCATGGTTCCATTATGGAAGTAAACGGGAAGTGGTATGTTTTCTATCATCGTCAGACAGGTACCGACGAGTTCTCACGTCAGGCAATGCTTGAGCCTGTTGATGTTGCGATGGGAAAGGACGGAAAGCTTTATATCGGTGATGTAAAATATCTTGCCGGTGAGCCTGTGTCCTCAAAGCCTGTTGAGATGACTTCCCAGGGACCGCATATCAACGGACTTGATGCATACAAGTGGATATCCGCAGGTTATGCATGCCACATATACGGCAGCAGGTTGAATGCCAATATTCGCCCTGTTTATGAGGAGCGCGATGATATTTCGGCACCTGTTGTCAACATTACTTCAGGTACAACCGTCGGTTACAGATACCTTCAGTTCGGATCAAATTCCGCAGGGACGGTAACCGTTGCCCTTGAAGAGGCGAAGAAGGTCAAAGTAAATGTGCGCATTGATTCATACAAAGGGCGCGTTATCGGCAGCTTGGACTTTGACGGCTCTGTAAAAGAAGAGACGGCAAAGCTCGAAACCGGAGTGATCGGAAAGCATGCCGTTTACTTTGAATTCCTGTCGGATGACGTAAATGAAGCATATATATTTGACAGATTTACTTTCGACAGATAAAAAGATCCGGGAAATGAGCAATAAACGATGCAAAAGAAAAACAGAAAAAGAATCAGCGTAGTCAGCACATGGCATTATATCAGGCTGGTCTACAGATCGGTTTTATTTATTTTGCTTCTTATAGCATATATCAGGTTCAAGTTTTATTCCGAGGCATCGATCATTGAAAGCGCGGAAAAAATGCCGCCGATCATAATCATTACCTGGGCGATATTCGTAGTGGAGATGGTCTTCCGTTTCTTTCCTTCTAAATTTGAAAGCCCGGGATGCCAGAAGCAGTTTGCAAGGAACTATATAAAATCCGGCAGCACGGATATAGTGATCCATGACAATAATGCAACCGTACTGGTCCTGCTGATCTGGGCAGTGTTCAATGGCCTGATCGGAGCCCTGCATATGGCGGGAGTTCTGGATGACGGAATCATGATACTTCTCTGCAGTGCATATTCCATATGCGACATAATCTGCATCCTGTTCTTCTGTCCTTTCCAGACATGGTTCATGAAAAATAAATGCTGCAGTACATGCAGGATATACAATTGGGACTATGCCATGATGTTCACTCCTCTTTTCTTCGTAAGGAAGAGCTACACCTGGAGCCTTCTGGTTTTGTCCGTGGCACTTTTGGTACGCTGGGAAATTACATTCTATCTTCATCCGGAAAGATTTTCGGAAAAGACTAACAATTATCTTCAGTGTAAGAACTGTACGGAAAAACTCTGCGTTCATAAAAAGCAGCTTAACTCGCTGTGGAAGCATATCGAAGAGTATTCCGCGGAACGTATCCGTCGTCTGAAGAAATGATCGTTAATCCGTTGCTAAAAGCGGAGGTATGAACATATAATAAAAAAGCATCAGCAACTTTAAGGTGTGCGGAAAAGGAGGTTAATTAAATGTTCAAGAACGCAAAGGAAGTCATTAAATACATCCGGGAAAACGAAGTCCGGATGGTGGATTTCAAGATGGTTGACATTAACGGAGCCTATCGTCATGTGACGATTCCCGCTGCAGAGTTTTCCGAGGACCTCTTAAAAGACGGTGTCGGATTCGATGCATCCAACTACGGATACGCCGTGGTGGAAAAGAGTGATATGGTGTTCATACCCGATGTCACAACCGCAATGATAGATCCTTTTTGCGAAATTTCCACATTATCCATGTCGGGTAATGTAATGATCATAGATTATCCCAACAACAGACCGCTTCCCCAGTATCCCCGCAATATTATGCTTGCCGCAAGGGATTATATGAAGAAAACGGGAATAGCCGATAAGATGCTTATCCTTCCCGAATTTGAATTCTATCTTTTTGATGAGGCCGGCTGGAAGCTTGACGGACAGCACCAGGAAGCTTTTGTGGATTACGAACAGGCGCACTGGAACAGCGACAGCCAGACTCAGGGAAATGTAGTTCCTTTTCAGAAAAACTATCATGTCGCGAAGCCGTATGACACAACCTACGATTGCCGAAGCGAAATGGTATTAAGGATCGAAGAGGCAGGTATTCCCGTTAAGTATCACCATCCCGAGGTCAGTGCCAGCGGCCAGTTCGAGATCGAACCGCTTCTCGGCGAAGTCACACAGATGGCGGATGCGACCGTTCTTATCAAATACATAATCAAAAACACCGCTCAGGAATACGGAATGTGCGCAACCTTTATGCCCAAGCCCGTTTACGGTGAGGCAGGAAGCGGAATGCATGTTCATATGCTTCTGATGAAGGGAGATAAGCCCGTCTTTTCGGATGACAAGGGATATTCGCATCTGAGCAAGACGGCACATTATTTCATGGGTGGACTGCTTAAGCATATCGATTCGCTCTGCGCACTCACCAATCCGAGCACCAACTCCTTTAAACGTCTTGTTCCCGGATTTGAGGCACCCGTAACGGTCGGATACGCAACATCCAACAGAAGTGCGGTCATCCGAATTCCCGCTTATGCGAAGACACCCAATATGCGCCGTTTCGAACTCAGAAATCCCGACGCGACATGTAACCCTTATCTTGCATATGCTGCGATCCTTATGGCAGGCCTTGACGGTGTTAAGAACAAGATCGATCCTCATAAGAACGGATGGGGACCCTTCGATGTGAATCTCTATCACCTTCCTGAGGAAGAAAAGGCAAAGCTTAAGGGACTTCCCGTCAGCCTTGATAAGGCTCTCGATGCGCTGGAAGCAGATCATGAATATCTTACCAAGGGCGGAGTATTCCCCGAAGATCTTATCGTGAATTATATCAGGACCAAACGCAGTGAATGTGCGGATCTGGCAAAGATCCCCACCGTTCCTGAGTTTGACAGATATTTCAATTGCTAAGGTATCGCAATGGGGGATTTGATCTATCAGAAATTTCAGGGCAGAGTTCGCTCTGCCCTGTATTATTATCACAGATTATATACCACGGATATAATGATAGGGGACCGGGACGGTTATACAATCAATGTGACGAATTCCCTTTGGAGACAGAAATGATAACAGATACGGAAGTAAAGGAAATACTGTCTGATTATATATCCGACAGTAAAGTCCAGGAAATG
>JAGCUO010000100.1 GCA_017962825.1 Lachnospiraceae bacterium | reverse complement strand
TGGTACGATTCCGGCTCTGGGCACGATAAGAGATCTCAATTTGAGGTCTCTTTTTTTATAGAAATTCGTCTATAAGCACAAAAGACCTAATATAAAAATCCATTATTTATTAAAATATACTAAATTAGTAGGTTTTTAACGCCAAAACATTGAAATATAGGATTTCTTACTTTAAAATGGGAATAGTTTTGCCACTTAACATATATTACGAAAGGCGTAAATATGAGTCAGGAAATATTAAATATCAAAGATCTTTGTGTAAGAATTGAAGAAAAAGAGATTCTTAAAGGCCTTAACCTTTCGATCGGTGAAGGCGAGACCCATGTAATAATGGGTCCAAACGGTGCCGGAAAATCCACTCTTGGCAATACAATTATGGGAAAAGAAGAATATGAGGTTACATCGGGAGAGATTACATTTGCAGGGGAGAATCTTCTTGAGATGGCTACCGATGAAAGGGCTAAAAAAGGTCTTTTCATGACATTTCAGAATCCTATTGAGGTTCCCGGTGTCAGACTTTCCGAGTTTACCAGAAGTGCCTGCGAGGCTGTGGGAAACAGAATGTCCCTTTGGAATTTCAAAAAAGCAGCTCAGGAACAGATGAAGGTTCTTAATATGGATCCTTCATATCTGGACAGGGAGCTTAACCTGGGATTTTCCGGAGGTGAGAAGAAAAAGGCTGAGATCTTCCAGCTTCTTATGTTGAAGCCCAAGCTTGCCATTCTTGACGAGACTGATTCCGGCCTTGACGTTGATGCAGTACGTATTGTTTCCGAAGGCGTAAGAGCGTATCAGGAGCAGGTGGGTGGTTCTCTTTTGATCATTACCCACTCAACCAGGATTCTTGAATCACTTAAAGTGGACAAGGTTCATGTCCTTGTCGACGGTAAAGTAGTAGCCGAGGGTGATGATAAACTTGTCGGCGAGATCAACGATAACGGATTTGAAAAATATATGAAGGCATAAATATGAGCGAAGAAAAAACTTACGTAGAGGATATCAACAGGACCATCTACGATGTTGTCGATGACGACAGTGATGCCTTCAAATTGGAGCAGGGTCTCACTGAAGACATAGTCCGTCAGATATCCGATCAGAAACAGGATCCCGAATGGATGAGGGATTTCAGACTTAATTGTCTTAAGCTTTATAACAAATCACAGCACCCCAATTGGGGGCCCAGTATTGAAGGACTGGACATGAATGTTATTTACACCTATGTCCGTCCCAATACCAAAATGCAGCATACCTGGGATGAAGTTCCCGAGGATATTAAAAATACCTTTGAGCGTTTGGGAATTCCCCAGGCGGAGCGTACATCACTGGCAGGTGTCGGAGCACAGTATGACTCCGAACTTGTCTATCATAATATGCAAAAAGAAGTCGAGGAGCAGGGCGTTGTTTACTGCGATTTCGAAAGTGCGCTTAAGGGTGAATATGCGGATCTGATCCATGAGAAGTTCATGACACTTCTTCCTCCTACCGACCACAGATATAATGCGCTTCACGGTGCTGTATGGTCGGGAGGATCATTCGTATATGTACCCAAGGGAGTAAAGGTGTCCGTGCCCCTTCAGTCTTATTTCAGACTTAATGCCAAGGGAGCCGGTCAGTTCGAACACACACTAATTATCGTAGAGGACGATGCGGATCTTCACTTCATCGAGGGCTGTTCCGCACCCAAATATAATGTGGCGAACCTGCACTCAGGCTGTGTTGAGCTCTTTGTAGGAAAGAATGCAAAGCTCAGATATTCCACCATTGAGAGCTGGTCCAAGAATATGTATAACTTGAACTCCAAGAGAGCATTGGTTCAGGAAGGCGGAAGAATGGAGTGGGTTTCCGGATCTTTCGGATCTCACGTTTCTTATCTGTACCCTTCCACGATCCTTAAAGGTGACAATTCCACCATGGAATACACCGGAATTGCTTTCGCGGGAGCCGGACAGGATCTTGATACCGGAATGAAGGTGGTTCATCTGGGAAAAAATACTTCATCCGTAGTAAATACCAAGTCTATTTCCAAGGACGGCGGTGTGAACACTACCAGAACTTCGGTACAGGTAATGCCTCAGGCAAAGGGCGCAAAGTCCGTTGTCAGCTGTGAGTCCCTTATGATCGACAACATTTCCAAGTCAGATACCATTCCCGTAATGGATATACGTACTGATGATGCGGATGTGGGACATGAGGCCACTATAGGAAGTATCTCTGACGAGGCAGTATTTTACATGATGAGCAGAGGCATGAGCGAGGCAGATGCAAGGGCACTGATAGTAAGCGGATTTGCCGATAATGTTTCCAGAGAGCTTCCGATGGAATATGCTGCCGAGATGAACAATCTGATAAGGCTTGAAATGAAAGGGACAATAGGATGATGGCTGAAACGATCAAAATAAACAGCCTCGTTCCTCCCACATGGAACAGGCTTAAAGTAAATGATGTAGCTGTAGACATGCCTGCAAGTCTTACTGCGGGCGTATTCTCGGAAGGACTTAACACAGAGACCGTAAATGTTTCCGATTGGAATATCGAAACAGGTTGCGGCGCCGGCCTATCCGAATTTCTTGACAAAAACGGTGCAAAACCCGTTTTGGTAAAAACAGACGGTGCTAAACTTCTCGCTATCAAGAAGACATGCGAAAGCAGCAGTGCGGACGTGCTTTGCTTTGAAGCGGGCGAAGGAGAAACCATCAATATTTTGACAGACTTAACCTCCGGAGAAAAACCGGATGAGGCATCTGTGCTCAGAATATTGATAAAAGCCGGCAAGGGAGCAAAGGTAAATCTTGCTCAGGTGATCAGACCCGGCAAGGGACTTACCGTTGTAAATGATATCGGAACCGTAGCAGAGGAAAATGCGCAGATCAATATCGTACAGGTATTTACCGACGGAAGCGATATTTATTCCGGATGCAGAACTGATCTCAAAGGAAAAGAAGCTTATTCGGAAAACAGAGTCGGACTTGTCAGGACAAACGGTCAGACTCTTGATATGAATTATGTTATGAAGCATCTGGCACCCAAGACCAAGGCAGAGATTAATGTTTCGGGAGCACTTTCCAAGAATGCTCAGAAGACATTCAGGGGAACCATTGATTTTGTCCGCGGATGTTCGGAATCTGACGGAGCAGAGTCAGAAAGCATGCTGTTGCTTGATGATACTGTTGTTAACAAGACAGTACCTCTGATCCTTTGTACTGAAGAAAATGTTGCGGGAAGCCATGGTGCAACCATCGGAAAACCCGCAGAAGACATGATCTTTTACATGATGAGCAGAGGAATCTCAAGAGAGAAAGCAATCAAGATCCTCGAGAGAGCTTCGCTTGAAGCTGCCGCAAATCACATTGAAGATGATGAAGCCAGAGAATATGTTCTCGGTATAATCGCAGAAAGATACTAGGATGACTGACTCAGACCTTAAGAAAAGCGTAATCGAATACAGAAAGCTCTTTCCTGTTTTACAGCAGGATATCGCATATTTGGACAATGCGGCGACTACTCAGAAACCGCAGTCTGTTCTGGATGCGATGAAATATTATTATGAAAATGATAATGCCAATCCTCTTCGCGGAGTATACAGTCTCAGCGAAAGGGCGACCTCCTCATACGAGAATGCCAGAATAAAGACTGCGGAATTCATAAATGCCGCTGCTCCCGAAGAGATCATTTTCGTAAGAAATGCCAGTGAGGCCCTTAACCTGCTTGCATATTCCTGGTGTGAAGATAATCTTTCCGAAGGTGATGAGATCGTTGTATCCGTGATGGAGCATCATTCCGACTTTCTGCCCTGGAAATACATGGCGGAAAAAAAGAACGCAAAGCTCGTTAAGCTGGAGCCCGATGAAACGGGCGCAGTGACCGATGAAGTTTTGGATAAGTGTCTTTCCGAAAAAACAAAACTTCTGGCCATCACCCAGTTATCAAATGTACTCGGAAGAGTAAATGATATCAAACATATAGCGGAGAGGGTTCATTCGGCAGGTGCACTGATAAGTGTGGACGGTGCCCAGAGCGTACCTCACATGAAGGTTGATGTGCAGGAACTTGACGTAGATTTTCTTTCTTTTTCGGGACATAAAATGTTTGGCCCCATGGGTATCGGTGTACTCTACGGAAAAAGAGAGCATCTTGAGAAAATGCGCCCCTTTATGTATGGCGGAGAGATGATCCAGACCGTGCATTGGGACAGAGTAACCTACGCGGAGCTTCCTCACAAATTTGAAGCCGGCACGGTAAACGTGGGCGGAGCAGTAGGACTGTCAGCGGCAATTGATTTTATAAATCAGGTCGGATGGGGTGTAATAGAGGCTCAGGAAGAGGTTCTTACCAAAAGAGCCATTGCCGGCATGAAAAATATTGATAAGATACGCATCATCGGATCGCAAAACGAGGCTGACCATAAGGGAATAGTCACCTTTTGCGTGGAGGATGTACATCCTCATGATGTGGCGGATATTCTCGGAAGATCGGGTGTTTGTATAAGAGCGGGTCACCATTGTGCGCAGCCCCTTATGGACCATCTCGGAGTTAAGTCCACATGCCGTGCGAGCTTTGCGTTTTACAATACGGAAGAAGAAGTGGACAGATTCCTGGCGGAGTTGTCCAAGATCAGGGGATTGATGGGATATGGATTTTAAAACCTTTTATAACGAGGTTGTTACAGACCACAACTTGCATCCGCTTCACAAGCATGCGATCGAAAATCCGGATTTTGAAATGGAAGGTGTAAATCCTTCATGCGGAGATGAGATCACGCTTCAGCTCAAAGTGGAAGACGGAGTGATTACCGACGGAGGTTTTGTCGGCGACGGATGCGCCATTTCACAGGCTTCAGCGGATATCATGATCGATATGATCATCGGAAAAAAGACCGAAGAGGCTCTTCATTTTGCGGATCTGTTCATAAGGATGATCAAGAGTGAGGCAACTCCCGAAGAGATAGATGAACTTCAGGAAGCAGGAGCTTTGGCCGACATTTCGCACATGCCCGCAAGAGTAAAATGTGCGGTGCTCGGATGGCACACTTTGGATGAGATGATCGGTAAGAAGAACAAGTAAGATAAAGCCGCCCGCCTAAGCAAAAGCGGACGGCTTTTTTATGGGATTTTCTCTATTTTTGTGATAAACTATAAGTTACCCCGAATCTGCCCTCTCAGGATGGGTATAAGGGGTACGGTCGATTTACATTTACGGATAAAACGGTAGAAAAATGGCTAAGATCATATGCCTGCTCGGTAAGAGCTGCAGCGGGAAAGACACAATATACAAGAAGCTTATTGCGGACGAGAGTCTTGACCTCGTTCCTCTTGTCACTTATACAACCAGGCCTTTAAGAAGCGGTGAGCAGGAAGGCAGGGAATACCATTTTACCGATGAAGCCGGTTTTAATGCTCTTAAGGAGCAGGGCAGGGTCATAGAAGATCGCTCTTATGATACGGTTTACGGTCTTTGGAGATACTTTACCGTAGATGACGGAACCTTTGATCCAAACGGTAAGAACGTGATCGCTGCGGCGGGAACGATTCCCGCATTTATACGGCTCAGAGATCACTTCGGAGCGGATAATACCGTAGCTTTGATGATAGAGACCGATGACGGGATCAGGCTTGAGAGAGCCATGAGGCGTGAGAAGAAACAGGCGGCTCCCAGATATAAAGAGATGTGCAGAAGGTTCATAACGGATTCGGAGGACTTCGACGAGGAGAAACTCAAGGAAGCCGGGGTAACCGATATTTTCATGAATAATGACGATCTTGCCCAGTGCGTTGATGAAGTGAAGGAATTTATCAGGCAGCTTTAATGGATATAAGAGTAAACCAGGTAAATCAAACAGCTCAGGTTGCGCAATCACAGCATGTTCAGGAATCCGACGGCAGCTTTAAATTCATGCTTGCCAGTAATATCGAGGAAGCCGAACTTGCGGGGAAACTCAGTGCGCTCATGGAGCAGATCGATGCCGAGGGTAAGAAACTCGCCAAGCGCAGGGATGTCAAAGACATGAGGCATTACCGCAGCCTGGTCAAAGATTTCTTAAATGAGATAGTGACCCATTCCCATTCTTTTACCAGAGAGAACTTCCTGGACAGAAAAGGAAGACACAGGGTTTACGGAATAATAAGACTGGTTGATGACAACTTAGATCAATTGGCGCAGGAACTGATGAGAGACGAGAAGGATAATCTCGAGATATTGAACAAGATCGGTGAGATAAGAGGACTACTGCTTGATATCTTCACCTGACAGGGGGGCAAACGATGCCGAAGCTTTCTCAGATAATCGGACAGGATCTTATCAAAAAACAGATACAGGAGTCGGTCGAAAACGACAGAGTGGCTCAGGCATATATCCTTACGGGTGAAAAGGGTGCCGGTAAGGAATTCATAGCGTCCGCATTTGCGCAGTACCTGGTATGTGAAAACAGAGGAACCGATGCCTGCGGAGAATGCCATTCCTGTAAACAGGCGGAAAGCCGGGTACATCCCGACATTAAATATGTAATCCACGAAAAACCCAATTCCATCGGAGTTGATGAAGTAAGGGATCAGATCTGCAACGATCTTCCCATAAAGCCTTATCAGGCCGCACGTAAGATCTACATCGTAAGTGAAGCGGATAAGCTTACCACTCAGGCTCAGAATGCACTTTTGAAAAGCCTGGAAGAAGCACCGGCCTATGCGGTCATTCTGCTTCTTGTCGGAAACCTCCAGATGATGCTTCCGACGGTTCGCTCAAGATGCATTACATGGGAACTTAAACCCGTTCCGGGTGATGTTCTGAAAAAATATCTGATGAAGGAACTTCAGGTTCCGGATTACAGGGCGGATGTTGCCATAGCTTTTGCACAGGGTAATCTTGGCAAAGCCCGTGACATGGCTTCCAGCGATGATTTTTCCGCAATGCAGGCTGCGGCTCAGTCCGTGGTCAAAAATGCCCGTGATGATTCCATAGCCGATATGATCGCGCTTGTAAGGAGTCTTGCGGAATATAAGGTGGATCCGGGAGAATTCCTGGACATGATCACCGTATGGTACAGGGATATACTTATGTTCAAGGCAACCGGTGAGACTGACAGCCTTGTTTATAAAGACGATATCTCCATAATCAGAAAAGCTTCCAGAAGAAGCAGTTATGAAGGTATCGAAGAGGTGCTTCAGGCGATAAGCAGAGCACGCGAAAGATTAAGAGCGAATGTCGGCTTTGAGATAACCATGGAGCTTCTCTTTGCCGTGATTCAGGAGAACGGATAATAAAGGGCATGACCTGCCCCGGGAGTTAAGATGAAAGTAATAGCTGTAAGATTTAAGACCGGCGGGAAGAGTTATTTCTTCGATCCCGCAGACATAGATCTCAAAAAGGATGATCATTGTATCGTAGAAACCGTAAAGGGCATCGAATATGCACTGGCTGTAAGCGATATCCAGGATGTTGATGAATCAAGGATCACAGTACCTCTCCGCAAGGTTTTAAGAAAAGCCACCGATGCGGATGACAGACAGGTAGCCGAGAACGCATCCAGAGAAAAGAATGCGTATCGCATCGCCCAGGAGAAGATCGCGGAGCACGGACTTGACATGAAGCTTACCGATGTCGAGTACGCCTTTGACAACAGTAAGATCGTTTTCTTTTTCGTAGCGGAGCAGAGGGTTGATTTCAGAGACCTTGTAAAGGATCTGGCAGGAATCTTCAGGACCAGGATCGAGCTCAGACAGATCGGTGTTAGAGATGAGGCAAGAAGCCTCGGCGGTTTCGGTGCATGCGGAAGACCTCTTTGCTGTTCCGAATTCTTAAGCGATTTCGTTCCCGTATCCATCAAGATGGCCAAGGAACAGAATCTTTCTCTTAATCCCACCAAGATCTCGGGAGTCTGCGGAAGGCTTATGTGCTGCCTTAAGTATGAAGAAGAGGCATATGAGGAACTGAATTCCACCATGCCTGCCCTTGGTGACTATGTTGCCACCTCCGACGGAATGAGGGGCGAGGTATCCAGCATCAACGTACTCAGACAGATCGCAAAGGTTCTTGTGGAAAACGGGGACGATAAGGAGCTGCGCGATTATCCTGCGGCTGACATCACCGTTCTTCGCAGGAAAAAAGGAAAGCGCGGAGGAAGCCATGCGAGCATAGCTGCGGAGGATTCTCCGGAAATGCTGGCACTTCTTGAAGACGAAGCAAGGGAGAAGAAATCTGAAAATAACCGTAACAATAAACCCTCAGGATCCGAGCAGGGCGGTAAAAAGGACCATCAGGATAAAAACCGCGGCGGAAACCAGGGCGGAAACAGGGATAAAAAGCCCCACAACAATAACGGCAAAAACGATAACAGAAACCGCGACAGACGCGGAAAAGGCGAGAGAGATAAACAAAGTGGCGGAGAGTCATCAGGTCAGTCTTAAGGGCGCAGAGAGAATAGACGATCTCCAAAGAGCGGGACTTAGGATAATACAGGACCCCGAGAGGTTCTGTTTTGGCATGGATGCGGTATTACTCAGTCATTTTGCCAAGGTGCCGACTTCGGGAAAGGTACTTGATCTCGGTACCGGAACAGGTATAATCCCCATTCTTATGAGTGCTCTTTCGGGTGCGGGTCATCTGACCGGACTTGAGATTCAGGAAGAAAGCGCCGACATGGCCGTAAGGAGCATTCGTTTAAACGGACTTGAGGATAAGATCTCTATCGTAAAAGGAGATATCAAAGAGGCAGGAAGTTTATTTTCCCATGCCTTTTTTGATGTAATAACCTGTAATCCTCCCTACCTGCAGGGAAGTCACGGTATAGTGAACCCTTCGGATGCCAAGGCCATAGCAAGGCATGAAATGCTGTGCACACTGGAAGATGTAATATGTGCAGCGGAAGTTTTGCTAAAACCAGGCGGGCATTTTTATATGGTCCACAGGCCCTTCAGGCTATCTGAGATCATGAACGTAATGCATGCCCATAAACTCGAACCTAAAAGAATGAGACTGGTCTACCCTGCGGTCGATAAGGAACCCAATATGGTACTTATCGAGGGGATAAGAGGGGCAAATATGAGGATCGAAGTGGAAAAGCCGCTGATCCTGCAAAACCCCGACGGAAGTTATACGGATGAAGTTAAGGAGTGGTACGGATTCTGATGGAAGGAATGCTGTGTCTATGTGCAACACCCATAGGTAATCTC
>JAGCUO010000099.1 GCA_017962825.1 Lachnospiraceae bacterium | reverse complement strand
CATTTGTCTGGACTTTATTCCTTACAATGGGGTACTTCCCCACTGTCATTTATATAATTTTGTGGTAGAATAGCTATGTAAACGCTTACATAGTTTTTTTTTACTTTAAAAAAGGGGACTGAAATATGAGTTTTAACATTAATAAAGATTCGGTCATTATTATCGATGAAAAAGACTGGCCCGGAGTATTCCGCGTTGCCGGCAAAGTTTCCGAGGATTTTCAGCGTGTTTTCGGTTCAGGCAAAGATGCGGAGCAGGTTTCTTTTTCTGGAGATGTAAATGTCCTTGCGGGTAAGATCGTTGCAGGATGCATCGGAAAATCCGTGATCATAGATCATCTTGAGAAAGAAGGACTTATAGATCTATCGCAGGTTCGCGGTAAAAGAGAGGTTTATCTTTTTACCGTAGCGGAGATTTCAGGTCAGCCCACTCTCGTTATCGCGGGAAGTGATAAGAGAGGAACCATCTACGGTCTGTTCCATATATCAGAGCTATTGGAAGTAAGCCCCTGGGTATGGTTTGCGGATGCAACTCCTGCTCGGAAAGACAGTGTGGAAGTTACCAATAAAGATATTTTTGTCAGCAAGGAGCCTTCGATTAAATACAGAGGTTTCTTTATAAATGATGAGTTTCCTTCATTCGGAAACTGGACGATAGGTAACTTCGGCGGATTCAATGCGAAGATGTACGATCATGTATTCGAACTTCTTCTTCGTATGAAGGGTAATTACATGTGGCCTGCAATGTGGGTTTCATGTTTTTCCGATGACGGCCCCGGAATAGAGAATGCAAGACTTGCGGATGAATACGGCGTTGTAATGGGAACCTCTCATCATGAGCCTTGCATGAGACAGGGTGAGGAGTTTTCACATGTAAAGGGACCTGATTCGATCTACGGAAATGACTGGAACTTCAACAGAAACAGAGAAGGACTTATCAATTTCTGGAGAGACGGTCTTAAGAGAAATGCACCCTTTGAAGATATTGTAACCGTAGGTATGAGAGGAGAGGCCGATTCCGAGATGCTCGGAAGAGAATGCACGACTCTCGACAATATTAATTATCTTAAGGACGTTATCACAACTCAGCAGAAGCTTATCGAAGAAGTACACGGTGATAAAGCTTCCGAGGTTAAGAAGGTATTCGCGGTTTATAAAGAGGTAGAGAAATTCTACTACGGCGATGAAGAAAACGAAGGCTTGAGAACTTGGGAAGGTCTCGACGGAACCATCATTCTTTTGTCGGATGACAATCACGGAAATATGAGACTGCTTCCTCCCGCTTGCGACAGAGATCACAACGGCGGATTCGGTATGTATTATCATCTCGATTACCACGGCGGTCCCGTATCCTATGAGTGGGTCAATTCAAGCTATATCGCAACCGTTGCAGAGCAGATGGGTCAGGCTTATGAGTGCGGAGTTAAGGACCTTTGGATCGTAAATGTGGGAGACATCAAGCCCGTAGAGTTCCCTCTGAACTATTTCATGGATCTTGCTTACGATTATGACAAGTGGAGCACGGCTTATCCCGAGTACACCGAGAACTGGGCAAACAAGCAGTTCGGAAAAGCGGGTAAGGATAGTGTTTCCGAGGTTGTTAACATCCTTGAAGATTATACACGTATCAATTCGGTAAGACGTCCCGAGACTATTTATCCCTTCACCTACAGTCCGGTTTATTTTGACGAAGGTAGAAAGATGCTTGCAAAGGCAGGCAGAGTTATCGCTGAGACTGATGCGGCATTTGAGAAGTTCAAGGGAACTGATCTTGAGGATGCTTTCTATCAGCTTGTTTATTTCCCTGCAAAGGCTTCCATGAATCTTCTTACTATGCAGCTTTACAGCGGACTCAATAAGGTACTCGCAAAGGCAGGATGTCCCTCAGCGAATTATTTTGCCGAAGGTATTAAGCAGTGTTATGAACTTGACCGCGTCCTGGAAAAAGAATACAACGCGCTCGGAAATGGCAAGTGGAACGGCATGATGCTTTCAGAGCACATCGGTTTCATTAACTGGAATGAAGAAGAGCACATGGTTCCCACCAGAGAATATGTAACTCCTTATGAAAATGACAGAGTATGTGTAAGCGTAACGGGAAGTCCTAAGTTTACCATGGGTGGAGACTGGACTAAGAAAGAACTCCTTGTTTACGATCTTCTTGCACCCGGAGCCGTAGGTGAGATAAGGGCAGAGAACTGTTGCGTAAACGATGCCGAGTGGAAAGCGGAAAGTGATAGTGACTGGATAGTCCTTTCCAAAACTTCAGGCAAGTTAAAGGGTGCTGCTGATGAGAACAGCTTAAGCACAGACGGTCCCGATTCAAGCGTGGTTTATATCACCGTTACCGCTGACAGAGAAAAACTTCATGCGGCATGTGCGGGCAAAGAAACCGTGACAGGTTTCGTAAATTTCTCATCCGGAAGAAATCACACCAAGATCAAAGTTGTGGCAAGAGACTTTACCGAGGAAGAATTAAAAGCATCTCACTATGTTCCCGTTCTTCCCGACGAAGTAGCGGTTCCCAAAGATGGTATTTCACTTTGCTGCGCGATTGAAGCAGCTGATTTTGAGAAGATCAACACCGGCAAAGAGTGTGATTTCAGAGTATATGCTCCCTATGGTAAGTATGAGAGCGGACTCAGAGTATATCCCACAGACGGTGGAAATAAAGATCCCAAAGATATGCCCTCAGCGGATTACAGCTTCTATTTACCTGAGAGCGGTGAATGTGAGATAATAGTTTCCGAGGCTCCCGGAGGACCTGTTTTCAAAGAGACTCTTTCATCACTTGCGATTGCCGTAAACGGCGGCGATATCGTGAAGGTTCCCATGGTAAATGCCGATTATAAGGCGGGTGAGAACAGCAGCGAAGAGTGGTGCAATGTGGCTCTTGTCCATGAGAAGGTTAAGTCGGTCAGGATAAATGCCGTAAAGGGTAAGAACACTCTTACGGTATACGGATATGAGCCCGGCGCAGTTCTTATGAGAATGGTTATAAGAAGTGCAAAGGGTAATATGGCGGATTCCTTCTTCGGCCCTGTTCCGGGATTTGTTTTAAGCTAAACAGATCAAGAAACGAAAAGAGGATTTCCATGCAGGCAGATCAGTCACGTCCTATATACGTCATCGGTCATAAGAATCCCGATACGGATGCAATTTGTTCCGCAATCGGATATGCAGATCTTAAAAGGCGTCTGACAGGCGGAGATTATATAGCGGTCAGATGCGGACACCTGAATGATGAAACTAAATTTGTTCTGTCCAAATTCGGAGTGAAAGCACCCGAGTATGTTAAGGATATCAGGACCCAGGTAATGGATATGGATATCAAGAGACTTCCGGGTGCATCACCTCTTATGTCACTCAAGAAGGCATGGAAAGTGATGCAGGATGCGGAGGTAGTAACTCTTTGCATCACCGAGGGTAAGTCTCTTAAGGGACTGATAACTGTCGGAGACATCGTTGAATCCTATATGGATACGGATGACTGCGGAATTCTCGCGTTGTCTAAAACTCCATATTTAAATATCATAGAGACTCTTGAAGGAACTCTGCTTGCAGGAGATGAGGACGGCGTTGTAGAACGCGGAAAAGTCGTTGTATCCCAGATCGGGGCAGCAGGCGTATCAAACGGAGATATTGTTATTTTGCCTGACGGAACGGAAGATGCCCGCGAGTGTCTTGAGGCAGGTGCATCCTGTCTTATAACCTGCTCCGGGACAAGACCGGATGATGATGTAAGAAATATCGCATCCGACAAAGGAGTACGGATCATCGTTACCAAGTACGATGCATTCTCCGTTGCAAGGCTTGTAGATCAGGCGATTCCTGTAGTTTACTTCATGAAGTCTCAGGATCTTGTTACTTTTAAAATGACTGATTATGTGGATGATGTGAGGCCTGTCATGGCTTCCGCACACCACAGATATTTTCCTGTGCTTGATGATAAGGGTGAATATGTCGGAATGATCTCCAGAAGAAACTTTCTGGGCGCTAAGAAAAAGCAGGTCATTTTGATGGATCACAATGAAAAGAATCAGGCTGTTACAGGTATAGATTCCGCATCTATTCTGGAGATAATCGACCACCACAGATTAAGTGCGGTGGAGACCATATCTCCCGTTTTTTTCAGGAACCAGCCTCTCGGTTCCGCATCCACCATCGTATATCTGATGTATAAGGAAGCACATGTTGAAGTAAAGCCTGAGATAGCAGGCTTGTTATGTGCTGCGATCCTTTCCGATACTCTGATCTATAAGAGTCCCACCTGCACGGATATCGATATTCAGTGCGGAAATGAGCTTGCCCGCATCGCAGGTATTCTTCAGGACGAATTCGCCCGGGAGATGTTCAAGGCGGGAAGCGACTTTGAGCACAAGGCAGGAGAGGAACTTCTTAAGAGAGATTTCAAAAAGTTTACCATAGAGGGTTATTCCGTCGGCATTTCACAGGTTAACGCCATGATGAAGGAAGAGACGGAGATTGCCGAGGCAAAGGCTAAGGATGCCATAAAGAAATTCCTTGCAGCTGAAAAACTTGATATGGCATTTTTTATGGTAACTCTTATCCCTTCCGAATCTTCAGTTGTCATCTGGGCGGGAGAGGGTGCAAAGGAAGTCGTAAAGTCCGGATTCCAGGCAGATATATCCGATGGCGACGAAAGAGTCTTCCTGAGCGGAATAGTATCCAGAAAGCAGCAATTCCTTCCTGCAGTTGTTGAAGGTATTTCTGTACTTTCTCAGGGATGATGCGGGAGTTTAAAAAGTGCGAAAGTTTCTGAAGGCTTCAAACATTATTATATGTGTGTTTGGGCTTGTTATATTTTCATATCTGACATTTCATTCCATGAGATCCACATGGTATATGATACCTGCATCGAGCTGGGAAATTCCCGTATCGGTTCAGGATTTCCTTGCGGTTAATCTTATCGTTCTGGCATTGTTTACTGCAGTGCTTATTTTTCTTACATATCTTTTTAAGAAAAAAGATATTCATAAAAAAACGGTGCTGAATGTTGTTCTGTTTTTATCCGCATCATTTCAATTGATACTCGGAACGCTTCATGTTTTTGGGGCGGACAGGATTCCCGGCGGTGACCAGGCTTCGATCATTGGTGCTGCGGAATCTTTTATGAACGGCGATTATTCTCTTCTTCGGCCCGAAAACTATATCGGAATTTATCCGCAGCAGTTGGGACAGGTTGTTTTTATCGAGGCAATTCTTTCCGTGTTTAAAACTGCGGATTATCATCTGCTGCAATTTATCATGGTGCTTATAAATACATGCAGCGTATATGTGATCTTTAACCTTATTAAAGAACTTACGGGAAGTGATGTTCTGACAATGATCGGAACGCTTATGGCAGGCTTTAACCCGCTTACTGTTTTCTATACCACATGGGTTTACGGAGATCTTCCCAGCTTATTTTTCATGCTGTCTGCATCATTAATGCTTATCAGATATTCCCGCAGAAAAAAGACATCTTATCTGATCTTAAGTATCTTATTTGTTACGATAGGTTTTCTTGTAAGGAAAAATACGCTGATCTTTATCATCGCATTTTTTATTCTTGCGATCATTAATGGTATTTATTCCAAAGATAAGAGATTACTCATAGCCGGTGTGTGTGCCGTCGTTATTCCCTTTCTTGTTTTTAAAGGAATCTGCATGAAATACGAGAAGGTATCCGGTATTCCTCATTCAACGGGTCTTCCTGCGGCAAGTTTTCTCTACATAGGTTTATCCGAGAATAACGGACACTGCGGATGGTATTCGACTTTTCCCATGGATTACTATAACAACGGATGTGATACGGATAAAACGTCCGAAGTGATCATGGAGAAGATCAGGAATCGTTTTGACGGAATGGTGCATGAACCGGGATATCTTAAAGTGTTTTACGGATATAAGATCCTGTCACAGTGGAACGAGCCTCTTTATCAGGCTGCATATTATAATCTGGGTCACGGCGAAGTCCATATGGAAAAGGTAGTATCCTTAGTTGACAGAGTCATGGCGTATCATTTTGATAAATACGTATTTTTTGAAGATAAGATCCAGCTGATCATCTTTGCGGGAATGTTTTTGTATTTCCTTTTTTCATTTGGAAAGTCGAAAGACCTTACTTGGCATATTCTTGCTTTGACCGTGATAGGCGGCTTTTTGTTCAGTATTATCTGGGAAGCAAAGGCAAGATACATACTGCCTTATTATATTCTGATGTTCCCCGCCTCCATGAGAGGTTATCAAATGCTTCTGGAATTTTTGCCCGGTGTCCGAAAAAAAGATTGAAAATCCTAAGTTTTCCTTTGGGATTTCCGGACAATTGTGGTAATATCATGTGGTGGCTTTGTTGCCACGTATATTCGCGGATGTGATGGAATTGGTAGACATGCAAGATTTAGGTTCTTGTGCGTAAGCGTGTGGGTTCGGTCTTCGCTCCGCTACGGTCCGCGCAAACCTGACGTCCACCGGACGTCATGCGCCCCTTCATCCGCATTTCTTCAAAAAAAGTCCCCGAGATAATTCTCGAGGACTTTTTTATGAGT
>JAGCUO010000098.1 GCA_017962825.1 Lachnospiraceae bacterium | reverse complement strand
GGTTTAATACGGTAAAAAAATAGCCGTAGTGAATGTATCTAATACATTTGCTACGGCTATTTTTGTTGCTTGTTTATTTGTTTTTGGGCTTGCGTTTGCGCTTTTGCTTTACAAGTTCCTCCGCTTTCTTCTCCTCAGGAAAAGGCTTATTATCGCCTTTCTTCCTGGGAGGAATGGGCATCACGTTGACATGGTTCTCATCGAATACAGGTGCGGGAACAAGACCGAGATTACGCCTTGCAGTTTCCATCTCCATTCGCTGGGCCATAGGCATCTGATTTTTGGGGTTATCTATATCGGTACCTTTGACATCAGAGTGAGCAATCTGCCATTCGTGGTATTCCTCCTGAGTGATCTTGCCCTCCACCATAAGGTCGCGGATGCCACACCAAGTATATAACAGATCGGCTAAGAGGTATCTATCGATAACTTGCTGGTCAGAGAATGATTCAGGAGTATTGCCGAAGGTAAAGCATAGTTCTCCATCAACGAGTTTTGGCGAAAAACCATATAGCTTTTCAAGAGCATACAGGAATTGTTCCACGGTTACCGGGTTTGTAGGATCCGGATCCCGGAGAACGGCACGGTCTATCAAAAGAGCATCTGCAATATCCATTAATGTGTATTCATCAGGATATCGGTTGCCAAGCTCGTAGTTACGTATAGCACTCTCGCTCAGACCGCATTCTTCTGCGAGCTGCTTTTGGGTAAGATGCCGCATGATGCGGAATGACCTTATTTTTTCACCGATTCGGGAACCGGTGTTAGCGTTTGTTTCACTCATATGAATATGCACCTCCGTTCATTTATGAAATGATTATATCACAATCAGTTCAAAAGTGAAATGTTTTTTAAAAAATATATTGACAGTTCAGAAATGAACGGTTAGAATACAAATCATAACAAACAGTTCAGAAATGAACTGATAAATAAAAACAAAGAAAAGGAGAACAAAACAATGGAAATGAAAACATCAGTAAAATCAGACAATGCATCAGTATTAAGATGCGGTGACATCATGGAGATCCTGGGGATATCCGACGGGAAAGCTTATGGTATCATCCGGCAGCTTAACAAAGAGCTTGAAGCAAAGGGATACCATACCGTATCCGGACGCGTCAGCAGGAAGTATTTTGAAGAGTGCTTCTACGGAATAGAGAAAGCAAGGGAGGCGGTGTAATTGGCAGTATTGAAAAACGATAAAACCGGCAAGTGGGAAGTCCGCACGTACTATAAGGACTTCACCGGTACTAACAAGCAGAAAACAAAGCGTGGTTTTGCCACAAAGCATGAAGCACAGGATTGGGAGCGGGCATTCAAGTTACAGCAGGATCAGAATATGGATATGTTCTTTGAAGACTTTGTCGAGATCTATACGAATGACAAAAAGCCCAGGATCAAGCTGAATACCTGGATGACGAAACAGCACATCATAGATACGAAGATCCTTCCTTACTTCGGGAAAAAGAAGCTGTCGGAGATCCGCACTTCCGATATCCTCAGCTGGCAGAACGAGATCATGAAACAGAATAAAGAAAATGGCACACAGTATTCGCAGACGTATTTGAAGACCATTCATAACCAGCTCAGTGCGATCCTTAACCACGCGGTTAATATGTACGGCCTTCGTGTGAACGTAGCACGTAAAGCCGGGAATATGGGAAAAGAGCAGTCGAAAGAAATGCTGTTCTGGACACAGGAAGAGTATCTGAGATTTGTAGAGACGATCGCAGATAAAGAAGAAAGCTATATTGCATTTGAAATACTGTATTGGTGCGGGATCCGGCTTGGGGAACTTTTAGCGCTTACACCTGCGGACTTCAATTTTGAAACCCACACATTATCTGTAAATAAATCATTCCAGCGTATAGCCGGTAAAGATGTGATCACGGATCCCAAGACACCCAAGAGCAATCGAAGGATCATTATGCCGGAGTTTCTTTCGACAGAGATTGAAGATTATATCAAGCGGTTATATGGGATATCGAAGCGCGACAGGATCTTTCAATTATCCAAGAGTTTCCTTCATCACGAAATGGACCGCGGAGTGGCACTCAGCGGTGTGAAACGGATAAGGATCCATGATCTTAGACATAGCCATGTGAGTCTTCTTATCAACATGGGTTTCTCAGCCCTGGCGATAGGAGACCGCGTAGGACATGAAGCAATCGATATCACTTATAAATACGCGCACCTCTTTCCTACGGTACAGACCGATATGGCGAAGAAGCTCAATATTGAGAGAACCACAATCATGAACCATGCATATGGCTCTTCAACAGATATGGAGGATGAAGCAGATGTCAAAGAAGAATCGTGATGATAAGAATCGTTTGCGTAGCAGGACAATAGCATTTCGTATGTCTCCAGAGGAGGAAGTAGAACTAAATCAAAGAGTGAAGCTGATGGGCTACAGGACGAAGCAGGACTACATGATAGATGCTGTGCTTCATAACGAGGTGCGGGCTATCGGAAATCCGCTGATGTTGATCCAGTTCAGGCAGACCTTATCACATATAGAGTCGGAGCTGATCCGTATAGGGGAAGCATCTGAAATGGATGAAGAGCTGCTTACACCTATCAGAAGTATGCAGGAGATATTGATCGCTTTTGAATCCGGCAAAGCTTCTGATCAGAGCAACCTTGTACTGAAAAAACAGGAGCTGGACAGATTGCTCCACCAGTCCGTTTTATCGATACCACATCCCGGGCACGCACAGGATTTGGATATAAACAAAAATAATGAATAACAGGAGGAAAATGAAAATTGAATACAGATGCAAAAGAAAAAGCTGCCCGTAGCACAGTTGTTGGCGCAACTGATGAGCAGCACATTTCTAAAAACGTTAACTCGATTATAGCAGATGATCCCGGCGGAAACAATATGAAACCTTCGGAAACTTCTGCAATGATGGGCGGTCTGGAAATTCTTTCCATGACGGAACTCTATGACAGTTCCTTTGAACCGAGAGTTCCAGTGGTCGATGGTCTTCTGAACTCCGGCACCTATATCTTTGCCGGAGCTCCCAAGGTAGGAAAGTCATTCTTCATGGCTCAGCTTGCTTATCATGTGGCAATGGGGATTCCCTTGTGGGATTATCCCGTAAGACAGGGTGCGGTATTATACCTGGCACTTGAAGATGATTATGCCAGACTTCAGCAACGGCTTGCGATGATGTTTGGAGAAGAAAGCACGGATAAGCTTTATCTGGCGATCAAATCCAAAACGATCAAAGACGGACTTGCTGAACAGATGACCTGTTTTGTGAAGGAACATGCGGATGCGAGGCTGATCATTATTGATACGCTTCAGCGCGTCAGAGAAACGGACGGTGACAAGATGAGTTACGGTACAGACTATGACAATATGACTCCGCTTAAAGAGTTCAGTGACAGAACCGGAGTCATGATCATCGTAGTTCACCATACCAGGAAGATGGCAGCGGATGATGTATGTGAGACGATTTCCGGCACTAACGGACTCCTGGGAGCCGTGGACGGCGCACTCATTCTCTACAAAAAGAAAAGGACTTCCACTGAAGCGACGCTTGATGTGATCGGCAGGGATCAGCAGGAACAGGAGCTCACGCTCTCCAGGAATCAGGACACCTGTGTATGGGAAAAGGTGAAGTCAGAAACGGAACTGTTTGTATCAAAGCCGGATCCGGTGCTTGAAAAGATTTCAGAATTTATCACTGAAGATAATCCGGAGTGGGAAGGAACCTCTTCGGAACTGATCGAGATGATCCCGGGACTTGTGGATATCATTCAATCCAATACGCTGGTCCGTAGACTGAATATTAACCGCGGGAAGCTGTTCAGGGATTACGGTATTTACTATGAACCGCTTCAGAGAAAGAGCGACCGTAAGCCCTTTGCTCTTCGTCTGGTTAACGAAGAAGCTTCGTAATCAATTTATGACGATTAGTGACGATAATGACGGTATTTTTGATAGCGGGCCGGTATAGAAATAATCGTCATAATCGTCATTACCGTCACTGCAATAGGAAAGGAAAATCAAAATGAAAAAGAGTGTACAGATACCATATGAGCTCTTTATAGATCTTGTCTATGTTTATCTTTTGGATTGTGATGATGCAGATATCCGGAAAAGAATCGAGCGTGGCCTGAATGCAAAGGTTGAGTCAATGGTGGCACATGAGCTTTATGAGAAATATAAAACTGCCCCGACAGAGGAAGAACGGGAGAAAGCAAGACTGGAATATCTGGACAAGCGTGGAATACATAAAGATTTCAGATGGTAGACCAAAAACAAGTCAGGGTAAGCCCTCGGCGTTTGAGAGCGAAATACACCCATTGCACAAATTACCATTTATGCAATAGGTTTCTTTCGCGGCTGCGCCGGGCTTATCCTGCTACCGCAGGAGGAAAGATCATTGGGTAAACATTCATTTATAAGGCAATACAAGCTTCCTGATGTGAAAGGAAAGATCGATTATATCAGTAATCCTGGGAGACAGGAGCACCTGTATGCCACATACGATACGACTATTGATGAAAGATTCTGGGATTATCTCGCCGGAGAGAATCAAAAAGCATTTGAGAAGTCCGGTGCGGATGGAAAATGCATAGAGGCCAGAGAATTTGTGATCATGCTTCCCCCATCTTTGACGGAATATGATCCACAGATTCTTTTGAAACTGTTTACGGATAAATTCAAAGCTGAATACGGATTGGACTGTAGCTCTGCGCTCCATCACAATAAAGCAAAGACAAATTACCACATACATCTCATATACAGTGAAAGACGGCCGTTGGATAAACCGATCATAAAGATCGCGTCCCGCAATATGTTTTATGATGAAAACGGTAAGCATAGAAAAACCAAAAAGGAGATTCTGGACGAGGCAGGAAATATCAGACCCGGATGTAAGATACTCCTCAAAGGGGAAGAATATGATAACCGGTTCTTCGGGCCAAAGGAAGATTTTGTCAAAACGCAGGAGTTCCTGGATGATGTAAAGCACCTCTACACGGATCTGATCAACGCCTGTGTCAAGGATGAATCGGAAAGGCTGACCGTATTTGACAGAAACGGCCCATATCTTGCAACGAAAAAGATTGGGAAGAACAACCCCAAGGCAGATGTGATCAGAGCAGATAACGAAGCCCGGATGGAGTGGAACCGTACAGTTGATGAAGCAAGAGTCGTGGGCATTCCTGAAGCTGATATAGTAGCCATGAAGAAGGATTTCGTATCTTCGGAAGTGAAGAAGTCTATCAAGGATGACGGATATCGCCCGGAACGTTTAGGCAAGATCATACGGAAAGCCATAAGTACGCTTATTGAAAAGATAAGGAAATTCAAACTTCCGGAGAAGCCTGTTCCGGTTTTTGACTTTGCTGCCTATAACGAGATGGTGAAGACAAATAATGCGCTTCGAAAGATCACGGCGGAGATTGAGACTATAGATAAAAAGACCGCTCATAAGCATAATAAGATCAACGAATGCCAGGGACCCAGATATCAGAAGTTTAAGGTTACGCTGATTAAAGAGATAGCGGATTTGCAACTATTAAAGGAAGGAAAGCAGAAGGAACTTGATCGTATCGTTAAGAAGGCCGGATATAAGAACGTGAGTAAGTTTATGACAGCCTTTGAAAAGTCCTGTAGGCTTCTTGAGGAATACAAGGCACAACATCCGGGTGAAGAACTGCCGACAGAGAAAGAAAGCGTTCTCTCAAAACTGAAATCGTATCAGGCGGAAGCAAAGACAACAGCTCGAAAAAATCCGGAAAAGCAAAAGAAAAAAGAAACGGAACGATAAGATTGATAGTAATCCACTATGCCAGATTTCCGGTATTGGTGGATTATTGTCTTTATAGTCGTTTTGTGTCATTTCATAGTCGTTCTGTGTAAGGGTGCTTAATTTGTAGAGTGAGATGACGATATAATATAGATATATTATGGAAAGAAGGTGGACTATGAAAATTGCCATCTGTGATGATGACAAAAAAGATATTAGGAGATTACGGTCCCTGATCAAAAAGTATGATGATGTTAATCAAATAGGCATCTCCATTTCAGAATATAAATCTGGAACCGAGATGCTGGATGTTTATTTCGATGGAGAGAAGCCGGATATTATTTTCCTTGATATCAATATGGGCGATATAGATGGTTTATCTGTTGCAAAGAGGATACGTGAGATCGATGATGATGTTCCTATCATTCTTGTTACTGCCTTCATAAATTATGCCCTTGATGGATATAAGGTGAAAGCAAGCAGGTTTCTGATAAAGGATGACCTCGATAAGACTTTTGATGAGTGTATGGATGATATTTGCAAGGACATTCGCAAAAAATCCAAGACCATTGCATTTAACTGCGTGGAAGGGGAAATGAGACTGAAAGCATCAGATATCATACTGATTGAAACATCCGGGCACAAGAATCTGATCAAACTTAAAAATGAGACATATCAGATTTATGAGAAGCTGGATGTTTTGGAAGGGCTGCTTAAGGGTTATGGTTTCCTCCGGACTCATAATAGCTTTCTTGTAAACATGGCGCACATCCGTGGAATAAACAGCTATGTACTTACTTTAGATGACGGAAGACAACTTCCGGTACCGAAGGCCAGATATAAGCAGGTGCGTCAGGAATATACTTTGTTTGTGGGAAAAGAATTATGATGGATTTTGTGGTTTTGTTTATCACGGCATTTATAGAAACCGCTGTGTGTATTTTTTATTATGACTCTTTTATGGAGTACAAAGGGAATAGACTGCATAAGCTGCTTTCCTATATCGTGATCGCAATGCTCTTAATAGGAAATGCTTTATTGTTTGAAATAATACCTGAACAGTACTATCCTATGAAACTTTTACCATACATTGCGATGCATATGTTTTTTATAAAACTATGCTACCGGGGAAGCTGGATCATGAGTATATTCTTT
>JAGCUO010000097.1 GCA_017962825.1 Lachnospiraceae bacterium | reverse complement strand
TTCTTGCCCGGCCCAAAAAGCATCTTATTCCTGCCTTTTCGCGGTTTTTGATGCTTTTTACTTTCTTGCACGGCCCAAAAAGAATCTTATTCCTGCTTTTTCACGAGATTTGATGCTTTTTTCTTTCTTGCCTGGCCCAAAAAGCATCTTATTCCTGCTTTTTCGCGAGATTTGATGCTTTTTGCTTTCTTGCCCGGCCCAAAAAGCATCTTATTCCTGCCTTTTCGCGGTTTTTGATGCTTTTTAATCCGTCAATGGCTGAAGACGGTGCAGCATTCGGAACATCCGGTTTGAGCCGTCTTTCTTTCATAGTATAATACAGGTACTGATCGGATATGAAAATAAAACCATTTTCATTTAGTAAAGGATCAACTGTATGAATGAATCGGGAATGCAGTACAGACAGGACAAACACGGTGATAAGCTCTCCATACTCGGATTCGGGTGCATGAGGTTTCTCAAAAAAGGAAACACCATCGATTTCGAAGAAGCCGAGCGGGAAATAATGGAGGCTTACAATGCGGGCGTGAATTATTTCGACACCGCATACATATACTCCGGAAGCGAAGTTACAATAGGAGAGATATTCGAAAAAAACGGCATAAGGGACAAGATAAAGATAGCAACAAAGCTCCCTCAGTATCTTGTAAGCAACCATGCCGCCCTGGACAGATATTTTAACGAACAGCTTTCAAGGCTCAGGACCGATTATGTAGATTACTATCTGATGCATCATCTTACCGATGTTGCAATGTGGGAGAAACTGAAAAATGTCGGCGTCATCGACTGGATCAAAGAAAAGAAAGCCTCCGGTCAGATCCGCAATATCGGTTTCTCTTATCACGGAACCACTGAGGGTTTTCTCAAGATCCTTAATGATTACGACTGGGATATATGCCAGATCCAGTATAACTATTTCGATGTAAATACGCAGGCCGGAGTCGACGGCCTGAAAGCCGCTGCCGAAAAGGGAATACCCGTGGTCATCATGGAGCCCCTAAGAGGCGGAAAGCTGGTAAACATGCTTCCCGAGTCCGCCAGGAAAATAATGAGAGATAGTGACAGAGACTGGTCTCCCGCCGAATGGGGCTTAAGATGGCTGTACGACCAGCCGGAAGTGACCGTAGTACTGTCCGGAATGAACAGCGTTGAAATGGTCCGCGAAAATTGCAGAACCGCCGCAAATGCTCCCGCGGGACATTTTACGGAGTCCGATCACAAGACTCTGGCTGAAGTCACCGCGAAGATCAGGGAGCTTGAAAAAGTAGGCTGCACCGGATGCAGGTATTGCATGCCCTGTCCAAAGGGTGTCGATATACCCGGAGCCTTCAGATGCTACAACGCCATGTACATCGAATCCAAGAACGACGGCCGTTTCCAGTATGCACAAACTGTCGGGCTTACCAGAGAGCCGGGATTTCCCGACCAGTGCATAGAGTGCGGAAAGTGTGAGAAGCACTGTCCTCAGAATATCCCCATAAGAGAAAAATTAAAGGAAGCAGACAAAGCCCTTCGTCCGCTTCCCTACAAGGTCGGTATAAATATAGTACGTAAATTCATGTTCAGAAAATCATCTTCATCTAACCTTTGATGCTTTTCTTTCCGGTCAGATCATTTATCACTTCACCTGCGATGATCAGTCCGGCTACTGAAGGTGCGAATGCCGTTGAGCCCGGGATATCCCTTCTTTCCGTACATTTTCTGGCGGTTCCGGGAGGGCATACACAGTTTGTCCTGCAGCTTATGGACATATCTTCAATAGGTCTTATGGGTTTTTCCTTGGAATAGACCACCTTCAGACGTTTGATGCCTCTCTTCTTGCATTCGTGACGCATTACCTTGGCAAGGGGACAGACTGAGGTGTCATAAATATCCGCAACTTCAAAAAGTGATGCATTAATCTTATTTCCCGCACCCATGGATGACATAACGGGAACGCCTGCTGCCTTTGCCTTTTCGATTATGGCAAGCTTTCCGGTTACCGTATCTATGGCATCTACGACGTAATCATATTCCGTAAAATCAAACTGATCCTGGGTTTCAGGCAAAAAGAAAGTTTTGAAAGCCCTGACTTTGCAGTCGGGGTTTATATCATGTATCCTCTCTTCCGCCACGTCCACCTTGTATTTTCCCAGTGACTTCCTAGTGGCGATTATCTGACGGTTTATGTTGGTAAGACAGACCTTGTCGTCATCGATAAGATCGATGGCACCTATTCCGCTTCTTGCAAGTGCCTCAACCACATATCCGCCGACTCCTCCGACTCCAAATACTGCAACGCGGGAAGATGCAAGCTTCCCCATTGCTTCAACTCCATATATCAACTGAGTCCTTGAAAACTGATTCAGCATTAAAAATACCTCCGGTCAATTAAGCAAATCACACAGATTCCGTCTGGATCCACGCCGGCTTAAAGCCGCTTCCCAGCGCAATCTTCCATGAGAAAATATTGGAAAGACTCGTTCCGTAATACGGTATAGCGCCTCTGCGGATCACTTCGTTTTTTAAAAGCGTAACTAACGTCTTACCGATTCCGCGCCCTCTGTACTCAGGCAGCACATCTATACCGATCTGCCACATTATCGGAGTATCTGCAGAGCATCCGGCCATTCCCATTATCCTGTTTCCGTCAAGCGCAACTACTGCAAGCACGTCAGGTCTTTCAGGTTTGAACCTGTCACATAAAGCATTTGAAAATTCTTCTTTTCCGTAAAAGAGAGAAATATCTCCCTGCTCCAACCATCTTATTTTCATATCCGTTTTGAAGCCGGAAGTATCCTTTTCGGGGAGAAACATATGATGAGTAAGTGCCATCTTAAGCCCACGTTTTCGAAGCATAGTCTCCAGCTCATAAAAATTGTGCTGTTCAAACAGCCAGATCCCCCGCTTTCCTTTTATCCATTCGTTAAGCTCAGGGTGCATTTCTTCGTCCGCAGAAATAACCGCATTATTTCCGAATGTTACCATTTGGAGGAAAATCGGTTGTTCGGAAAATTTTCTCCTGTTTTCATGCATGCAGTTTTTTGTAATGACATTTTCCTCACGGTCAAAATCATCCGGACTGCAATTCAGTTCAAGAGCAAGTTGTTCTTTAATTATCTGATCGATCTTTTTAGTTTCCATTTTTTATCTGTCTATACCTTACGGATTTTTTCATCCGCATCAAAATAAACCGTATCCCCCTCGGCAATACTTTCCGCATACAGATCTGCATCGGGAACTTCCCTGTCCGCTTCGCATCCCGATTCATCGCATAACCTGACGATCACCTGAGGCACATAACCCGCAGGCCGTTCCTCACAGCCAAAATCTGCTTCCTGAATTCTCTTTACTATGTATTTCAATAAAGGAATCTCCTTTTCTTCTACGTCCTTATACGGAAAAAATAAATCAATATAAGCATTATACATGTTACTGCGTATGATGGAACAGCAGAACCGTCCCCATGTCCCAATATTACACGTTTTTTGGACAATAAGAAACCGCCCGGAGGGGGCGGTTTCTTTGTGTAGGGGGTTGAAATGTACAGGCTGCTTAAGCCAATTGGAGGTCTATGTAATTATATAAGCGATCTGCCGAGAGCACGGCACTCATAGAGAGCGTTCTCATCGGGAGCTTCATGAGCGATAACAGGGTCACCCACAAGAAGTGCTCCATCTGCTCTCACTTGCTCTTCCCACTGTCTCATCCACTCTCCGTCTCCCCATCCGTAAGAACCGAAAAGGGCAACCTTTCTGCCGGAAAGACTTGATTCTATGGAATCGAACATGGGCTGGAACTCTGTTTCTTCAAGCACCTCCGCTCCCATTGCGGGACAGCCGAGAGCTATCGAATCATATTTGTCCATATCTTCAGGTTTGAAGTCCGATGCATTTATAAGAACTGCCTCGGCACCTGCAACGGATGCTCCGTCACTTATCGCCTGAGCCATCTGCGCGGTATTACCCGTTCCGCTCCAGAAAACTATTGCTATCTTACTCATTTGAGACTACCTTTCTGTACAAAAAATCAGATGTGTGATATTATTTTGGAGGCTTAGTTAGTTATTACTAACTGATGCATGTATAAACATACCATGTATGTAGGTTTATGTCAATACTTTCTTTTTAACTTTTTTTCAATAAATATCCCGAGCCCTGAAACACTGATCCTTACTGTATTCCGTCTGTTTCTCATAAGTACATTCCCTATCGCTGTTCAGATTTAAGAAAAATTATATTTGTAATTACCGACAAAAATGGTATGATTTGGTTAGTTATTACTAACCTATAGAAAGAGGTGTATTTATGAGTGAATTTTTTCCCAATATTCCCGAGATAAAATTCGAGGGAAAAGAAAGCAAAAACCCTCTCGCATTCAAATACTATGATGCGAAGAAAGTTATCATGGGCAAGACCATGGAAGAACATCTTAATTTTGCCATGGCATGGTGGCACAATCTCTGTGCAAACGGTGTAGATATGTTCGGTGCAGGTACCGCAGACAAGAGTTTTGGTGCAGTACCCGGAACAATGGAGCATGCCAAGGCTAAAGTGGATGCAGGTATAGAGTTTATGAAAAAGCTTGGTATCAAGTACTACTGCTTCCACGATGCCGACATCTGCCCCGAAGACCCCGATGATATAAACGAGACCAACAGAAGACTCGATGAGATCACCGATTACATCGTAGAGAAAACCAAGGGAACAGATATCAAGTGCCTTTGGGCTACCTGTAACATGTTCAGCAATCCCCGCTTTATGAACGGTGCAGCAAGTTCCAATTCCGCGGACGTTTGGTGCTTCGCCGCAGCTCAGGTTAAAAAGGGACTTGAGAATGCGGTTAAGCTCGGAGCAAAGGGATATGTATTCTGGGGCGGACGTGAAGGTTACGAAACTCTTCTCAATACAGACATGAAGCTTGAGCAGGAGAACATCGCAACACTCTTTACCCTTGCAAGAGATTACGGACGTAAGATCGGATTTAAAGGCGACTTCTACATCGAGCCCAAGCCGAAGGAACCCATGAAGCATCAGTATGATTTTGATGCCGCAACAGCCATCGGTTTCCTCAGAAAGAACGGCCTCGACAAAGATTTCAGAATGAACATCGAAGCAAACCACGCAACTCTTGCGGGACATACTTTCCAGCACGAGCTCAGAGTTTGTGCGGTTGAGGACATGATGGGTTCTGTTGATGCGAACATGGGAGATACCCTTCTCGGATGGGATACCGATCAGTTCCCAACCAATGTATATGACACAACCCTGGCTATGTACGAGATCTTAAAAGCAGGCGGATTAAGAGGAGGACTTAACTTCGACTCCAAGAACCGCCGTCCTTCCAACACCCCCGAGGATATGTTCTATGCATTCATCTCCGGAATGGATGCCTTCGCTCTCGGTCTTATCAAGGCAGCAGCAATCATCGAAGACGGACGCATCGATGAATTCGTCAAAGAGCGCTATTCAAGCTACTCGGACGGAATCGGCAAGAAGATCCGCGACAGGAGCATCACTCTGGAAGAGGCAGCAGCACATGCCGCAGAGCTTAAGAAGCCCGCATCACCCGGATCGGGCAGACAGGAATACTTAGAGACTGTTTTGAACAACATACTGTTCGGTTAATCCGGTAATTCCTCTGTTAGATGACAGTGGGGACGCTTCAGTTTTGTCACCGGGTGACAAAACTGAAGTATCCCCCACTGTCATCTTTTTTGTGACTGATTTGGAAATTTCTACATAATTAAAGAAATTTCGGGTAAATGTGCTCTTTATAACGTTCGTTGTGCTAAAATAGACTCGTAAAACTACCGATAAATACTATGAAAAGACAAATTGTCAGATAATTTATTTTTCGGTTATGGGGAGAACAAGTTTCTTAAAATCTAACAGAGGGGCGAGTCTGGTTTTAGTTTCTATCTTCAGTGTCATCGTAATATCGCTGGCGCTTACTTTAGTTGCCATCGGTTCGATGCTTCTTTCCGATGCCGGGTCCGTCAAAAAATACAATCAGGCATACGAATTGGCTACCAGTCTCTCGAATCGTATCGAGGAACTGATCTTAAACGAAACATCCGATAATCTCCACAAATCCCGGATCGATCTGGATTCTTTTATAACCGATCCCGCAACAGACGGCGATATAGTGCCTCTGACATCGGGTTTCGGTTCCATTCCCGATTCTTCGGTTCGCGCGGTGATCACCAGAAAATCCGGAACCGGCGGCACATACTATGTTCTGACAGTTACGGCCACAGCGTCCGGCGAAACATATATCAAAACCACCGAATACACGGGAAACGCTGCTTCAGGTTACAGCAAAAGGTAGATCTCATATGACAGATAAAACTTACGGCAAAATAAATACGGATAACCGCGGCGAGACCCTGGTCGAAGTAATGGTTGCATTTACCGTGCTTATGATAGTTGTCGCCATGTTCACCGGTGCAACCAATTTTGCCAGTGCGACCATTAATAACTCCATTGACATAAGGCGCACTGCCGATGAGGAGTATGAAAATTTCCGCAAAGAACTCAGCAAGGAGAAAAAGACAGGCTCTCCAAGCACAACAATGCGCACCGCGGAATCTCCCGTTTCCGTTACCATAGCGGGAACTGACGGAAACCACGATCTCATCGCATATCAATATAAATCCGGCGACTCGATCTATTGGGTATTCAGATGAATAAAATTACGTGCGGAAAATCAAATACCCGAAGGAACTCAGGTTTCACCATGGTGGAACTTCTGGTTTCCATGACCCTTACCGCACTCTTTGCGACTGCGATAGTAGCCCTGCTCCCCGCTTCCACCAGGATCTATATGCAGCTCCAGTCCATGAGCAGGGCCCAGATTGTTGCAGACATGGTGATCGATTCTCTGAGGGAAGAATGTGCGGAAGCATACATAGATGATTTTGCTTCGGTAAGGATCGTCAATTTGGGAATGGATACCTACGAGCCTTCAACCGGCGATCAGCTGCTCCTGAGCACCTTCGAGCAGTCCGATCCCCGTACGGCAAGATTTGATTCCGTAGGAAATGTCCTCATCATCAGGAAAAATCCGGGTTTCTGCCAGGCAGTATATTCCTGCATGCCCATTTCCTATTCCAATTTCAAGAGTGTCCAAAATGCCAACATTCTGGAGGGATCCTCTTATATATTCCCCAATCCGGCTGACGGTATCGGCGGAATCTCATCCAGAGCGGTTTACAGATTCTACCCGACAGCCGCAGAACCTTCGGCAACTCCCGAAACCCGTCAGGGATACGTTCATTTCGGATATTACCAGTGCGGAAAAGAAAACAAGAACTGCACCTACAGCGGCGAGTCAAAAACCATCGGCTGCATCTATCCCGCAGTCAGATACGATTACACCACTCCTTTTTCATCCACAGCTTATAACGGATATACGGTAAGCCTTGAATTCTCGGACCTTCAGACTTCATCGGATGAAATATATATTCAGAGACCTCTCAGCGTTAAAGTAACCGTCAAAGTTTATGCATGTGATTATGCACAGCAGGCTTCGGAAAGTCCCGTTTATACCAGAAGTTCAATCCTTGTTTTTGCAGAGGACACCACCGAATGATATTCAGAGAACATGGTTCAAAAAAGAATATCAATGCCGGTTTTACACTGGTTGAAATGATAGTAGTCCTGGTGATACTGGGAATACTTGCTTCTGCTGCGGTCTACAGTATCATCGCCTACATAGACATGACCAGATACAACAACAATCAAAGAACCGCAGAGACCATCTATCAGTCTGCTCAGGCATCTTTGAATCACATGTCGGAAAACGGAAGCCTTGACGAATGGAGCAGAACTCTCATCGGACAAAAGGGACTTAATGATGAAGGCAGTGCAGGCATAGGAACGGAAGATCCTTCCCAGGATAATAACCGCGAATTATACGATACAAAATTTAATCCCGGATCATTCAGACTGTTCCCGGACAAGCTTCCGAATTCTCTTCCCGGGCAGTCCGTACATATGCGTTATGCAGTTACATATACTCCGGGTGCGGATAATGCCCAGAACGATCTGATCAAGGAACTAATCTATCAGGACTTCAAAGCAACCGATGTAATGTCCGGTATCATCACCATAGAATTCGATGTGGAGAAAGCACTGGATGCATCCGGAAATCTTCACCTCAGCACAAGTGTATGTTCTGTTTTTTACGACAGTAAGAGAACAGCGTGGGATCTGCGCGCATACAATGAGCATACGGATCTTACGGTTCCCTACAGGGACGATGAATATCGTAAGAAAACCAGTCTCATCGGATATTATTGCGGTGATGTAAGTCTGGCCTCGATTGATTCCGTTTTCGTACCTTCCGAAGTGGAAGTAAACGATTTCACGCTCAGGAACGGAGAAACTCTCGATATCAAATGGTCGGTCAAATCGGATGACAATCCCGTAACAGGAGTTCCCGACCATGTTCACTATACTCTCACCTTATTCAACGCAGACACAAATGAAAAATTCTGTGATCTTGTACTTAACGAAAATTCCATTTTCGAAGGATATCCTCAGCAGAATCTTTATCAGAGAGGTTTTTACGATGCACTAAAATTCAGTAAAGACAACTTTGATTTATTGCTCAACGAGCACACAACAAATCTTTCTTTTGCGGGACATACGGGAACAAAAGATTACACCGTGCTCTACACCCAAGAGACAGTCAGTGATATAAGAGGAATTCCCATAACCGTTTATAAGGCTTCAATTCAGGGCATTGCCAAAGTATACGTGCACAGAGTATCACCCTCGCATTATGCCTTCGACTATAACAGTGAAGGAAACAAGCTTTTCCAAAACGATAATTATTTCAATTTCCCCATCACCATATCCTATGAGATATATGATGTGTACGGTTCAACCATTTCCGAGGGAGTATACTACTCTCTTACTCTTGATGCGATGATGTCCCGCAATCTCATCGACAATGCCATGAATCCCGCAAGCGGCACAGCTTCGGAAACTCTGAAAACTCTCAACTACAGTTTCCACAGACTGACCGCTCCCAACATTACCAAGCTTGCGGCAAACGGATTTCCCACCAACTTCTACGCTACCATGTTTGCGGAAAACGATAACTTCGGTGATGCATACGCCGCCTACAAGGGCACCAACATCGCCGCTACGGATACGGTCTATGCAAGCAGAGCTCTCGACGATCCCGTATATTACAGCTCCGAAGGAACATACAGATATATGGACCTCGCGGCTACAAAGGAAAACGGCAAAGGATATGCGATAGTCAATTCGTATTTCGGAGATCTGGGAGCCGGAAGCGTCGGCACCAAGCCGACCATCGGTGGAACCGACAGCGCTGTCATAACTTCTTACAGACATCTGTATAACATTCGTATGCTTGAAAACAATACGGGCATTGATGTCTGCTATTCGATCGCAAGAGACCTGAACTGGTACTCCATGAAGACTGTCACCGGCAATCCCGTTTACTCCAGCGATGTTGTCGTATATTCCGCAGTAAGCGGTGTGGGCATAGTTCCTCATTCACCCGTTCCCATTCCCGGTCCTACTACCATTACTCACAAGGAATACGGAGATGATCTCTGCGTAGTATCCTTCCCCTCTATTCCTAAGATCAACACTCATACGACTCTTCAGGCAGTAACGGATACCCTTACGGGAAAAACAGCCTCCATCAACAATCTTCAGATGAGACTGGAGTCCTTCTTTGACAGGAACCAGAATGCTTCCACTCTGGACGGATACGGTCTCATAAATGTTAACCGCGGCAATATTATCAACATCCGCGCAAACGGAATGACGCTGCTCCTCAGTGATGTACCGGACGGTTCTCCCGATGATACTGACGAGATAAAGTCCGTGGTTTCATCTCTGGTAAACACCACCATCGATTCAACACATGCGTTAACGTTCAAGGGAAGTTCTCCCATGGGCGGACTTGTGGGAACAAATATCGGTTATATCGGATCTCCTTCCATCACCGACAGGGAAAACAACACGATCAAATTCAGTAATTGTATCATTACATCTTTGTACAAGGATGATTCCGATAACTGGCATCTTTACGAACTTTCCGCGTGCGGAGTAATAGTCGGTGACAACGGTGCTACGTCAGTAGCAAATGCCCCGGGTTATCTCTACGGTCATCTCGAAACAACCGGAAAATTTGTTTCCGCAAACTGGCTGAATGTCAGTGGTTCCGTAGGCTATACCAGAAGTGATATTGATGCATTCATTCGCGTTAACAACACCGAAGACACGGATAAAGCGATCATAGATTTCGGCACCGGCATCACATCCGTATTGTATGCAACCTCCGACTCTTTGGGCGGTGCGGTAGGAAGTACGCTTAACAACGCAAACTTCTGTCAGAACTCGAAAGTCGCAACCTTGTCATATTCATGTACATCAGACGGAATTCTCACGATCACCGAAGATCTGGGATTGGTATCACCCGTAGATCCTCTTGAATATGCAATTGACGTAACTCTCGATTCACATTCCTATATCCTGTGCAAGACAGACGAAGAATCGAAAGATGTGAAGCGTGAAACAGGAATAGGCGGTGCTGTCGGACGAATCAGCCATTACGGCGGCGGAATTATCAGCATACGTGTCAGAAACGAAGGAGTCATCACATCTTCCGATGGAAAAAGCTATGTCAAGAACCTTGGCGGAGCCGTTGGCATCATTACCAGCAGTGACGTATCCGATGTGAGCATCCTTGTGATCAATGACAGTAATTCGCATATAGGTTCATATACATACAATGACAACGGCGTTAACAAAACATATTACGGTTATGCACATTCAACCGGAGGCGCTGTCGGAAAGATCAACGCTTTAAACGGTATAAACGCAAACGTATTGATCTCCGTGATCAATAATGGAGATATATACGGTGACTGCACTCATGCCGGGAATCAATTGAATACAAACGTGGACAAAACCACCGGCGGAATAGGCGGTGCCGTAGGTGCGATCACAGGCGGGCAGAATACCCTTCCGCTTTTCCGTATAGCATCCTTCAATTATGGAACAATCCTCGGAAATACAAACGCCCATCCCATTTCGGATGCCAAATGTAATAATTCCGGTATCGGAGGCAGCGTCGGTTTGATCCGGTTCATGCCGAGAGCAAGTTCGATCTATTGTTTCGAAAGCGGATCCATTCACTCATACGGCAATAACGCAGGCGGTGTAATAGGTACGCAGACAGGCGCCCTCAGCAGTGATCCTTCGGGAGTCTCAACTACCATTACCGCTAAGCTGCAGTCCAGATCTGCGATCATCTCAGATCTGTCAAATGCAGGCGGTGTTATCGGTAATGCACAAAGTATCTGTTCATACATGTCCCTTCGTGCGATCGCATCAGGAAACGTATCCGTAAACGCCATGGCAAACTGCGGCGGTGTCTGCGGCTTATTCAAGGCAGGAAACAATTCCGCCAATTCGTCACTAACTCTCGTGCAGGGAGAAGCAGGCTCCGTAACCCTTAACATTAATGCCTCCAAATCTACGCTTTCCGGAATCGTTTATGATACCGATACCGTAAATGCGGGCGGATTGATCGGATATCTCACCGTGGGAAGCTCGGAGATAAAAACAGCATTTAATCTTCCTGCTCAGACTGCAGGAAATACTGTCATCGTAAATGTGGACAGCTACGATAATGCGGGAGGAATGATCGGACGCCTCGATAACACCAATCATTCAACCACCTCTGATATGACCGTGGTGCTTAATCCTTATTCCCACGTACATGCAAGAAATGATAATGCAGGCGGTGCAATAGGACTTCTTAACACAAACAAGAACTTTAATTCGACTGTCTCCGTAAATTCATATGTTTATTTAAACAGTGCAGCTCCCATCATTCAGGCAGACGGTGAAAATGTAGGAGGATGTATAGGAAGCAGCATACTGGGAATGACCGTTACCTCTTCAATTACCATGACTTCAAACGGAGGATACGTAAGAGGAGGAAATAATATCGGAGGAGTTATAGGCAGCCTTACCGGATCTCCTACCATAAGTGAAATCGGTGAAATTCTGCTGACCGGAAACATCCTTGCAATAGACGGAACATATCTGTCCGCTGAAAATAAATTACTGTCTTCTCATATCGGCGGATGTATCGGTAACAGCTCGGGAACCAAGATTTACGGAACCGTCAGATCAGGCCTTACGAATCTGGCCGTAAACGGATACGAATATGTGGGCGGATGTATAGGAAAACTAAACGGAGGAGAGATCGGAGAAAACGCTCATATCATATATGAAGGAGTTAATTCTCTTATTTCCGGAAAGGGCAATATCGGCGGATGCATCGGTAAAGTCGAAAGCGTAGGAAATATCTCCGGAGAAATAAGTTACATTGGCGAAAGTGCGCACATTCTGTGCGTATCTTCGGACGAAACTCCCGAGTATGCGGGCGGTATTGCAGGCTCAGTAACAGGCTCATATTTCAAGAACAGTTCTGTGATAAGTTTTGCATCAGCGGGAGCATCCATATCCGGCGGAAACTATACCGGCGGTGTTATCGGTGCCATGAGTTCCGGTACCATAGAAGGTTCTTCAAAGATGGTATTTGGCGAAGAAGGAACCACTATTGCCGGAGCAAATTACACAGGCGGAATCATCGGATATGCCAATACCGGAATAACCATCAAGAACACATCGGTTCTCTTGTATGAGGCAACCTCATCTTCCATAACCGGTGCCGAACATACCGGCGGAATAATCGGATGCTACGAAACAAGCGCCAAGATAGAAAACAGTCCGCAGTTGATCTATAACGGACAGGATTCTTCCATAACAGGAACCAAACACACCGGAGGAATATTCGGAGAAGTATATAACGGCTCTTCATCGGAGTCCTCCAAGTATACATTCACTGGCAAGAACATCACCATAACCGGTACGGATAATGTGGGAGGTATCATCGGATATTCGAATGCATTCTCAAACGCTGCGGCAATAACCCTTGCTCCGGTTTCTGAATGTACGATAAAGGGAAATAATTACGTAGGCGGAATCGCAGGACTTGCATATTCGAGAAACGGAGAAAATCTTCATAAGAAGCCCAAAGTGATCCTGGATAGCTGCACCCTTACGATAACCGGATCAGGATATACGGGCGGAATCGTAGGAGCTGCAGAAAACAACTGCTACTATTCGGGCGGAAGCATTCAAGTCAAAAACTCTGCGCTAAGTATCAGATCAACAGACAGTGCAGCCGGAGGAAACGTCGGCCATATTTCCGACGGAAATATCGGAAAGGGCACAACACTTGAGATAAGGTGCGAAGGCACTTCAACCGTATCCGTCAATGCCGCAACATATGCCGGTGGACTTGTAGGCAAGATAGAAGGTGCTTTTCAAAACACGCCATTTATATCCCTTGTTTCCAACAGTAATTCCCAGATCACTGTATCAGGCAATACCGCCGCCGGAGGAATAGTCGGATATAACTCAAGTACCTTCGGAAGAACGGAAGGCGACAGCGCAACCATTCGTATACCCGATGGCGGATCGATAGATATCTCATCTTCCGGAACATGGGGCGCGATCATGGGCGTAAATGAAGGCACATTCAATGTCAATGCTTCACAGACATATGTTATAACCCTTAAGAATTATCCCGCAGGTGCGGATGCCATGGATCTTCTGTTCGGTTCTACTCCTGCAAACACTAAAAAATTCAATTATTCGGTAAACGGAAATACAGGAACATACAGTGTACCTTGATCAAACGGGTGAATAACCATGGATGATTTAAAAGGCAATTCCAAAACTGAATTCTATGTAAAAGAAAACGCGGGCAGATTCGGAAAGATTGCCCGGATCCTGATCATCGTTGCATTGATCATCGGTGTGATCATATTTGTATCCGGAATAGGATCCGGTGCCAGAACCGCCCTTGGACATGCCAAAGATATCCGTGTTGCCATGAAACTGGTATCGCTGGAATTCTATAAGGGTGAGGAGTCGATATACGATCCTTCATATGAGACAGGCCTTGACCCCAATGCCCTTACCAGGATGCAGACCATGATCCCTATAAAAGGCGAGATCATACTCACGGGATGGGATTCCGAAAACGATATTCCTCTTTCTTTTTCATACAGAGAAGGACGATACCTTGTGGAATACAAGGAAGTGGGAAGTGGCGACGGAACATACGGAATGAACGGTGACTGGACAGTGTACTACGATCTTAAGGTACTGGAATATTCAGCAGGAGAATAAATAAACTATGCCTGACTATAGATACACAGCACAAACCAAAAACGGAAAACAGATCAAGGGACGTATTAAAGCTTCCGACGAAAGAGAGATCAGAAAGCTGATAAGCAGTAAAGATCAGACCCTTCTCTACTATGAAGAAGTAGCAAAGCAAATAGCGCTGAAACCGCTGAAAAAATCACAGCTTTCGGATTTCTGCAGACAGATGGGCGAGCTCATCAAATCCGGCATCTCAATACTCCGTGCACTGGAGATCCAGGGATCGGATGAATCAATAACTCCCTATGAGAAGGAACTCTATATGAGGCTCAGGGACAGGGTCGTTCAGGGTATCGCATTATCCACTGCCATGGAAGAACTGTATCCCGCATTCCCGCCGCTCCTCGTGTATATGTTCAGAGCAGCGGAAAGCTCAGGTAACCTTGACAGTACCTCTCTCAGGCTGGCTGATCAATATCAAAAAGAAAACCATCTTGAGTCCGAGGCAAAAAACGCACTTACCTATCCGAAAATACTTGCCGCACTTATTGTAGGTGTCGTGGGAATCATATTCGGATTCATCATGCCCCAGTTCGAAGAACTCTTCAATGAGATGCCGGTACTTCCCGCCCCCACCAGATTCCTGCTGGGCGTAAGTGATTTCGTCAGAAACTACTGGTATCTGCTCCTTGTTTTTGCGGTGCTTATATGGATATTCGGCGGAATCGTTTCCAGAATACCATCGGTAAGATTGGTGATCGACAGGTTCAAAGTAAGAGGACCGTTGGGTAAACTCCAGCAAGTAATCTACTCCGCACGATTTGCCAGAACAATGAGTTCACTTTACTCGGCAGGCATTCCCATAGACCAGTGCCTTGCCATAGCCCGTCAGACCATAGGTAACTCATACATAGAACACCAATTTAATGATGTGATCAAAGCCGTACAGGCAGGCGGTCTCCTCTCTGATGCGCTTGATAATGTAGACGGCTTCGTATCAAAACTTTCATCCGTCGTAAGAGTCGGTGAAGAAACAGGTTCGCTGGATTCAATGCTCGTTAGTGTCGCTGACAATCTCGACTTTGCATCCGAACAGGCGCTGACACGAATGGTCAAGTACATAGAACCTGTGATGATCGTAATAATGGCCGTGATCGTCGGTTTCATCATGATCGGTGTCATACTTCCGATCTACCAGTCCTACTCAACAATCGGTGCAGGTCAATAATTTATTTACGGGAGAGAGAAAATGTCCGTTTCTGTATTTTTTTCAAACAAAAATATTCAGATCGTTGTCGGAAAAAGCAAGGGAAAGTCTATATACATAGACCGTCTCATTGAGGCGCCCATGCCGGAAAACGCCATACTCAACGGTGTCATCATCGAGGGCGGTGGCGAAGCGATATCCGCCAAGCTTAAAGAGCTGTGGTCCGTCAACAAGATAAGCGGAAATGCGGATCTGATAATCAACAGCCCTCAGCTTATCTCCAACCGCGTGACGATGCCCCTAATCTCAAAGCAGACGAGTATTACCGACTATCTGGATAAGCAGGCTAATCCGGATGAATTCGGAAGATTTGAATCACCCTGAAAGGGCTGGTATCTGATTGAGACCAACAAGAAGGAAAAAACTCAGAACGTCATAACCGAAGTTGCAGAGCGCACCTTCATAGAAACATATATAAAGATCTTCTCGGATGCAGGAATCACTCTTAATTCCGTACATGACGGTGTTAGCCTTGCTACGGAACTTCTCGCCACATGCATAAGAGGCACCACCGCCATCTATATGATCCGTGATGCCCAAATGCTTGTAACCATACTTTATGAAAACGGAAAGTATTATTACAACTCTACCAAGAGACTCTTCCAGCAGCCCGGCACACAGGAATTTGCTGCAGAGATCAGAAGTAATATTTCCGGCATAAAGCAGTTCGCTTCCTCCAAGCACCTGTCAAGCGCCATAACCGATGTCTTCTTCGCCGGAATGACTCCCGAAGACGTGTCCATGCTCCAGAGATATCTTGCGGATACGGATCCCGATATATCAGTTCACGGAACTGCGGCGCCTTCACATATTCATTTCAAAAAATGGAACGATCGTCTGTCATCTTTTATATATCCCATATCGGGACTTGTGGTTCCTCAGACAGGCTTCCCTGTTCTTAAGGCCATCAAGAAAAAAGATGAAAAATATAACAGGAAGATCGAGTTATACAAAAAAACCATACCGGTCATCATCACAACTGCAGTACTGCTCCTTATCACGATATTTATGTTCATAATAAGGATCAATACAGCACAAAGACTGCGTGATATAGAAAGCTACAATTCACGGATCGATGTAATGCAAAGTGCCATGGAATACGACGCCTTCATCACCCGCTCGGCAGCCGACGGAAAGAAGCAGGGCGGTGCGGATCTCCTTCGTACATACATTGATACTTATCCCATACCCGATTCAAGTGTCAACGAACAGATAATAAATGCGGCATCCAAGCATAATGTCTCCGTTGAATTCAGTTCATACAATTCCGGAGACGGTGTATTCTCTACCACCGCTTCCTCTCCTACCGTAGAGAACATAAACAGGTTCATAGCAGATCTGCTTAATATGGATATATTTGAAAATGTTGACTATACCGGCTACTCGTGGAATGAAAGCGACGGTGCCTGGTCCATCAAAGTCATCTGCACCCTTAGCGGACAATCTGCAAAGGAGGAAGAATAAATGAATTTCAGTTCATCACTCACTGCCAGAGATAAAAAGCTCCTCAACATGCTGGTATATATATTGATCATATTTATCTTCGGATGGTGCCTTATCAGGCCTCTTTACAGAAAGACTGTGGAGGATCAGGAAAGGATCAGAATTGAATCTGCGTTAAAAGCTAAAAACGAAGCAAAGGTTATAGGACTTTCGACAGCCGAAACTCTTTCGAACAGATTTGCTGAAGATCTTGCGGATTCAACATCGAACTACTATGAATACATGGACAGTTCGGAAATAGATAAGCTTGTTACCTCCTATGTATTAAAAAGAGGTCTTCTTGCAAGAGATCTGACCATCAACATGCCTCAGGGATATGTTGACGAAAAACCTTATCTCTATTCGGATATTCAGACTTTGGATACGGCAGCCTCGCAAGAAGTTACGCTTCCGGAGAATACCGAAGCTTCCGTCGAGGATGAGGTTAAATCCGGTTCCTACTATAAAGAAGCCGTCCTCAGTTTCATAACCGGATATGAATCTTCGGATATGGGGATCATATCAAATCCCATGGAAGAATATACAACCGGAGTAAGGAATGTTACCTCCACCGAAAGCTCCGGACTTCTGTGTGTAGGACTTACACTTGTGGTTGAAGGTGATATCGAAGCAGAACAGGCTGTGATCGATGATCTTGCTCACAACCCCAGCGTAAGGATCACCGGATTCACCTGGATCACTCTCGATCCCGTAACCTTTATTCTGGAAGACGGATCGATACTCGTAGTCGAGAGCGATCAGAGACAGTTACAGATCTCGGTTAATTTATATATGAAGGACAAGGCGGAATAAATGACGCACATGTCGTTTTGATCAATTTCGAAACAAGGGAGATTAGATATGGAAGCAGGCTCTTCTACCAAAATCAGGATCGGCGATCTGATGGTTGCAGCGGGTTATATCGACGAAGCCCAGCTTGCGGATGCACTTCATGAACAGAAAGAATCCAAAAAACGACTGGGTGAGATCCTGATCGAAAAAGGATACGTTACGGAAACACAGATGCTCTACACCCTGGGAAGCCGTATGGGACTTGAGGTGGTTGATCTGTCCACATACCCCGTAGACAGCAATGCGGTCAAAACAATTCCCAGCCAAATGGCATCAAGCTATCTGATGCTTCCCGTAGCATTCCGTGAAGGAACTCTTATAGTTGCGGTAAACGATCCGCTTGATTTTATCAATATCGAGGACGTACGCCAGACCAGCGGTATGAACGTTGAAACCGTTTTGGCTGAGCGTGCCTCTATTGAAAATGCCATCAATTACTACTACGCCGAGGTACAGACCAAGCGTGCGGCTCAATCTGCCAACGAATCCGCCGTAGCTTCCGAGGTCAGGGAAATGGTCATTGATGCAGGCGCCGGCGCAGACGATGCACCAATCATCAATCTGGTCAACTCCCTTCTGGACAAGGCTTATCAGGATAATGCATCCGACGTTCATATCGAACCCTTCGAAAAAGAGATCCATGTACGTCTTCGTATGGACGGCGCACTTATCGATTACATGACTCTCCAGAAAAACGTTCAGGGATCACTCATAGCCCGTATCAAGATCATGTCGGAGCTTGATATCGCGGAAAAAAGAGTACCCCAGGACGGACACTTCAGGATCAAGATAAGGGATCAGATAGTAAACGTCAGAGTTTCAGTCATTCCCACCGTATTCGGCGAAAAGGTGGTAATGAGAATCCTTGCCGGAAACTCAAGAATAGACAATGCGTCCACCTTCGGTATGGAACAGGATAATTACGAAAAGTTCAACAGGATGCTCAAATCCCCCAACGGCCTGATCTACATCACAGGACCTACGGGATCCGGTAAGACCACCACCCTTTACATGGCTCTGGATTCTCTTTCGGACAGACAGGTTAATATATCCACCATCGAAGACCCCGTTGAGAAGAACTTAAACAGACTCAACCAGATGCAGGTCCATCCAACTGCGGGACTCACCTTCGATTCGGGTCTCAGGGCGCTCTTAAGACAGGACCCCGATATCATAATGGTAGGAGAAACCCGTGACTCCGAAACCGCCAGCATCTCCCTGAGAGCAGCTATCACAGGCCACCTGGTTCTCTCGACTCTTCATACCAACGATGCCGTTTCTACCATAATAAGACTAATAGACATGGGGGCAGAGCCCTATCTACTCTCCTCGGCACTGGTTGGGGCAATCGCACAGAGACTTATGAGAAAGGTTTGTCCCGCCTGCGGAAGGGTGACGGGGCTGGATGAATATCAGAGGGCTTTCGCCGGACGTGACATGCCTAACGCAAGATCCGCCGTAGGATGCGCAAAATGCCATGGAACCGGATACAGCGGACGAATCGCCGTACACGAGGTTCTCTACGTGGACAGAGGCATCAGAAAGCTTATAGCTGAGGGTGCGGATGCGGATACCATCAAAAAATACGCCGTCGAACAGCAGGGCATGAAAACCCTCAAACAGGCCGGACTTGAGCTTGTTGAAAAAGGCATTACGACCATGGAAGAACTGGAAAAAATTGCCTATAATGAATAATTTTTTAAATTTGTGACAAATATGGAAAAGGTTTTCCTAAAAGACTAAAGTATTTGTTATAATGACCGATATAAATAACAGATACAAAACTTTAAGGAGTCTTATCTGTATTCTAAGGAGGGAAAAAATAATGAAAAAGAACAACAAAGGCTTTACACTCGTAGAACTCATCGTCGTACTTGTTATTCTGGCAATTCTTGCTGCAATCCTTGTTCCTACCCTTTTAGGATACATTGACAGAGCAAGATCCGAGAAGGATTATTCAACCGCTCAGACCGTAAGAGTCGCTGCTCAGGCAGTCATTGATCAGGCATATGGTGACGGATATAAGACAGACAACGCCAACACGCTGACCGCAGTAACCAAGATCTCAGAGATGGAAGGAAAAATGGCTAACACCACCGGAACCTACGGTGATATCGTATATACCCTTTCCGGTGTAAATAAGACCGATGTAACCGCATTCACATTCGATTACAGCGGCGGAATCATTACAGGTGGAAACGTAACCATAAAGGGACATGTATACTATCTCAACAACGGTGCATGGCAGACCACCAATCCTAATCCCTAATCCACTCTCCCAATAATAACCAAATCCCCCCGCAGAGCGATCTGCGGGGGATTTTTTTGCCAAATATTAAAATAACATTTGCTTGGCGTTGACGAGATTTTCTACCAAATGTATTATTAATATCGGTGTAGGGCACTAAATATAGTTGCCGGCTCCATACAATCGATAATCCGCGGGAATCCACCGCGGACACTCATTTTCAGGAGGATAATATGTCAGATTCCAAGAAAACGATCCTCGGAGAGCAGGGTATTTACGACGCTAAAACCCTCGGAACTCCCAAAATGCTGATCCTGGGCCTTCAGCACATGTTCGCAATGTTCGGCTCAACCGTTCTTGTTCCTCTTATCACCGGCCTCAGCGTTTCCGCAACTCTTCTTTTTGCAGGCCTCGGTACTCTTTTATTCCACTTGATCACCAAAAAGAAAGTTCCCGCATTCCTCGGCTCATCCTTCGCATTCCTTGCAGGATACGGTACCATCGCAACTCTTGCGATTGCTAAATCCAACGGCGAGATGATGACCTCGGCTGAACTTCTCCCCTATGCCTGCTTCGGAGTAGCACTTGCAGGACTTCTCTATCTGGTACTTGCACTTCTTTTCAAAGTATTCGGTGCAAACCATGTTATGAAATTCTTCCCTCCCATCGTTACCGGCCCCATCATAATAGCGATCGGACTTAATCTTTCCAAATCAGCTATCGACAGCTGTTCATCAAACTGGCCCATCGCTCTCGTAGCTATTCTGGCCATCATCATCTGTAACATCTGGGGTAAAGGAATGATCAAGATCCTTCCCATCCTCATCGGAGTTATCGCTTCATATGTAGTTGCAGCAGTTTTCGGATATGTTGATTTCTCAAAAGTTGCCGCAGCTCCCTGGATAGGACTTCCCGTTAAATATTCAAATACCGTATTCTACATCTTCTCTAACTCCAAGAATGTCGGCAGCGATATCCACAATGGACTTCTTATCACCGCAGCGATCACCATTGTTCCCATCGCGATCGCAACCATGATGGAGCACATCGGAGACATATCCGCTATCTCCTCAACGGTAAACCGCAACTTCATAAAAGATCCCGGACTTCACAGAACTCTTACCGGTGACGGACTTGCAACCACCATCGCTTCACTTTTCGGAGCACCCGCAAACACCACATACGGTGAGAACACCGGAGTTCTTACACTTACCAGAGTTTTCGATCCTTTCGTAATAAGACTCGCAGCATATTTTGCTATCCTCATGTCCTTCTGCCCCAAGTTCGCCGCTATCATTGAGGCAATGCCTTCAGCAACCGTCGGCGGTATCTCACTTGTACTTTACGGAATGATCTCCGCAGTCGGAGTACGTAACATCGTTGAAACCCAGGTTGATTTCACCAAGAGCAGAAACGTTATCATCGCAGCTCTCATCCTCGTTCTTTCAATCGGAATCAACTTCTCCTCCGCAGGAGCAATCGCTTTCAGCGTAGGAAGTGCTAACATCGCTCTTTCCGGTCTTGCAGTAGGATCACTTGTAGGTATAATCCTTAACGCAATCCTTCCGGGAAAAGACTATAACTTCAACGAAGAAGCAGGTTCCGAGACCGGTGCTGATCTTTCGGGTATCAGTGAAAAAGAGATCAAGAAATAAATAAGAATCTGAACATAATAAAACAACTCCTTACCAAGCATTCAAGGTAAGGAGTTGTTTTTTATTTTTCTGCCTTATATTTTACACCCAGTGCTTTAAGGTCTTCTCGCATCTTCCGGACCTTTGCATCAGGGAACCGTCTGCCAATGCAGCTTTCTATCATTACAACGTTTGCGCCGGTCTTTACTGCCCCTTTTGCAGTTGCTCCTACACAACCACATTCATCAATTCCGCAAATTGCGATTTCTTTGTAATCCCGATTTTTCATCGAAAATAAATCTGAAAATTTATATTTCTACCTCAAAAGGTGATTCGACATCAAAAATATCACTGTAGAACCCAAACCAGCTAAAGCCTTCCACCAGGCACTTCACATTGTAGCTATCTTCCTCATCGAAATCGAATTCTTCACCGGCAGTCTTCATCGCCTCAAAGGTATCGATGATATTTTCCATTAATACTACATTGACCATCAGTTCCAGATGCTCTAGTTCTTCATCGGTTATGGAACACTCAGTCCGATATCCGTTAATGACTGTCTGCATATATTTTTCCATATATGCCCGTCTTTCATTCGCGTTATTATTCCAAGCAATCCACCCAAGACCATGAGACCACAAATTGGCAATATCATATAAATACCAGCAAGTACGGCAGTTATCAAAATCAAATACATTGATTTTCCCTGTATCATACTCAATGTTATAGTTGCCATCGCTATAGTCAAAGTGAACCATTCCATAGTTTCCGGAGTTCTGAGGAAGTTTGCGCAGCTCCTCCAGAATTTCATGCATCCTGTCTTTAACCAGGCGCCCCATATTCATATTCAGGCAAAGGAAATCATCCGGGATAAGACTTTCGAAATAGTTTTCATTGTACTTATCGAAGAAATCAAACCGCTTATGAATCGGGCTGTAGCTTTTTGAAAGTGCATGTATTTTCCCCAAAACCTTGCCGGTAAGATAGAAGTACTCGTCTATCGGAACTCCATCAATATACCGGTATCCATGATCGGCTATTTGGTCCCCTTTTGCAGTTTCGAACATGGTCACTGCCTTATCATCGATTATTTCTATGCGATTACCTTTCACAGAGGGAATGGAATCTGCCACGCAGGCTCCACCTTCAGAAAGATAATGAACATACTCGATTTCAGCCTCATAATCCTCCATGTTTCTATCCGAAAGAGAGGATACTCTGAGTACTGAATCGGTTCCAATCATAAATACAAGATTTCTGCCACCATCATGCCCGGGAACTTCCTTGGCAGTTGCAATATCGAATCCGTAAAGCTGTGCTGCTTTGATTAAAAGATCTTTTTTCATTTATATATCTCAAATCTGATTACATCATTAGACTTCACATCCGCAATTTTACTATTCTCTTTCAGATGTGCATCAAAAAAATACAAATGACATTTACATAGATTCACATGCATGAGATCCGCATCGAGTTTACCTGTCGTTCCTGACATAAATTTCGGGATTGCATGTTTCATATCCGAAAAGCCAACATGCTTCATATCCCGGAAAACTGCCTTGTACGCGGGTGCCGAATGCATGCAGCAGACTCTCGCTGCCAGCACTTCGTGTTCTTCACATGCAATCATAAGGAACGGCTTATCCATAACCTGATCATGATACTGTCCGAAGAGCATCCCATCGATATTTGCTCCGCATTTAAACTGCGGGTCATTCATACAGAGATAATAGGCCACAGCCCCGCCAAACGAATGACCTGCCAGTCCGATACCCTTATCAAAATCAACCATATCATCCATGGTCTCTTTCACATGATCAAGTGCAGTATAAATATCCTCTGCCCATTCCGGAAGACGATTGATCAGGAACCTGCCAAATCTCTCCTGATACTTATCTATCATCTTAACTAATTCTTCATCCGTACCCTTAGCTTTCGTAAGCTTATTCAGTGCGATAATATTTGGAATCATCGGCTTGTTTGCTGTCTTCAGAAGCTGCTTATCAGCAAATGTCGGTGCGGCATCATCATATTCCGTACATACTCCCTCAAAAGGATGACCAACCGTCATAACAATATATCCGTGAGAAGCAAGTTCAATACAAAGGAATGAATTCCCTTCCCGAAAAGACTGATAACCATGGTTAAATATGATAAGCGGAAACTTCTCTCCTGCGATTCGCGGAGCATCCTGATAACATTCAGAGACATTATTTCCGGCTGCCGTTTCATTGTCATAATTAATCGGAAGTTTAAAGGCATCCTTTATTCCCTTACACATATCTCGAGACATGTACTCAGCCTTCTCGATTCCAATCACAGAATCTTTCGTTACGGGATAATATACTCGTGCCGATATTCTTCTCTTTGCACCGGGATGCAGTACCTCGTCTCTCTCTTCCTTTGCTGTAAAAGTCATTGTTCCGACTGCATATTGTCCGGTAGGTTTTGGATTCTTTCCCATCATTATTCCTCTTGCCCCAATTTTGAAACAAATTCGATTACATTCTCTTTTTCATAAAACCCTCTTTTGAATATTGCAGGCAGCCCAATCAGTCTTGCTCTACCACAATCGACTCTCCGGATGAACAATCTCCGTTAAGCCACTGCCATTTTTCATGCAATTCTATTTTACCGTTATCGTTAACAGTCGGTATACTGTGACATTTCCCTACACGGATCTCATCATCCGTATTAATGTGCTCATAGTAAAAATCAAGTGCTCCGGATATATCAACTTTTCCTACCATAAATCCGTTCTTAACATCTCCCCCGGAATACTCTGCTGAAAAATCATATCCATTTTGGTGATAAAGAAATACAGTATTTCCGTCTACTTCGCCATTTTCCGAATTGATCAAAGGCACAAATCTTCTCCCGTCATAATCTATTGCCGTCAGATTACGGGAAAGCTTTTTCGACATCTGTTCATACACGAGAACCACTCCATTGTTAACGGGATGTTTACAATGTTCAATTGTTTCGTATCCCCTTTTTTCGTACAAATGACAGGCTGGTAAGGATGCATCCAATACAGCCGTTGGAAAATTATCAGAGATACATTTTTCCAGATTATCCATGATATATGTGCCATACCCTCTTCCCTGGTATTCAGGCTCTACATATACTCTGGTAATATGGTTATCCTTATAGCAGCCGGTCCCAACGCTTTTTCCGTCAACCGTAAGAATCCCAACCAATCCTTCTTCGATATCTTTCAGGATGTTTTCCTTACTGTGTAAATCGCAAAAGAAATCAACAACCTCTCCGGGATAATACTTAGGATAGGTTTCTTTTATCGAATTCTGAACTATATTATATACTGCTTCTAAATTATCTATTGTTGCGGAAATGTATTCTTTCATATGTGCAGCTTTTCCCATTCTTCTCTGGTAATCGAAAACGCATAGGAAATTGTATTTTTCGGATCAGGATATTCCTTAACCTTTTTCATGCCATTTGCCATGGCAGTTCTCCAGGAACCCTCATTAGTATATTTCATATAGGAATAAAGTATGTTATATTCCGTGTTCCTAAATGCCCAGTCACGTGCAGCCCGGGCTGCTTCCTTGGCATAGCCCCTGCGCTGGTATTTCTTATGAATATGATATCCGATCTCCGGAAGCATTTCACCGTCGATATTCTGCAGGGTCAATCCGCAGTCTCCGATGAATTCTCCGGTTTCTTTCAGCACTACCGCCCACAGCCCAAAACCATACTTGGAATAGTTTTCCAGATTCCATTCTATCCAGCGTCTTGTCCTTGCCTCATCAAAGGGAGCCGGATAATGTTGCATCGTCTCGACATCTGACATTATTTCATACAGTGCATCAAAATCTTCCATAGTATACTCCCGAAGCAGGAGTCTTTCAGTTTCTATCATTTTGCCTCTCCTATTCTGCCTAACACGGCACGGCCTGCTTTTCTGGCTACTTGGATCTCCCACGGTTCTTCTGCTTCAACAAATACATTTTCTATCCCGTCACTCCACTCCGAAACTCTTTTTACCGTAATTTCCGGATTGGGGATGATGAGGTTTTTGCCTGTCTGAAGCATATATTCCTGGTCTTCTATCCCACTCTTAAAACCCGCTGCAGTAAGTTCGTCCTTAATATCATCAAACCAGTTATCATCCAGCATAGACTGATAGATGATGGACCTGCTGCCCTTCGATTTATAGAAACTGATGATATCTGCAAGCACCTGCCGAAGATCATGTATTTTATCCTTATATATCACGGCATGATTGGAGTCGAAAGAATCCTTATTCTCTGTATTATAGAAAAGAATACCGTAATCCCTTTTTTCATGCTCCGTGAAGATCATCGGAAACAAATCTTCTTCCACATAACAATCATGTAAGTTCATCTATATCAATTCCTTTCAGGCTACTATTGCAGTATATGCTTGGAATAGAACACAAATTCATTATCGCGTTTGATTTCTGTGTATCCCATTTTGGAATAGAACGAATTCGTCCTAATATTCCAAGCAGGTGTATCCAGCGTATATTCCTTTACCCCCGGAAACAGTGTTTCTATTTCATTCATCATAAAGGATCCGTAACCTTTACGAAAATACTCCGGTGCAATGAATATCCTGCCGATATTCAGTTCTTCTTCTTTCAAAAAGAGGATTGCTCCTCCGACGATCAGCCCATCATCGGTCAACTTATACAGATGCCCCTGTCTTGCCATTTTCGTATGAAACTGTACTGACATATATCCGGGAGGGCCACCCGCTGATGGCGCTCCAACCTGAACATCACTGTCAAACGCTCGTTTCGATATTCCGTTCAATGTTAAAGCATCAGCGGTACCGGCCTTTAAAAAATTCAGATTCATAAGCATTCCTTACTTACATGCTATATAAACATCCATGCTCACATTTCACACTTTCTTTCCCTGCAAGATCATTGAGAGTGGAAATCCACTATGGTCTATATCAGAAAATCCTCCACTGATATCATAATCAAACTCCTTAAGTCCCGTAACGACAATTCCATTACCGCACATTCCGGATATTATTTCCGACATCGAATGAGTAAAATCGGTAAATGTCTTCGAATGATAGCTCTTCTTCGTTATATAATACATCCCGCCATTTCCGGTCCATTCATGCTCAAAATAGGAAAAGTGGCATTCTATTCTATGATCCGGATCAAACTCAGCATCACCTTCCGTAGCCAGCATATTTGTGAAGGGATGTTGTTCATTTAGCACGATGACAGCTCCGGGCTTCATGCATTTCGCAACGATTTCAAAAAATCGATTCAGATCCTCAAACCAGCATAATGCTCCGATAGTGATGATCACAACATCAAAACTGTCTTTAAAACTATCATCAATATCATAAATATTTACAGCTTCAAATGTGCAAGGCAGGTTCAATTCTTTTGCTTTTTCATTTGCAAAAGCGACCTGGTTTTCGGCAATATCAAATCCAACTCCCTTAGAGGCTTTTCCATTTTTCACAAGAGAAAGCAGTTCTCGACCGTTATTACAGCAAAACTGACCGATAACCTTTCCTTCCGTGTCAATAGTTCGAAATACCTCGATCATTTCCTTTTCAAAGAAAGGATAATTCTCTTTCTGTATACGTTCCGTAATATCAGCACCCCAGAATGCATCTCTGTTATCAAAAGCCTCTTCCCAGGCTGCTTTATTTCCTTCAATATATTTATCCATTTTATTCACCTTTCTGATTCCAATCCAATGATATCTCCACTGTCCGGGCAACACTTTTTCTCCATATAATCGGTAATCACATTTTTATATCAAATGTGTATCCGGAAAATTTAATGAATTCGTAAGGCAACCCCATATCTTCAGAGTACCTGGAGATTTCAGTCTTTTCTTCATCACTCATTTCGTTATAGAAAGGGCGCTCTGAGACCTTATGATATATGTTTACCTCATCAATCCTAAGCAAGTCTCCCCATGGGGCCATATAAATATTCCCGACCTTATATCTCCCCATTTCTTTATATACTCTCGTGGTGTAACAATACCCAAGATTGTTTAAGTAGTTACGGATAGATTCATATTCATGTTCGGGAAAAGTAATTTTTTCAAATAAGTTGTAATAATGCTTTAATGTCGGAATATGAATTAACACAGCTTTACCACGATACCTTTCAAGCAGATACCAATACGCTTCGTTACAAAGATACTGAGTCGGTGTATCCGATATCGTGTTATTTATTCCGGCTTCCGAAAAGCATCTCGATATAGCCTCAGAATCAAGCTTAGTAGCAAGACGTGTTCCCTCTTTTTCCGCACTTCGCTCGATACGAAATGAATCTATCAGATTCTTATCTGCACCAAAGAGATATACTGCATCGCATTCAACCGGAAGCTGATCGATATCTTTTTTCAATCCGGAGAAAGAATTAGTCAGTAAATAATGCTGCCCGGATAAAGCATTAACCAGTGCAGATGAAGAATTGTTTTTTCCTTTAAAACCAATGCATAGGATCATTTCTTACAGTATTATCCTGTTCCAAATCTTTGATATCTTCTTCCGTGAGCACCCGGAGTTTTCGGTCTATCACCTTATGGATCGTTCCGACAACATCAATCCGTCCCTCTTTGATGAAGAACGCACTCATATCCTCCATAGCATACACGGTGCGGTATTCAGACATCCTGAGTGTCTGCTCATAGCGCCATGTATCATTAGGATCATGGTGACAGCTCACCGTGATATTAGTAAAGCCGAGCCCAGCAAAAGCTTCCATTGACTCGAAGAAATCCACGGTCTGTCGTGCCATATTCATCGACCCTGCACTCACACCGAAGATTGCCGCGTGGCAATTAATCAGAGTATCATAGCAGCCCTTCTCACGAATCAGATCAAGCTGTTCCTCACAAACGCCTCCACCCATAAGGAAAATGCAGTCCGCATTTTTCACCAGGTCCTTTGCCATATCCGGTTCCGTGCGCTTATCAATCACGCAATGTTTTTCAAACGGCAATCCCTGTTCTGCAAACATCTCGTACATGCCATCGCAATCGTCATCGTTTTGTTCATAATCAAGCGGGCATGCGGTGATAAACACAATGCTCTTGCGCTCCGTAAGTTCCTTGCGAAGTCTCTCCGCAATCTCATCAGAAAAGTGATGATCAGGAAAACCGCTAAATACTGCTAAAAATTCTTTACGCATATTTCTCCTTCAAATTCCGATTTGAACCGGCAAATTTGAATTTGTCACTGCTTTAGCGTTGCGCTGCCTTGTAGATGATCAATATTCGTAGGATTGATTTACTTTCCTAAGTGCAGCTACATAATCGCAGCCTTTTTCCTTCACATTTTCCGGATTTATAGGATAATGGACATTGTAAAGAATCCCTTTGTCTCCGAACATATCCTCTATATAATCCTTCTCTATATGCCCGCCTACAACTTCAAGGCAAATCATAACATGATCATCACCCGGTACGATT
>JAGCUO010000096.1 GCA_017962825.1 Lachnospiraceae bacterium | reverse complement strand
ACGTCATTTTTGGCACGGGGTGACAAAATTTAAGCGTCCCCACTGTCACCTGTCAGATTGTTTGAATCTCATCCATGCTGTATAATTATAGCCACGGAGATAAAGAGTTGGCTAATGGTTCACAATATGCCGATGTCATCATAGATATCAGCATTGATAAACTTGACAGACCTTTTACTTACCGGATACCTGAGAGGCTATCCGGTATTATTTGCGTGGGAAGCAGGGTGAGAATCCCCTTCGGCGGAGGCAATTCCGAGAAGAAGGGATATATTACCGCTGTCAAAGATACCGCGGATCTTGAAGATTCCAAGATTAAAGATATCCTGGGACTTGTGGACGGAAGTATCAGCGCCGAGGAAAGGAGCTTTGAGATAGCCGCATATATCAAGGATACCTACGGCGGAACCTTTTCACAGGCTCTTAAAGCCGTTATTCCTGTAAAGGCCAAGGTAAAACCCGTAGAGCACAAAACTCTTATCAGAAAAATGCCGATAGATGAGATCAGGTCTCTTGCGGACGAAGCTTTCAGGCTTAAAAGAACTGCCAAGGAAAGACTTCTCAGGGCTCTTATCGAAGATGAACGCATTCCGGTTTCTTTTGTCACGAGGCAGTTAAATGTCTCCGGACAGACTGTTAATTCCATCATTAAAAGCGGTGTAGCGAGCTTAGAGAGCGATACCGAATACAGAAAACCGACGGTTTCCGAGATCAAAAACAGTAAGACAGTCAGCCTCAATGCGGAGCAGGAAAAGGTTGTTAATAAAATTAGTGAAGATATGGATGCCGGTAACTGCGGCACATATCTGGTTCACGGGGTCACGGGAAGCGGTAAGACGGAGGTTTATCTAAGACTCGCGGAGAAAACTGTACTTTTAGGAAAACAGGTGATATTTTTAATTCCCGAAATTGCTCTTACTTACCAGACTCTTGCAAGATTTTATTCAAAATTCGGTGACAGAGTCAGTGTTTTGAATTCTTCCATGTCATCCGGAGAGAAATTTGACCAGTGTGAGAGGGCTAAGGCCGGGGATATCGATATTATAATCGGTCCCAGGTCGGCGCTTTTTACTCCATTCAACAATATCGGTCTCATCATAATTGACGAGGAGCACGAGCCCAGTTATAAATCGGAGAACACGCCCAAGTATCACGCAAGGGAAGTGGCCATGAAGATCTGTGAACTCTCCGGAGCTGCTCTTGTGCTCGGATCCGCAACTCCTTCGCTTGAATCCTATTTCAGGGCGGAGAAGGGCGAGATAGGTCTTTTTGAGCTAAAAGAAAGAGCAACCGGCGGATCGCTTCCTCAAACCGAGATAATAGACCTAAGGGCCGAACTTGCGGGCGGAAACAGATCCATGTTCTCAAGACGCCTTAAAGCTCTTATGGACGAAGCTATAGCTTCCGGGGATCAGATAATGCTCTTCTTAAACAGAAGGGGATTTTCAGGGCAATTGTCTTGCAGGGAATGCGGAGAGGTGGTTAAATGCCCCCACTGTGACGTTCCCATGTCCGTTCATACCGGAAATAAGCTGATATGCCATTACTGCGGCAAAACGGCTCCCAAGCCTTCTGTATGTCCATCCTGTGGTTCCAAATATCTGGCGGCCATAAAGGCCGGTACCGAGGCTGTTGAGGAGAGAATTACTAAGATGTATCCCGGAGTTAAGACACTCCGTATGGATAAAGATACCACTTCAGCCAAGGGATCCTATGACAAGATCCTGTCTTCTTTTGCCGAAGGGGAAGCTCAGATCCTTATCGGAACACAGATGATAGTAAAGGGGCATGATTTCCCCGGGGTTACCCTTGTCGGAATACTTGCGGCGGATCTGTCGTTGGGAGTGCCCGATTACAGGGCTTCCGAGAGAACCTTCCAGCTCCTGACCCAGGCTTGCGGAAGAGCGGGAAGAGGGGAAAAGCCGGGTTATTCGATCATCCAGACCTATCAGCCCGGTCATTATGCCATACTTACCTCCGCGGCACAGGATTATAAGAGGTTTTACGAAGAGGAAATGGCTTACAGGGAGACCGCGGGTTATCCACCGGCTATCCATATGCTCGCCGTTCAGCTCTTCGGAACCGATGAGAAGAAGACTTCAAATCTTGCCCTTGAGCTCGGTAATGTGATAAAGTCTAATGGCACGAGTCGGATTCTGGGACCTGCTCCGGCCAATATCGGAAAAGTCCAGGATTATTACAGATTCGTGATTTATATCAAAAATGCGGATACGGATAAACTTGCAGATATCAGAAAAGCTTGTGAGGAATTTCTAACAAACAAAATTATGAATCAGATGTACGTGCAGTTCGATCTCGATCCGCTAAACCTCATATAGAAAGAAGGAATAACCATGGCACTCAGAAACATCAGAGAGTTCGGAGATCCCGTACTCAACAAGGTCTGCCTTCCCATTAAGGAGATGACGGATCGAAACAGAGAACTAATAAATGATATGTTCGAAACCATGTACGAAGCAAACGGTGTCGGACTTGCCGCTCCTCAGGTAGGAGTTTTGAAGAGAGTATTTGTTATAGACGTTACCGGTGAAGATCCCCTTGTATTCATAAATCCCGAGATTACCGAAGCAAGCGGATCACAGACCGGTTACGAAGGATGCCTGAGCCTTCCCGGTAAGACCGGAACCGTTACCAGACCTCAGAAGGTCAAGGCAAAGGCTCTTGATATTGATATGAAACCCTTTGAGATCGAGGCGGAGGACCTTCTCGCAAGAGCCATCTGTCACGAATATGATCATCTTGAGGGACACCTTTACACCGAAAAGCTCGAGGGCGAGCTTCTTGATAATGAAGCCCTTCTCGAAGAGGAGTCAGAGGACGAAGAAGCCGGAGAGGAAGAATAATCCATGAAGATTCTTTTTATGGGTACGCCGGATTTTACAGCCGGCAGTTTAAAGAGCCTTATCGATGCAGGATATGAAATAACGGCTGTTGTTACTCAGCCCGACAGACCTAAGGGGAGAAGCGGACAGCCGGTTTTTTCACCCGTTAAGGAAGTTGCCGTAGCGGCAGGTATTCCCGTTCTTCAGCCTGTAAGGATCAAGAATCCCGAGGAAACGGCTAAGCTTCTCGAATACCCTGCGGATATTTATGTCATCGCCGCTTTCGGTCAGATCCTTTCCAAGGAGATCCTGGATCAGCCCCGTCTCGGATGCATCAATGTTCATGCATCCCTTCTTCCCCGTTACAGAGGAGCTTCTCCCATTCAGAGAGTTATTCTAAACGGTGAAAAAGAAACCGGGATCACCATCATGCAGATGAATGAAGGACTTGACACCGGAGATATTCTGTACAGTAAGAGTCTTGAGCTTGCATCAGACGAGACCTTCGAAACACTTCATGACAGACTTATGAATCTCGGCGGAGAGACCCTTCTGGAGGCCCTTCCTCTGATTGAATCAGGTAAAATAACACCTGTAGTTCAAGACGATTCTCTCAGTAATTATGCACCTCTTATCAAAAAAGAGGACGGAAAGATCGATTGGAATAAATCTTCCGGGCAGCTCTATGCTCAGGTACGTGCTTTTAATCCCTGGCCAGGTGCATTTACACGCCTTGAGGGAAAAGTACTTAAGATCTGGGGCGCGGAACCCGTTGATGGCAAGGGTAATCCGGGAGAAGTAATCTCCATTGAAAAGAAATCCTTCACAGTAGCATGCGGAGAGGGAGCTTTAAAGATCGTAAGCCTTCAGCCCGAAGGTAAGAAGAAGATGGACACAGCATCCTTCCTTCTCGGAAATAAGATAGAATCCGGAATCAGGTTAGGCTAATGGATAATATAAGAGGTATTGCCCTTGATGCTCTTTTGGAAGCTGAGAGCGATGGAAGAGCATCATCGGGCATCATTACCGACATACTAAATAAATACGATTATCTGGACCAGCGGGATAAAGCGTTTATCAAGCTTCTTTTTGAGGGAGTTACCGAACGCCGAATAACGCTGGACTTTCTTTTGGATAAAAGATCTTCAGTTAAGACCCGTAAAATGAAGCCTGTCATCAGAAATATTCTCAGGATGGGATATTATCAGATGCTTTATACCGATTCACCCTCTTATGCGGTTTGCAAGGAATCGGTTAATCTGGCGGGTAAAAGAGGTTTTAAAGGCCTGGGCGGATTTGTAAACGGTGTCCTTAGAAACTTTGCCAGAGAAATTGAAGCTCTCGCAAAAGAAAACAAGAATGTCCTTGAAAATCTTCTTCCCAAGAAGGGTGAGATCGATAACATTAAATATCTGAGCATATGTTATTCAATACCCGAAGTTATCATATCGCTAATTATGAAAGACTACGGTGAGAGAACAGAGAGTATTTTATCTGCCATGTCCGGAACCAAACCTGTATCACTCAGGTTCAGATCCTATATGTGTGAAGATGAGATATCACAAGTTATCAAACACATGGAAGAATCAGGTGTTATCCTTAACCAGGATTCCGATATTCCTTATGTTTACAGGGCATCAAAGACCGGGGACGTAAGAAAGCTTCCAGGATATGATGAGGGACTTTTTTACATTCAGGACGTCAGTTCGATAAAGGCTGTTATTTCATTAGATATCAAAAAGGGTGAGAAAATTCTTGACTGTTGTGCCGCACCCGGAGGAAAAAGTATCCTTGCATCCGAGTTTACCGGAGATGAGGGATCCGTAACTTCCTGTGACATTTCGGAAGAAAAAGCAGATCTTATAAGGGATAATTTTGACAGGCTTAATTGCAAAAACACATCTGTTATTGTAAAGGATGCATCCGTTAACGATCCTTCCTTTAATGAGGGATTTGATACAGTGATCCTGGATGTTCCCTGCAGCGGTCTCGGAATCATGGGCAAGAAAAGAGATATAAAATATAATCTTACCGAAGAGGGTCTTTCTTCACTTACGGATCTCCAAAAGAAGATAATCGATTCCTGCGTTCCTTATGTCAAAAAGGGTGGAAAGCTGATGTATTCCACCTGTACTTTAAGGAAAGCTGAGAACGAACAACAAGTGTTATATATAACTGAAAACCACGGATTTGAAGTTGTAAAAGGTCCGGTCACACTGCTTCCGGATGAGGGTGAGCAGGACGGCTTTTTCTATTGCATACTTAAAAAGAAATGAAAGATATCAAATCACTTACATTAAATGAATTAAAAGAAGAGCTTACTCTTTTGGGAGAAAAATCCTTCAGGGCAGGTCAGATATACAAGTGGCTTCATGTAAGATTTGCGTCTTCTTTTGACGAGATGAGCGATCTTTCCAAATCTTTCAGAGACAAACTGAAAGAAGAATACGTCATCACCGGCCTCAAAAAACTTGAGGTTCAGATCTCCAAAGATGACGGAACCAGGAAATATCTTTTTGAACTTTCGGACGGAAATACCGTCGAAAGCGTTCTTATGAGATATCATCACGGTAACTCCGTATGTGTTTCATCACAGGTCGGCTGCAGGATGGGATGTACTTTCTGTGCATCCACCATAGGCGGCTGTATCAGAAGCCTGAATCCCTCCGAAATTCTTGACCAGATATATAAGATAACTGCTGATATTGGTGAGAGAATATCCAATGTTGTTGTGATGGGCATGGGAGAACCCATGGACAATTTCGACAATGTTGTAAAATTCCTGACCATGATATCGGATGAAAACGGACTCAATATCTCACAAAGAAATCTTACGGTTTCAACCTGCGGTCTTGTGCCTGAAATAAGAAGATTTGCGGATCTTCACTTTTCAGTAACGCTTGCTATTTCACTCCATGCGGGTACCGATGAAAAGAGACAGCGTCTTATGCCCATCGCCAAGAGGTATTCCATTGATGAACTTATGGATGCCTGCTCTTACTTTTTTAAGGAGACGGGAAGAAGACTTACATTTGAGTATGCTCTCATCGCCGGCGTAAACGATACGCCTCAGGATGCCGATGAGATAGCAGGACTTGCAAAACGAGTTTCGGCTCATGTCAATCTGATCCCCGTAAACCCTGTTACTGAGACGGGATACAGACCAACCTCCGGTAAGGAGACCGCCGCTTTTAAAAAAGCACTGGAGGACAGGGGAGTTACCGCAACGGTCAGAAGAGAAATGGGCAGGGACATAGACGGAGCCTGCGGCCAGCTTCGTAAGAGAAGATTGGACGGATGAGCCCTTTTGTGATAAAATCATCCCGCTATGGGCAAAAATCCCATAAGCATTTTAAGGAAGATAAAAAGTGCTGAAAGTATTTTCGCGTACCGATATGGGACGTATGAGAAAATCGAATCAGGATTGTGTTTATACTTCGGATTCTCCCATGGGAGATCTTCTGAATATATTCATTGTGGCCGATGGAATGGGCGGACATGCCGCAGGTGAGCTTGCCTCCCGCGTTGCCGTGAACACCATGATCGACTGCATCCGGACTTCTTCCGAAAAAAATCCTGCCGTGTCCATCAAGAAGGCTGTTCGTGCCGCAAACAGTGCGGTATACGCAAGGTCACTGGAAGATATATCCAGGGAGGGCATGGGAACCACCATTGTAGCCTGCACATTCATCGATAATGTGGTTCAGGTTGTGAACGTGGGCGACAGCAGGATGTATGTCATTTCCAGACGAAACATAAAACAGATAACGGTCGATCATTCACTGGTTGAAGAGATGATCCGAAGGGGCGGCCTTACCAGAGAAAAAGCCAGGTCCCACCCAGATAAGAATGTCATTACCAGGGCGGTCGGCATTAAGCCCGATGTGGATTCGGATATTTTTTCCTGCATTCTTGAGCCGGGAGACACCGTTCTCCTTTGCACCGACGGGCTTACGAACATGGTGACGGACGAAAGGATCAAACAGATCGTTACCGGATCCAGCGATGTGGCTTCTGCCGCAGATAAACTGATTAACGAAGCTAACGAGAACGGCGGACTCGATAATATATCCGTTGTACTCATTAAATATGAGGAAGACCTTTAATGATAAAGATCGGTATGACAATTGCAGACCGCTATGAGATCCTTGAAAAAATAGGAACCGGCGGAATGGCGGATGTATATAAAGCCGTTGATAATAAGCTTTCCAGAAATGTAGCAGTCAAAGTCTTAAAGCAGGAATTTTCGGAGAACGAGAACTTTGTATCCAAATTCCGTGTTGAGGCTCAGGCTGCCGCAGGACTCATGCACCCCAACGTTGTTAATGTATATGACGTAGGCGAAGAGCAGGGTATCTACTATATAGTAATGGAGCTTGTTGAGGGTATAACTCTCAAGAAGTACATTGAGAAGAAAGCACGGCTTTCATATGAAGAGGCAGTCAGTATCGCAATCCAGGTTGGAATGGGTATTGAAGCCGCTCATGAAAAGCACATCATCCACAGAGACATAAAGCCTCAGAATATCATCATTTCCCTGGCAGGTAAGGTAAAGGTTACGGACTTTGGTATCGCAAAGGCTGCAACCAGCAATACCATTACTTCCAATGTCATGGGATCCGTTCACTATACCTCACCCGAGCAGGCAAGAGGCGGATATTCCGATGAAAAGAGTGATATCTATTCTCTGGGTGTCACCATGTTTGAAATGCTTACCGGCAGGGTTCCTTTTAACGGAGAAACTACGGTTGCAATAGCCATTAAGCATATTCAGGAAGAGATGCCTTCACCCAGGGAGTTTGTACCCGAGATTCCTTATTCATTGGAGGATATCATTCTTAAGTGCTGTGAGAAGTCTCCCGACAGACGCTATCAGAACATGCAGGAGCTGGTAGATGACCTGAAGCAGTGTCTTATGACTCCCGATGCCGACTTTGTTGTAAGGTCCGGAATCGAGGAAGCAGGTACCCGAAGCGTCACCGATGAGGAGATGGAGGAGATAAGAAGTCATACTTCCGATTATGACGATTATTATCCCGAAGACGATCACAAAGAAAACACCATGAGACTCGCCGAGGATGACTATTACTATGATGACGAGCTCGAGGATGATGACGACGGATACGGCAGAAGAGTACGCCATTCGGATTACGACGGCCCCACCAAGATGGAGAAGATCACCACGGCTCTTTCCATACTTGCAGGTATCATAATCGTAGGAATCATTATTTTCCTGGCTGTGAAGATCATTGGAAATAAGCTTCAGACAAGCGATAATCCCGATACCTCAAGCTCCGTCGTGGTAAATGATACAACCAGCCAAAACAGTGCGCCTGTTGAAGTTGAGATGCCTACCGTAGTAGGTTCAGACATAGACAGTGCGAGAAATGCTCTTACTGCTCTCGGATTAAATGTTCTCGTTGATTTCAGCGAATCGGATACAATTGCTTCGGGAATCGTAATGAGCGCTGATGTCCAGCCCGGCACCAAGATTTTATCCGGCACCAACGTTAATCTTCTGGTAAGCTCAGGAACCGATTCCGTTGAGATGCCTGATGTGACAGGAAAACCCATCAGCGAAGCAAAGCTTACTCTCGAGCTCAGCGGATTTACCGTTATGTCCGAGGAGGCAAGCTCGGATGAAGTGCCTCAGGGATATGTAATTTCCCAGAATCCCGATCCGGGAGTAATGGCCGCTAAAGGCGTTGCCGTAACCATTACCGTAAGCGTGGGTCCCACCGATGTTAAGGTAAAAGTTCCCGGTATCATCGGTCTTGATGAAGCTGATGCAACGGTAACTCTTATCGAAAATGACTTAAGCATCGGTCATATCACATATGTACCTTCCGATGCATATCCCGAAGGTACCGTATGCTCACAGTCAATTGCGGAAGGATCCTTTGTAGGGCAGTCGACGGTCGTTGATTTTGAAGTAAGCTCAGGTGCAGAAAAGCACACTTATAAGTGTAATCTCAGTGTTACCGCACCTACTCCTTTGGAAGCTCCCGATTATATCCCGGGTACCGAAGTCAGACTCAAACTGGTAGGCTCTGACGGCAAGGTACTTCTGGATCAGGTCACCAAAGAGTTCCCCTATATGTCTAATTTCTACGGAATAGGATGTCCCTCGGGAATACTCACCGTTACCTATACGGTAACAACCGAGCCCACCACTAATGCTGACGGCACTGTGGTACCCGGCGGAACGGTAGAAAAATCCTTTACCAGAGAAATTGTATTTACACAGGAAGATGCATAATGGATTCTCTGAAAGGTAAGATAATCAGAGGCGTCGGAGGCTTCTACTACGTAGCTTCCGGAGCGGATATTTATGAATGTAGAGCGAAAGGGGCTTTCCGAAAGGAAGGCCTCAAGCCGCTTGTTGGGGACGATTGCGTGATCGATATAATCGATGAAAATGCTAAGACAGGTAACGTCTCCGAAATACTTCCCAGAACTAATTCTCTTTTCAGACCGGAGGTCGCAAATGTTGACCTTATTCTGATCGTTTTTGCGGTGAAAAATCCCGACCCTTCTCTTAATCTTCTAGATAGGTTCCTTATTAATCTCGAACTGGAAAAACTGCCCTGTATCATTGCTTTTAACAAAGAGGATATAGATGCGGATTCCGATGGCGAGAAATACCTTTCCGTATATAAAAATGCAGGTTATGACGTAAGGCTTATCAGTGCCCTTACCGGTGAAGGATTCGACAAACTGTTCGAATCGTTAAAGGGTAAGACAGCAGCACTTGCTGGCCCAAGCGGAGCAGGAAAGTCATCTACCATAAACAGGCTTTTCGGAAAAGAAATCTCTCAGACGGGAGAGCTTTCAGCCAAGATAAGCAGAGGTAAAAACACAACCAGACATTCCGAACTTTTTATTATCGGTGAGGATACGTATATATGCGATACTCCGGGATTTACCAGCTTTGAGAACAGAGGTATCGAAAAAGAAGACCTCTGGAAGTATTATCCGGAATTCGTATCCCATGAAAAGAATTGTCGTTTCGCAGGTTGTTCACATATCTCCGAGCCGGATTGCGGTATAAAAACAGCAGTCGAAGAGGGCAGGATATCCAAGATAAGATATGAGAACTACTGCATGATATATAACGAATTAAGCAGCAGAAAGAAATATTAGGATCCGTATGGGTGCAACCTTATCCACAGGAAAAAAAGACCAAACAAACATATTAAAGATATGTTTGTTTGTTTTTACCTTAGGGGTATGTTTAAAAAGGATTTTTGCGGATTTTGATTATGATTCCGGTTATGCAGCCGCGATCGGATACAGGATCTTAAAGGGTGACCGCATGTTTGCTGAGATGTGGGAGCCTCACCAGATATCCGCATTTTTGTGTGCTTTTCTTGAATTGATCTATATTAAGATCGCCGGTACCACAACCGGTATTATCCTATATCTGCATGTAATGGGGGCAGTCATAAAAACTGCCGTAGCCATGGTGTTTTATAAGGCCCTCGGTAAGGTGTTTGCCCGGGATAATGCTTTTGTGACATCATGCATCTTCATGATACTTTCACCCAAACTTCTTATAATCCCGGAATATTCCAATATGCAGGTTTATTCTTCGGTACTGCTTTTCAGTTTTCTGATCTTTTTTATCACTGATAAAAAGCCTGTGTATCTGGCACTTTCGTCCGTATCACTTTTCCTTGCCGTACTTGCATATCCCTCATGTGTGATCATGTGGATCGCGGCTCTCATCATACTTTTCAGATACACGGATAAGGGGCTGAAAAACCTTTGTTTCCTGACTCTTATATGTCTGTTTCTCGGAATCCTGTATATGGGAGGATTTGCATTATCTCTCGGAATACATGATTTTTTAAACGGAATAGCGCATATTGCGACTTCCGATCCTTCACATTCGGCAGGAGTTTTATCGAAATTGACAGGATACGGTAAAGACCTTCTTTCCATATTGGCTTCATATATTATCATTGCCGGAATTTCGGTACTTGCTGTGCGGATTAAAAACTGTGTGAAGAAAGATTCAGGTGAGACCAACCGTAAAAATTTCGTCATTATTTTCCTGATTCTGTGCGGAATATGGCAGATATCCGATGCACTTATGATGAATACGGATTATTGCTTTCTGGAGTTTCAGACAGGGCTTTTGATCGCAGGTCTTGTCATGTCTTTAGGTAAAAAGAATTTACAGAAAGATGTGCTTTCCATCGCGCTGATTATAAGCGTATTCCAGATGCTTTCTACCGCAATTTTATCAAATCTTTCGTTGAATTCTTCCCTGGGATATATGATACTCGGAGTATGTATTTCTTTTTCATATCTGTATGAATATGAAACGGGTAAAGATGCTCCGGAGCGCCTTGGATTTATCAGGATCTTTCCTGTGATTCCCATTGTTTTCATCAACCTTTTTATCGTCCGCTCAATGTCTTTTTGCTACATCAATCTGACGGACATTGCGGGTGTTTCCAAGAAAGGACCGATGATCGGGATCTTTTCGGAGTATATGGCGCCTTACATTCTGGATCGGACCTATGAAGAATGGCAGGATATTATTCCGGACGGAAGTACTGTTTTGATATCGGGGAATTGCGGGATGATGGACGGGGCGAGCTCCCTTGAGTATCTTTTCAAAGATGTGGAAATAGCCGTCAAAGATACGCAGACTTCCTGTGTGATCGATGAAAGTCAGGGGCAGTACTTTATTGAGCATCCGGAAAAGAAGCCGGATGTTGTGGAGATAGTGTGCTGGTACGGGGAATCTAAAGAGCCGGATGATTCATGGCTTATGAACATGTTAAGGGATAATTACGGCGATGAATATATCAGTCAGAATTACTATGACGGATCTTATCGCAGGTATTATTTTTTAAATAAATAAAGGGGAAAATAAAACAAGCAAGGAGGTACACACATGAAGATCTATGTAAATGCTTCTGCGACGAGGGGAGGAAACGGAAGTAAAGAATCGCCCTTTAAGGCGATTCAGGATGCTGCAAACATCGCAATGCCGGGAGACGAAGTAATAGTTGCGCCCGGTATCTACAGGGAGTATGTCAATCCCAAACACGCAGGCAAAGAAGACGCAAGGATTACCTATACATCCGAGAAGCCACTGGCAGCGGTCATTACCGGTGCCGAGGTTGTTACGGACTGGAAAAAGTACAAGGGTTCGACCTTTGTGACCAGAATAGACAATTCAGTATTCGGTGCATACAACCCTTACATTCAGGAAGTTGAGGGTGACTGGTATTTTGCAGATAACCACATCCATACAGGTAACGTATTCTTAAACGACCGTATGATGTATGAGACCGCAGATCTCAAAGAGTGTCTTGACGGTAAGGTATATGACAGAAGCTGGGAACCCGAATTTTCTGTTTACAAATGGTATTGCGAACAGGACGAGAAAACCGGCGAGACCGTCATCTATGCAAACTTCAAGGACAAGGATCCTTCCAAGGAGAAGGTGGAGATTACCGTTCGCCGCAACTGCTTTATGCCTTCGGAAAAATATATCGGATACATCACGCTTTCCGGATTCACCGTATGCAAGGCTGCTACCACATGGGCTCCTCCCGCGGCATTCCAGGACGGAATGATCGGTGCTCACTGGTCAAAGGGCTGGATCATCGAAGACTGTGATGTATACGGCTCAAAGTGCTGCGGTATATCTTTCGGTAATTATTCTCAGGAAAATAACGACAACTATTTCTTCCACGAGCATTTAAAGAGTCCCACTCAGATGGAAAGAGATGCCGTATGCCGTGCTCAGTATGACGGATGGACCAAAGAGACTGTCGGCGGCCATATAGTCAGAAGATGTAATATCCATCACTGCGAGCAGACCGGTATCGTAGGAAGAATGGGATGTGTATTTTCCATCATTGAGGACAATCACATTCATCACATCAACAACATGCAGCAGCTTGGCGGAGCGGAGATCGCAGGTATCAAATTCCATGCAGCGATCGATGTTATCTTCCGCAGAAATCATATCCATCATTGCTGGATGGGAATATGGTGCGACTGGGAAGCTCAGGGAACAAGAATTACCCGTAACTTCCTGCATGACAACTGTATTCCCGATTTCCTGGAAAAGAGACCGGACCGCTTCGATCAGGATCTCTTCGTGGAAGTAGGACACGGTCCCATCCTTATCGATAACAATATACTTCTGTCACCCTGTTCACTTCGAATTCCTACCGAAGGTGTTGCCATGGTGCACAATCTTGTATGCGGTTCTTTCGTAATGGTAGGAAGCGGTGTCGATTCGGTTATCAACGGACAGCGCGAGCCCCGTTATACTCCTTACCACATTCCTCACCGTACCGAAGTTCTCGGTTTCATGACCATACTTCACGGTGATGACAGATTCTATAACAACATATTTATCCAGAATACGCCTGTTCCCAAGAACTATCTCAAGGGCTGGGATCCCAAGCGTGAGCCGACAAATCTTGAAGTAGGAACTCATGTATGGGATGAGTATCCTCTTTACGAAGACTGGATCCAGCTTTTCGATATCGGCAAGCGTCGTCCCGACATGGGCAAACTTGCAACAGGTCACTTTGGTCATCTCCCTGTTTGGATACACGGAAATGCTTATCTGAACGGTGCCAAGGCATTTAAGAAAGAGAAGGACAATCTCGTCGATAAGAAGACCAAAGCATATGTGACTCTTCAAGAAAAGAAGGGCGTATATACACTCAAGACCAATGTCTTTGACATCGTTAAGGATTTCAAGGTCAAGATGATAGATACCGCAACCCTCGGCAAGGCTTTTGAGCCGCAGCAGTGTTATGAGAATACGGATGGAACTCCTATTCAGTTCAACGAGGATTATTTTGGCAACAAGAGAGGTTTAAAGGTTATTCCCGGCCCCTTTGCTACGGCAGATTTAAAGGGTGAGAAGATCTGGGATTGATCAATACGCGATATTAACGGAGGGTAAAATGGCGCATATCGTAGTTAATACCAAAAAGAGCAAGGGAACTATCAATAAAAATATCTACGGACAGTTCTCCGAGCACTTGGGAAGATGCATCTATGAGGGAATCTTCGTCAAAGAAGAAGATGGCATCCCCAATGTAAACGGCATGAGAACTGATGTCGTTGAAGCCTTAAAGGCTATTCACGTTCCTGTTTTAAGATGGCCCGGAGGGTGCTTCGGTGACACCTATCACTGGATGGACGGAATAGGTCCCAAAGAAAACAGAAAGAAGATCGTTAATACAAACTGGGGCGGAGTTACCGAGGACAATTCATTCGGTACTCACGAATTCCTTGAGTTTTGTAAGCAGGTAGGCTGTGAGCCTTATATCTCGGGTAATGTGGGAAGCGGAACCGTTCAGGAACTTTCCGACTGGATCGAGTATTGCAATATGGGCGGTGTATCCCCCATGGCAGATCTCAGAAGAGCAAACGGACAGGAAGAGCCCTGGAATGTTAAGTACTGGGGCATCGGAAATGAGAACTGGGGCTGCGGCGGAAACATGAACCCTGAGTTTTATTCAAACCTCGCCCGCCAGTTCAGCACATTCATGAGAAATTATGATTCCGAGCATCCTATTTACAAAGTTGCATGCGGTGCCAACGGAAATGATTTTGAGTGGGTAAGGGTTGCATCCGAGAAGATAGGAAATATGGCAGATGCTCTGTCACTCCATTACTACACCGTTCCCGGTCCCGCATGGGAGCAGAAGAACAGTGCGACACAGTTTAGTAAGAGCGATTATTTCGAGACCATATCCAAGACTCTTTATCTCGGAGAGATCATGGATGTAAATGGACAAATTCTCAAGCAGAGCGCAAAGAAGACAGGCCATGAGCTTAAGCTCATCGTTGATGAGTGGGGCAACTGGTTTGCTGTTGAGCCCGGAACAAATCCCGGATTCTTATATCAGCAGAACACCATCCGTGACGCTATCGTTGCTGCTCTTAACCTGAACATGTTCAACGACAGATGTGACTTTGTCGTAATGGCAAACATCGCACAGATGATCAATGTTCTTCAGTCAATGATCCTTACCGACGGACCTAAGATGATCCTTACTCCCACCTATCATGTATATGATATGTATCAGGGACATATGGATGCACGTCAGGTAGAAAGCTATGCAGAGACCGAGGATCTTAAGGACGGCGAATACACCATTCCTTCACTCAGCGTTTCAGCTAGTGAAAAGGACGGAAAGATTCTTATCACTGTCGTTAATACCGATCCCGATAATGACATTGAAACCGAGATCATCATCGGCGGTGTTAAGGTAAGCGATGCTACCGCAAGAACCGTATCCGGAGCTCTTCAGGCTCACAACACTTTTGAGAATCCTGAGAATGTTGTTATCAAGGATATTTCCTCAGAGGTAGTAAACGGCGGAAGCGGAATCAAAGTTACCCTTCCCAAGGCAAGCGTAACATCCATCACCGCTACAGAAGTTTAATTATTTTATAACGGGGGACTGCTTTACCGTCCCCCGTTTTCTTTAGAAACAGTCCATTGCTATTCGCATATGGATGATTTCCATAAGTGATATTTACAGAACAGATTTCGGGTATCCGAAGGAGTTATATGGCTGATAACAGATGCAAATTATGCCTTGTTCGGGACATTGCCGAAAAGGCTGACATATATGAGATGGTAAAGCGTACCAGAGCAATGCTGTCCGATGCTGACAGAGCTCCGGATGAGCTTTACGAGAAAAGGCTTGGAGTATGCACGGAATGTGACGGCCTTTTGGCTGGAACATGCCAAAAATGCGGATGTTACGTGGAAATCCGAGCTGCTGCAAAAGCGGCACACTGTCCCATATCCAGATGGTAGGCTGTAAAATCTCGCATTAAGCTTGATTTTACAGCCTTTTTAGCGCCTCAGAAGCCCAAATCCACTGAGGCTGGCTGTAAAATCTGGCAATAGGCTTGATTTTACAGCCTTCTTAGCACCTCAGAAGCCCAAATTCACTGAGGCTGGCTGTAAAATCTCGCATAACGCATGATTCTACAGCCTTTTTAACGCCTCAGAAGCCAAAATCTACTGAGGCGGGCTGTAAAATCTCGCAAAACGCTTGATTTTACAGCCCTTCCCATCCCCTCAGAAGCCCCGCCAAATCCCACGTAGCAATCAGCGAGCACTCACAACCCGATCAATTATCCAAAACCTTGAAATATAAGGCTTTTTTAATGGAATAACCCCCTGAAAAGTGGTAAAATGTCATAGGTTATGGACATTACGATCGATGGTCTTAAAATCGCATATAAATTTACCGGTTCGGGTGAGACTACAGCAGTCATTTTACAGGGATGGGGAACTTCTTATCCTCTTTATGATGTTGTTGCATCTTGCCTTACTTCAAAATACCGTGTTCTTCAGTTCGATCTTCCCGGTTTCGGTTCAAGCCAGGAGCCTCCCGAGAGTTGGAGCGTAGATCAGTTTACCGACTTTTTCATCAAGCTCATGGAAGCGCTTGATATAAAGAAGACCGTACTCATCGGCCATTCATACGGCGGCCGTATGATAATCAAGCTTGTAGCAAGGGACAATATACCCTTTGAGATCGAAAATATCGTTCTTATCGATTCCGCAGGTGTAATGCCGAAGAGAAGCTTCGGACAGAAGGTAAGGGTATTCAGATACAAGATACTGAAAAAGTTTTTAAACTTTAAACCGGTCTATCTTATGTTCTCGGAGCTCATCGAACTTTGGAAGTCCACTCAAGGTTCCGAGGATTACCGCAATGCAAGTCCCGTTATGAAGGGATGTCTTGTCAAAGCGGTTAACGAAGATCTCACACATCTGTTTGAAAAGAATAAATACGACACATTGCTTATTTGGGGTGACAAGGATGATGCCACTCCCTTAAGTGATGCGAAAATAATGGAAAAGCTGATGCCCTCCGCAGGACTTGCGGTAATACCGGGCACAGGTCATTTTTCCTTTGCGGAAAATGTCCCGATGTTTACAGGGATAATGAAAGCTAATTTTGGGATTGATTAAATGCAGGGTACGGATATTTTAAATGAAATATGGTTTTGGTGGAGTGTTGTCTTATCCATGGTCTTTATCGTGCTCGCGGCATGGGCTTTTTTCGTTACCCTTAGATTTAATCTTCACATGCTCCAGCTGAACGGCTATGACAACGAAGAGCATGCCCACTGGCTTAAGAATAATCGCGGAAAGCAGAGACAGCTGATATTTCTGCTGATATGTGCGGTGATGATGGCGCTTTTTACCGCTCCCGTAACCGCCATCATCAGCCTTGTCTTTGTTCTGCTCGACATCAGGATATATCTGTTCCTGAAGTCTGTATTTACTAAAAAGAAGCTCGTAATGACAACAAGAGCCAAGAGACTGGTTTTTACATCAAGCCTTATTTTTGTGATCATCGTGGCTCTCGGAGAAGTTATAGAAAACTGCTTCCACTTCGTAGGCGGAATGGCCGCAGCTCTTTTAGGCATTTTCCTAACCCCTTACATACTGATGCTTGCAAACATACTGAACCGTCCCGCTGAGAAGGCGGTAAGACAGTATTACATAAATGATGCAAAGAAGATTCTTGCAGAGAACAAGCAAATCCGTATTATAGGCGTTACCGGAAGTTACGGTAAGACCTCACTGAAGTTTTATCTGAACACATTACTCAGCGTAAAATATAACGTTCTCGTAACACCCGAAAGCTACAACACCCCCATGGGAGTTGTTAAAACTATAAGGGAACAGATGAAGAGCACTCATGAAATCTTTGTATGTGAGATGGGTGCCAGAAAAGTAGGAGAGATCAAAGAAATCTGTGATATAGTTCATCCCCGCGACGGACTTATAACCTCCATCGGACCTCAGCATCTCGAGACTTTCTTCAACATGGATAATATCGTTAAGACAAAGTTTGAACTCGGAGATGCACTTCCTGAGGGCGGACTTCTGTTCCTGAACGGTGATAACGAATACATCTCAGGTAATGCGGGAAATTATAAGAACACCGTAATGTACGGAGCGGGTGGATCAAACGGTTACAGAACCGAGAATGTATCTGTCTCCGACATGGGAACTACATTTACTGTCATTGCTCCCGACGGTGAGAAAGAAGAATTTACCACAAGACTTATCGGCGGTCATAATGTCATCAATGTCCTGGGTGCGATCGCTGTTGCACACACTTACGGAATTCCTCTTGCCGACCTGAAGATTCCCGTAAGGAGACTTCAGCCCGCGGAGCACAGATTGCAGCTTCTTGACAGGGGAACCGTAACCGTTATTGACGATACGTTCAATTCCAATCCCATAGGTTCAAAAGCTGCCGTTGAGATGCTTAATCTGTTTAAGGGTGAGCATATTCTTATCACTCCCGGTATGGTAGAGCTCGGTGAAGACGAGAGAGATTATAATTTCAAGTTTGGAACCTATGCAGCAGCTAATTGCGATTATATTTTCCTCGTAGGTAAAAAGAGAACAGAGCCCATATACGAAGGCGTTCTTTCTACGGGATTTGAGAAAAATAAAGTAGAGGCATTCGATAACCTTCAGGATGCAATGAATCGTGCCATGAACATTAAGTCGGATAAGAAAAAATATATCCTGCTTGAAAACGATCTTCCGGATAACTACTGATCACAAAAGTATGTCTGAGAAAAAAATAAAGGAAAATGAAATACCCGGAGAAGCTGTTGAAATATTCAATCGTAATAAGGATACCGAGGAACCTTGGGAAATTACTTTCATGAAATCTTTTCATAAACGCTTTTATAAGCCTGAAGTTCGTAAATCCATAATTATTCTAGCTTTGATAGTTATTTCTGTGAGCATGATATATATTACGATAGCTATGCTGATGAATTGGTAATTGATACTTATACCGGAGATAAAGCATGGACAGACACATAAGAATAATTGGAATTATTATCAGCATTGTAACGATAGCATATAAATTGATGATGCTGATATTGGGATATGTTGGAAGGCCTGTTGCAGGTATGGTGGTCTATTTTGCATTATATCTGCCGAGTATCATAACCATGATCTCTTGTTTCTCTCCCAAAGAGAGGGTGTCCAAAATATTATCCCTCATCATGATCGTAACTCTGACTGTTATTATGGCTGTGGATGTTATTCTTTTCCTGATAGATACGGTGTTTTTCGGAAATCCTCTGTATCGTACGGGAACTCATCCGATCGTAAATTTATTTTTGTTTATTGTGAATTTGTCGGTACTGCTTGATATAAGAAAGCAAAAAGATCTCCGGCTTGATGACAGCCTGTCATGATATTTGCTTTAAGAATTTGATCTATTGTTTTAAGGACCTTTAATAATGAATAACGGAATAAAAAAAGTCGGCTTCACCATTGCCATGATCTCGCTTATTATCAAGGGAATCGACCTTCTGGTATTTTTCGGCAGTATTATCGAATGGTGGGGCATTGGAATAATATTTTATTTTTGCCTTTGTTTTACTCATCTTGTGACAATAAAATCATCAAGATCGGATAACAATATTTCGGTTCCACTGTCTATCATCATGATCTTTGTATCGGTTTTGTTTTTACTTGGGGACATATTAGCATTTTTGGGACTTGCGATATCTTTGAACAGCACTCCTTTGATGGCTGTGGGAATAACTCCGCTTTGTAATTTATTAAATATTGCTGCCAATATTTCCATCTTGATAGAGGGTGCGGTCAATAAACCTGTCAGACGATATGATCCTGCCGAGGAATATGTCAGTTATGAGGAGATTCCCTTCTCCTCATCGGATGCGGATAATGAATATCAGGAAAAATACGGAAGCGAAACTTTCAAGGGCTGATGCAGTTGATTTCATTAAAGGTGTAGTTGCTTATGAATTACGGCTTTCAGACCAGTGAGGCAAAAAGAATAGGACTTGTGATCTCTCTTGGTACAGTGTTTTATAAGCTGTTCATACTTTTTCTGTGCCATGAAATCATATTCGATAAATATCTGTTCGGACCGATTATGTATTTTTTACTGTATATGACAAGCATAGTTACGGTTTGCTCCTGCGTTTTGACCGGACATAAAGCGTCTAAGATTATAGCCTGGACATTGATACCAATCCTGGGATTTTTTCTGCTTCTTGATGGATTTTATATGTTGATCTCCTGCACCTTCGGAGGTGAAGCTGCATTTACATATGGGATTCATCCGGGTGTTAATATTTTTTTGATCTGTGCCAATTCGATCATTCTGAAAGAGATAGTAAAAGAAGAACGAATGATCAGAAAACAGACCAATCAGGTAAATGTTTACCCGCCGGGGCTTGTTCCGGATTATAGCTGCATGCAGGATCAGCAATATATGAACCGACAGGTATCCGATCCCTACGATGCAGGGACTCAGGAGTATGGAACAACGGATGCTGATAAGGAATATCGCGATAAATACGGAAGCGATGCATTCGGAGGATGATATGACCAGAAAATACAACACAATTGCAAACGCTGCGTTGATACTTGCCTCGGTTTATGCCGTCATCACAATTCCTGCCGCGATCATAGGCTACTACTTGCTTTATCACGGAATGGATATTATTTCATTTGCTGAAAAGTATGCGGGAAATGCAGTCCTCGGAATATTTGTTATCGTTTTCAGATTTTTTCTTAATTTTGCTAATAGCGGAATCTGGCTGATATGGATCTGGTATATCGTCAAGGATAAAGTGTCCATACGTTTTCCCGTCATAGCATCATTTTCGTATTATGCTGCTGAGCTGCTTTATGAAGCAATCAATAATATCATCAACCACGAAAGCCTTCTTGTACTGATCAAAGAAAGGTATTTAACTTTTTTTATCATGGTAGCGTGGCTGGTTCTGATTATCAAAACGGATGAGATGCACAGGAAAGTGTTCACCGTGATCAGATTATTGGCTCTTATGCTGAGTTTTATATTCAATTGTATCTTTTATGTCAGATTGATAATCAACAGGATAGAATTTGAAACCCCTTTATATGCACACGATTACATAGGCATAGCGGATGCGTGCTTCAGATATTTAATCATTGCTATGCTTATTATCTGGATATTTAATTCAAAAGTATATTTAAGAAAATCCCACGAGGAGGATATATAAATGAAAACAAGAATTGCTCTGATGTTCGGGGGCAGAAGCGTAGAACATGAGGTATCGGTTATATCCGGCATTCAGGCTTATATGGCCATAGACAAAGAAAGGTACGATATCACACCGGTTTATCTGACCAAGAACAACGAAATGTATGTCGGAGAGGATATCGGTAAGATAGAAAGCTATCGCGATATTCCCGCACTTTTGAACAGATCTGACCGTGTCATTATGATAAACGAAGGAGACGGAGTCTACATGACTTCTCATAAGAGCGGTCTTTTCGGAAAGAAGATCAACATCCCTGTTGATCTTGCATTTCCCATTGTTCACGGAACAAATGTAGAAGACGGTGCACTTCAGGGATTTTTCAAAACACTGGGTCTTCCTTTTGTAGGATGTGATGTAATTGCCTCTGCAGTAGGCATGGACAAGTATGTTCAGAAATGTGTGCTCAAAGAAAACGGAGTTCCTGTTCTCGACAGCTGCATATATACCATGGCTGACTACGAGAAGATGGAAGAACTCCTGAATGATATCGAAGCAAAGATCGGATATCCCGTTATCGTAAAGCCCTATAACACAGGATCGAGTGTGGGTATCAGCATTGCCAAGGACAGATCCGAGCTTGCCAAGTCTGTTGATGAAGCATATTCCTATGCAAGAAAGATCATCGCTGAACATGCGATCACCAAGCTTCGCGAGATCAACTGTGCGGTTCTCGGTGATGAGAATGTTGCCGAGGCTTCAGAGATCGAAGAGCCTCTTCACAGCAAGGACATCTTAAGCTATGAGGATAAGTATTGTTCCGGAGGCGGTAAAAAGACCGGCGGCTCCAAAGGAATGGCCGGCGTATCCAGAAAGATCCCTGCAGAAGTTTCTCCCGAGATGAGAGAAGAGATCCGTTCTCTTGCGGTAAAGGCATTTCAGAAGCTTGGCTGTAACGGCGTTGCAAGAATCGATTTCATGATCGATGAAGAAAACGGAAAGCTTTACTACAACGAGATCAATACTATTCCCGGATCCCTTGCTTTTTACCTTTGGGAAGCACTGGGAATGAAATATAAAGAACAGCTGGATCGCATGATAGAACTTGCACTTAAGCGTGTCCGTGAGGAATCCGCGGTAACGTATTCTTTTGACACAAATATCTTAAGCGGCGCAGTTCTGGGCGGAAGCAAAGCAAATAAACTCGGATAAAAAGAAAACAATTATGACAGAGATCACTACTTGGGAAAAAATCCACATACTCGGAAGAACGGTTGAAAAGGACGGTGCATTAAATTTTGTATGGACCGGAAGCGGAGCAGAGTTTGAGATGAACGCATCCGAACTTGCGATCGTTCTTGAAACAGGCTCTCATCTGTACATGCCCTGGATAAGTCTTGTGCTTGATGGAGAGTGGCTTGCACACATTCCCGTTCAGGAAGGTGAAAACAAACTGACTCTCTTTAAAGGCATGGATCCTTCCGTTAAACACAGGGTAAGGATAGTAAAAGATTTTCAGGCATCCGTTGATGATCCTTCATCATTCCTGTATCTGAAGAAGATACTTGTAAATGGTGAGATAAGCAAGCCTGCTCCTTATAAGTACAAGATCGAATTTGTGGGAGACAGCATTACAAGCGGTGAAGGTGCTCTGGGTGCACATGAAGAGATGGACTGGATCACTCCGTATTTTAGTTCCGTAAGAAATTACGCCTACATGATCGCAGAAGATCTTAATGCCGATTACAGATCCATATCACAGAGCGGATGGGGAATAGTAAACGGCTGGGACAATAACATCTTTACCACATTGCCGAGCATTTATCATAGTGCGGAAGCAAAGCGGAATGTAGCGGATTATGATCATTCATCGTGGAAAACTGACGCAGTTATCATAAATCTCGGAACAAACGATGATTTCTCTTTTCAGAATCCTGCCTTCACGGATCCTTCAACAGGCAAGAAATATCAGAATAAAAACCTGCCTGATGGAGAGCACGATCCCGAAGCATTAAGAAGGATTGAAAAAGGAATAATCGAATTTCTGAAAGACGTGAGGAAGTCCAACCCGCAGGCGCATATTCTATGGGTATACGGAATGCTGGGATTCGGACTTGGTGTGACGATCGAAAAGGCTTTATCGTCATATATATCGGAGAGCGGTGATAAAAATGCGGCATTTTTGAGATTGCCCGATACCGCTCAAGATGCTTTCGGATCCAGAGGTCATCCCGGTGAAAAGAGTCACAGAGCTGCCGCGGATGTTATCGTAAGTCATCTCAAAAAAGTATTGTGAGAGAGGGAGGAAATATGAGTTATTCTGAACTTCAGAACGGAAGCGATATCAGAGGTATCGCACTGGAAAATGATACCGGAGAAAAAGTCAACCTGACTGACAAAGCTGCATGCGACATAGCCGCTGCATTTGCAAGGATCCTTTCCGAAAAGACCGGCAAAAAAGATCTCAGGATCGCCATAGGACGTGATTCAAGACTTACCGGTGAAGCACTTTTAAATGCATCCGCAAAGGGAATCTTTACGGAAGGTGCAAAAGCTTATGATCTTGGTATAGCATCTACTCCCGCGATGTTTATGTCTACGGTTCTGGGAGAAGATCCTTATGACGGAAGCATCATGATCACCGCAAGCCATCTTCCCTGGTACAGAAACGGAATGAAATTCTTCATTTCGAGAGGCGGACTTGAGAAGAGTGAGATCAAAGAGATCGCACAGCTTGCCGATAAACTCGCCGGTGATAATAAAGAAAATGCAGATACTCCCGCACCCGAGAAGAAAACCTTTATGGATACATATACGGGATATCTTCGTGAGAAGATCATAAAGGGCGTCGGCAAAGGAGATAAACCCCTTGAGGGACTTCACATCGTAGTTGATGCCGGTAACGGTGCAGGCGGTTTCTTTGTAACCGATGTACTTGAAAAACTCGGTGCGGATACTGCGGGAAGTCAGTTCCTCGATCCCGACGGACACTTCCCCAATCACATTCCCAATCCGGAAAATAAAGAAGCAGCGGAAGCAATAAAGAATGCAACCGTAAATGCAAAAGCTGATCTCGGTATTATTTTCGATACCGATGTAGACAGAGCGGGTGCGGTTCTTCCCGATGGAAAGACTCTTACCAGAAACGATCTGATCGCAGCTCTTTCGGTTATAGCACTTAATTCAAATCCCGGAACCACGATAGTAACGGACTCTGTTACATCCGATGGGCTTGCGGCTTTTATCAAGGCTAAGGGCGGTGTTCATAAGAGATTTAAGAGAGGATACCGCAACGTTATCGATGAAGCTATCAGACTCAACGAATCGGGGATCGATTCACAGCTTGCGATCGAAACCAGCGGACACGGCGCTTTCAAAGAAAATTACTTCCTCGATGACGGTGCATATCTGATGGTTAAGCTCCTCATCGAAATGGGTAAAGGCAATAATGTGGCCGGACTTATCGAAGGTCTTGCTCAGCCCGCAGAGAGCGCAGAACTCAGATTCCATGTGGGCGATGTTCCCGATCTTCAGGCAAACGGTGACAGGATCCTTAAATATCTTGAAGACAATGCCGAGAAGGTGGACGGATGGAATCTCGAAAAAGAAAACTATGAAGGCGTCAGAGTTAACTGTGATGCGGATCACGGAAACGGATGGCTCCTCCTCAGAAAGTCTCTTCACGAGCCTATCATGCCTCTCAATATCGAGAGTGATTCCGAGGGCGGAGCACTTAAGATAGCCAGGGCACTTTATGAACTTATTAAAGACGAGAAAACTCTCGACCTGACCCCCATAACCGGTTTTATAGGAGAATGACGATGTTTTGTAGCATATGCGGATCCAAAATGGATGACGGAACAAAGTTCTGTATGAATTGCGGATCACCACTCGATCAGCCTAAGATGCAGCCTAATCCCGCACCTCAGGTTCAGCAACAGGCACCTGCACAGCCTCAGCCCCAAGCGCAGCAGCAGGCACCGGTACAGCCTCAGCTCCAGCCGCAGCAGCAGGCACCCGCACAGCCTCAGTCTCAGGCGCAGCAGCAGGCACCTGTACAGCCCCAGCCCCAGGCGCAGCAGCAGGCACCTGTACAACCTCAGCCCCAGCCACAGCAGCAGGCTCAGCAGAATATATATATGGGTGCGCCTATGAATCAGGCGCCTCAGGAACCTCCCAAGAAAAAGAAGAAGGGCGGCCTTGTTGCGATTATCATTATCCTTGCCCTTGCACTTCTCGGTGGAGGCGGATACTTCGCGGCAGACCATTTCGGACTTATCGGAGGATCGGACGATCCCGGACAGGTAGCGGATACAGATCCCGATGAAGAAGATCCGGATGATGAGGATGATCCCGAGCCTGAACCTGTTATCGAAGAAACTCAGGCAAAACAGACGATCATGCTCTATATCATCGGCTCAAACCTTGAGAGCGAAGCGGGACTTGCTACCGATGACCTGGAAGAGATTTCCAGAGCAAAGCTTACCGATGATACCAATATCATTATCCAGACCGGCGGATGTACCAATTGGGACAACAGTTTCTGTAAGGATAACGAGGTACAGAGATTCTGTTATAAGGACGGTAAGTTTACCGAGATTGAAGATCTTGGTGTTATCTCCATGGCAAATATCGATGCGCTTACCGATTTCATTTCATTTGCAGCCGATGAATATCCTGCGGATGACTATGTGCTGATCCTTTGGGATCACGGCGGCGGAATTCCCATCGGTTACGGTGTTGATGAGAACTTCCCCGATGACATGATCTATGATTATCAGCTGGGACACGGCATTGCCAAGACCGGAGTCCACTTCGACAGTATTGTTTTCGACGCATGTAATATGTGTACTCTCGAAGTCGGTATGTCTCTTAAGGATGTTACAGATTATATGATCGGTGCGGAGAGCTACGTTAACGGTAATGGACTGGCATATACCAATTGGCTCGATCTTCTTGCCGATAGTCCTGTATCAACCGGTGATTACAGGGAGATGATCGTATCCGATTACATGGATTTCTGTAAATCCAAGGATATGGTTGCTTCCATGTCGGTAATATCCCTCAGCCACATAGATGCCGTATATGATGCTTATATTTCCTACGTCAGTGAGCTCAGCTCCGATCTTGAATCCAGAAAGTATTCCGATATCATTACCGCAAGAGAAAACTGCGGTGTATATATGGGAACCGATTCGGTTGACCTTGTAACTCTTGCCAATAAGTATGAGAGCTATGCATCAACACAGCTTATCAATTCCGTAGTTAACGCTGTTGACTACACCGAGAGTGATTTTGCATTCGGTCACGGAATCACCGCATACTTCCCTCATGACTATATGGAATACTACGGAGACGGACGTAAGACCTTCCAGGCTCTGAAATATGATTCGACCATCATAGATTACTTTGATGCGTATGTATCACTTTCACTTGCTTATTATTACGGTGTCAGCGATGCGGAAGACTATGCAGGCAATTGGTTTAACAGTGATATCATCCATACTTATTCCAATGGCGGATTTACCGTAGCAGAAGCAGGAGAGTATCATCTGGATGCTACCCTTGCTACATATGCGGATGGACTCGATCATTACTATATGTCTACCAGCGAGATCGACTGGCTGACCGTAATGGTTCAGCTGTATCTCGAGGACGCTGACGGTAATCTTTATGTACTCGGTCAGGATCAGTTCTATAACTTTGATGATGACGGTGATCTTGTTGCCGATAAACCCAGCAACTGGACATACCTTACCGACAGAGTAGCCAGCTACATCGTTTACGACAGTTATGAGGATGAGGATACCGGAAAGTGGAATCAGTACGGTGTTATCCCCGCCAAGGTTAACGGTGTAGAGAGTTATCTGATGGTATTCTATGATCAGGACAATCCTACCGGAATGGTCACCGGATATACCATTATTGACGACGAAGGTGATTACTATTATGAACTTGAGGATGATGATGAGATCCAGATCATCTGGTATTGCCTCGATACCGAGGAGTATGTAGAGGCATACGATCCTTTCTATGCATCAGAGCTTGCCCTCGATTATAATGCGATCAACCTGGATAATGACAAGATCCACGTTGTTTACGAAGTAACCGATGTATACGGAAACGTTTATACTTCAGACTCCTTCGTATATGAAAACGGCGAACTTGTAGACGTAGAAGAGTGGTAATTCATTAACGGAGGCTCATATGAGCGTTATTGCGATAATTACTGCACGCGGGGGTTCCAAAAGGATCCCTCGCAAAAATATAAAGGAATTCTGCGGAAAGCCCATAATCGCATATTCCATCGAATCTGCACTTTCAAGCGGTATATTCGATGAAGTCATGGTTTCCACTGACGATGATGAGATCGCGGCTATTGCGCGGAAATTCGGCGCTGAAGTTCCTTTTATGAGAAGCGCTGAAAAAGCAGATGATCATACTCCCACGATAGATGTTATCAAAGAAGTGCTTAATGATTACAAAAATCTGGAAAAAGAATTCGATTATGCTTGCTGCATTTATCCCACCGCTCCTTTTATCACGGCGGATAAACTTAAAGCAGCATTCGAGACTCTGGTAAATTCCGGCAAGGATGCTCTCGTTCCCGTAGTGAAGTTTTCTTTTCCTCCTCAGAGGTGCTTTGTGATCGAGGATGAAGGCCTGAAGTATAAGTGGCCTGAGAATGAGTTTGCCAGAAGTCAGGATCTTGAGCCTTTTTATCACGATGCGGGTCAGTTCTATATGCAGAAAACGAAAACGCTGCTTGAGGGACGTTCACTCGTTCCCGCAAATACAGCGCCTTTTATCGTAGATGATATGGAAGTTCAGGATATCGATACATTTGATGACTGGAATATCGCAGAGATCAAATATCAGAAGATGATTAAATAGATGACAATGGGGACGTACCCCTCTGTCAGGAGGACCTTCCTGACAGAGGGGTACGTCCCCATTGTCACATTGTCATCATATAAACTTTTTAAATTCGCTTATAGTCATGTTATAATCGATCTCTCTTCCGCTTAGAAGAGCTTTAAGGTCGGAGGTTTTGTGATAGGAGCCTTCGCCTTTTTGTTCTACGGGAACTATATTTCCCGCAAGTATATCCTCAAAATTCGAGCAGAGAAGATCGACTATGGTTTCCTGAAGCTTGTTGTAGGAAGATGCAAGGGTCTCAGTGTCCTCATCGAATGATACTTCTTCCTGAAGAAGAAGTCTTCCGGTGTCCAGTCCCTTTTCAAGAACATGGATCGTTACACCCTTGGGCGTATCTTCTATAAAACTCCAGATATTAGGTGAAGCGCCCTTATTCCACGGCAGAAGAGAGCAGTGCAGATTGATGATCCTGTCACCCAAAAGATCTATCACATCTTCTTTTACGATGTGGGAATAATTGTAACTGATAACGATCTCCGGATTAAGTTCCTTTATGTATTCCGGCGTGATCTTATCATGATACAGGACAACTTCGTAATCCTTATCCAGTCTGTCTTTAAGCAGTTTTACATTATCGTTATTACTGAGAAGTAATATCATATTCGTCAGATACCCTTTATTCCAAGCTTCTCAGCAGCTTTCTTAAGATCTCCGAGATCGTTTATTCCGTTTTTGGAAGCGAGCTTTTTAAGATCGTCGACATTGTTGATTCCGGCTTTTTTTGCAAGCTTTGCAAGATCATCGATACTGGTGATCCCGGTCTTTTTGGATGCCGCATCAAGATCTTTAAGATCTACTTTTCCGTCGCCGTTAACATCAAGAATACTTTTAGCCATAATAACCTCCGAAAAATAAAACCTTTGACTTTGAATCTATATCTTCAGGGAAGATCATCTTCAGTGATGGGCTCACCCCTTTTGATATCACGTTTCGCAACGGTTCCCACAAGACCATTTTTGTATTTTGGAAGGATACCGTATCCCGGCCTTATAATGCCAAGATTTTCTTCTGTGAATTTCTCGCCTTCTTTGATATCTTCAACGGCAAAAAGACTTCTTCTGAAGATCATGGAATTCTTTTCACCCTGAGTAAGTTCATAGCATGGACCTTTGCGGATTAGAGTGGCATTTCTTACATCCTTTACCATCTGGGCAAATTCTTCGATGGGCATGCTGAATTTGGAATCCGCACTTTCCACACCCTCGATCTTGATATGTTTTTCAATCACACATGCTCCGAGAACGGTTCCTACAACAGCGCCGAGGCTGCCTGCGGAGTGATCGGAGAGTCCGATGGGAACACCCAGCTTTTCCTTCATATCGGGGATGTTTCCAAGATGCATATCCTCCCAGGGAGCGGGATATTCGCTGCAGCATTTGAGCATTACGATCTTATCGTTCCCGGCCCGCTTGCATGCTTCTATAGCTTCTTTCATCTCTTCAACGGTGGACATTCCCGTAGAGATGATCATGGGCTTTCCTTTGGATGCGGCATATTCGATGAGCGGAAGATCCACCATCTCAAAGCTTGCGATCTTATAGCATTCGATTCCAAGTTTTTCCAGAAAATCAACAGCATCTTTATCAAAAGGTGTTGAAAGGAAATCGATACCGACTTTATCGCACTCATCCTTTATGGCTTTGTGCCATTCGTAGGGTGTGAGAGCATCATTATAAAGATCGTGAAGCTTGTATCCGTCCCACAATCCGCCTTTGATCTTGAAATAATCATTGTCGCAGTCGATCGTAAGACTGTCCGCGGTGTAGGTCTGGATCTTAAGACAATCTGCCCCGGCCTTCTTGGCTTCTCTAACGATCTTTAGAGCGTTCTCCAGAGAACCGCCGTGATTTGCCGACATTTCGGCTATTATATATACTTCGCCTCTATCAAGGCAGTCATATAAATGAAACATTTTTTTCTCCGTAAGATGTGATCTTAAACCTCTAAAATTTTAGCATTTACGGGAGGTTTTATCAAATGGGGCCGGGTGACAATGGGGACGTACCCCTCTGTCAGGACGACCTTCCTGACAGAGGGGTACGTCCCCATTGTCACCATTATCTGTTACATACTTGCCCTATAGATCGCCAGCATATCGTCCTCTCTGAGGAACTTGGCTGAGCCCTTGCCACCGCCTAAAGCTACGGCACATTTATGAGCCATGAGAACCAGATCTTCGTCTGTGGCTTTTACTCCCAATTCCCTAAGATTGGTGGGCATGTTTATCTGTCTGTAGAAATCCTCCATTGCTTCGATGCCTGCAAGGGCGATTTCTTCATCGGTTCCTTTATTTTCAACTCCCATTACGTTAATGGCAAATCTCTTGAAACGATGCAGGCAGTCTTTATAAACGTATCTTGCCCAGCTTCCCCAAATGGCAGCCAGTCCCGCACCGTGAGCCACATCATATAATGCTCCGAGTTCGTGCTCCAGCTTGTGAGTCATCCAGTCTCCGCCGTCACTTCCGCATCCTGTAAGTCCGTTGTGAGAAAGACTTCCCGCCCACATAACCTCTGCTCTTGCTTCGTAATTTGAGGGATCATCACGAAGTAAACAAGCGTTTTCTTTTACGGTACGCAGTAAAGCTTCAGCCATTGAGTCGGTTAGCTCCATGCATTCTCCGTTATGGAAATATCTTTCCATGGTATGCATCATGATATCCGTGCATCCGCATGCGGTCTGATAATCGGGAAGAGTCATGGTAAGCTCGGGATTCATGATGGCAAATCTTGCACGCCCGAAATCCGAGCTGTATCCCTTTTTGATAAGCCCGTCTTCCTTGGTGATAACGGATGAGTCGCTCATTTCACTGCCGGTTGCAGCAAGGGTTAAGATCACTCCAAGGGGAGTGCATCCTGCAGCTTTTCGCTTCCCTGAATAGAAATCCCATACATCTCCGTTGTTTGCAAGGCCGTATCCGATAGCCTTTGCGGAATCGATGGCGCTTCCTCCGCCTACCGCCAGGAGGAAATCAACGTTTTCTTTTTTCGCAAGTTCGATTCCTTCGTAAACAAGGCTGAGACGGGGATTGGGAACCGCACCGCCAAGTTTTACATATTTGATCCCGGTTTCATCGAGGATTCCGGTAACCTTGTCCATGAGACCGGAGCGGATAACGCTTCCTCCGCCGTAGTGTATGAGGACTTTGGTTCCGCCGAATTCTTTGATAAGATCCGCAACTTTTTCCTCGGTATTTCTGCCGAAAAGAACTTTTGTCGGAGCAAAATATTTAAAATCAAGCATAAGATTCTCCCTGTACTTATATGATATATTTAAAACGTACTTACAGAGTATTAAACTGAGGGACAATAATCAATAGGTATTATTTGCCTTAAGTTGTTCAAAAAAGTGTGATTCCCATATGGTTACTTTAAACGATCATTTAAAAAACAGATTCGGTTGCAAGGTCTACAAATTGTCGATCCAAGCTGATGTAACCTGCCCGGTAAGAGACGGAAAAGTCGATACCAGAGGCTGTATTTTCTGCTCCGAAGGCGGTTCCGGAGATTTTGCCGCATGCAGAGGAAAATCCATTCCCGAGCAGATTGATGAAGCTAAGAAGAGAGTATCCGCCAAAACAGGACCGGATGCCAAGTATATCGCATATTTCCAGAGCTTTACCAATACTTACGGAGATATAGATTATCTGGAGAAGGTCTACAGACAGGCCATGGAGCCCGATGATGTGGTGGCGGTTTCCATCGGGACGAGACCCGATTCCATTTCCGATGAGATGTACGCACTGCTGGGCGAGCTTAATAAGATAAAGCCCATATGGATAGAACTGGGACTTCAGACAATTAATCCGAGTTCTGCAAAATATATCAGAAGAGGCTATGACCTTCCCGTTTATGATGAGTGTGTGAAAAGGCTGAGAGCACTGGGAATAGAGGTGATAGTTCATGTGATCCTTGGACTTCCGGGAGAAACACATGAAGACATGAAAGCCACAGTAAACTACGTCTGCTCATCAGGTGTTCAGGGCATCAAACTTCAGTTACTTCATGTCCTTAAGGGAACCGATCTTTATGAAGATTACAAAGCAGGCAAAGTCCCTGTTATGACAATGGAAGGGTATATGGAACTGTTAAAAGAACTCCTGCCTCTCATCCCCGATGATGTCGTGGTCCACAGACTGACCGGTGACGGCCCTAAGAAAATTCTTGTGGCACCTCTCTGGACAGGGGATAAAAAACGTGTACTTAATGAAATCAAGAAAATTATGTGACAGTGTGACAGTGGGGACGTACCCCTTTGTCAGAAGGTTCAGCTGACACAGTGGCACGTCCCTATTGTAACTGTTATGGCTGATGGTTGTAATGATTAAAGGGGAAAACAAATGCGCATAAAGAGATTTTTCTGTGTTTTTTCACTATTATTGATTTTTCTTATCGGGTGTTCATTGCAAAACGATTCTGCGAATGAAGATAATAGTATGATGCTACCTGAAAAATATGAATATGATGGAACGGAAATAATTACATATAAAAATCTTGTGACCGGAAATAGTGAGAAGAGTCTATCAGAAGAAAATATAGACGACTTGAACATCATAATATACAGTCGCTTTGAAGAAGGTGAGGATTATATAATTTTTGATTTTAGCAACGGATATGTCTTTAATCAATCTTCTTATGTAGCTAATGTCAGTAGGGCAGTTAGACCGGCCGATGAGGAGCTAAAATCGGAGATAATTGCAAAATTGAAGGATTATAATGCAGAAGGTTGGTGGGGCGATACCTATGATGTCAATTCGGAAGAAATACAAGGGTGGTATAACCGAACTGAATATAGTCATGTTTGGAGATTGTATTTTCAGTTCAAAAACGGTGAAGTGATCACACTATATGGGGTTGGATATAGTGGATCCGATTATGGTCCCGATGAACTCAACGATTTTCTTCATTATCTTCTTTCATTAACTGAAATATAGATGACAATAGTGACAGTGGGGACGTACCCCTTTGTCAGGAAGATCCTCCTGACAAAGGGGTACGTCCCCGCTTTCACTATTATTGTTCTTTAAGTTTTCTCTTAGCCGCTTCCAGCATAAGTTTGATACGATTCAGCTGGTTGACCTCCGATGCGCCGGGATCGTAATCGATGGCAACGATGTTTGATCCGGGATGAGCGTGGCGGATTGCCTTGATGACTCCCTTTCCTACAACGTGATTGGGGAGACATGCAAAAGGCTGACAACATACGATGTTGGGAACACCGTCATGGATCAGTTCGATCATCTCACCTGTCAGGAACCATCCCTCACCTGTCTGATTGCCGATGGATACGATGGGCTTTGCCAGCTCTGCGATTTCCTTGATGGGAGTGTGAGGAGTAAAGTGCTTTGACTTCTTAAACTCCTTTGTGCAGATACCTCGAAGATGCTTTTCTATAGCCCATATTCCCAGGTTACAATATCTCTTTGCTTTCTTGCTCATTCCAAGCTCATCTGCTTTGTATACCTGATTATAGAAGCAGTACAGCATGAAATCCATAAGATCCGGTGATACAGCCTCCGCACCTTCATTTTCAAGAAGCTCTACCAGATGGTTGTTACCGGAAGGTGAATACTTAACCAGGATCTCACCTACGATTCCTACTTTAGGTTTAACCAGTTCCTCGTTTACGGGAACGGCGTCAAACTCCCTTATCATTTCCCTGCACATATTGCGGAACTTGAAGAAGTTTGGTTTCTTTTTCGTGGAAAGGAAATCCTGACAGATCTTTACCCACTTTTCATGTACCGCATTTACGGCTCCTTTTTCAAGCTCGTAAGGGCGCATGCGGTATACGCATCTCATGAAGATATCGCCGAAGGTTGCACCTAGTGCGAGCCTGTAGATCATATCAAGATTGATCTTAAAGCCCGGATTGACCTCGATTCCTCCGAGATTAAGCGAGATTACGGGTATCTTCTCAAGACCTGCTTTCTTCAGGGCTCTTCTGATAAATCCGATATAGTTGGTAGCTCTGCATCCGCCGCCTGTCTGGGTGATGATGAGAGCAGTCTTATCAACATCATATTTACCGGATTCAATTGCCTGCATGAGCTGTCCCACAACCAGAAGTGAAGGATAGCATGCATCGTTATTAACATATTTAAGTCCGGTATCTATTGCATTCTTGTCGCTATCTTCAAGTACAACAAGGTTATAGCCTGCGGATCTGAATGCTGGCTCAAGTACATCGAAATGAATGGGAGACATCTGAGGACAGATGATGGTGTAATTCTGTCTCATCTCCTCGGTAAAGATCACCTTCTCGATATTGGTGGGTCTTGTTACGTGAGTCTTTCCCTGCTTTTCTCTTACCTTGATGGCGGACAGAAGAGATCTGATACGGATCCTTGCAGCACCTAAGTTGTTAACCTCATCGATCTTAAGGCATGTATAGATCTTATCCGAGCCTGAGAGAATGTCATTAACCTGATCGGTGGTAACCGCATCAAGTCCGCATCCGAATGAGAAGAGCTGTACAAGATCCAGATTATCTACGGTCCTTACATAAGAAGCCGCAGCATAGAGTCTTGAGTGGTACATCCACTGATCCATTACTATAAGAGGTCTGTCTACATTTCCGAGATGGGAGATGGAGTCCTCGGTAAGAACTGCAATATCGTATGAAGTGATGAGATCGGGAATACCGTGGTTGATCTCGGGATCGCAGTGGTAAGGACGGCCTGCAAGAACTATACCGTGCTTGCCTGTTTCTTCCAGATATTTAAGAGCCTTATCACCTTCATCCGATACATCTTTTCTGGCCTTGGCAAGTTCATCCCATGCATCGGAAACGGCAGCTTCTATCTCTGAAGGGGGAATCGCATCGAATTCTTTTTTCAGGGCGTAGTTAATGGTTTCCTTGGATGAGAAGTTCATGAAAGGATTCTTGAATACGACCTGCCCTGTGGTTATGGCCTCTACATTATTTTTGATATTTTCGGAATATGAAGTGACAATGGGGCAGTTGTAGTGGTTTCCTGCCTCTTTGAATTCGTTTCTTTCGTAAAAGAGAGCGGGATAGAAGATGAAGTCCACGTTCTGCTTGATAAGCCACTCGATATGTCCGTGGGATATCTTTGCGGGATAACATTCGGACTCGGAAGGAATGGATTCGATACCGAGTTCGTAAATCGCTCTTGTTGATGCAGGTGAAAGTACAACCCTGAATCCCAGTTTTGTAAAGAAGGTAAACCAGAAAGGATAATCCTCATACATGTTAAGGACTCTGGGGATACCTACGGTTCCTCTGGGAGCATCATTAAGTTCAAGAGGCTGATAGGAGAAGAGCCTCTTTATTTTGTAATCGAAAAGATTGGGAACGCCGGTCTTATTCTTAACACCGCCGATACCGCGTTCGCATCTGTTTCCGGAGATGAACTGTCTTCCGCCGGTGAAGCGGTTGATGGTAAGACGGCATGCATTGGTACATCCCTTACACTTGGTCATGGATGTAGTAAATTCGAGACCTATGATGTCGTCGAGAGAAAGCATGGTGGTCTTATAGCCTTCCTCGAAGCGTTCTCTGGCGATGAGGGCAGCACCGAATGCTCCCATGATACCTGCGATGTCGGGACGAACGGCTTTGCAGTTCGCTATATTTTCAAAAGCTCTTAAGACGGCATCATTGTAAAAGGTTCCGCCCTGTACAACGATATTCTTACCGAGCTCTGAAGCATCAGATACCTTGATTACCTTAAAGAGTGCGTTCTTGATAACGGAATAAGCAAGACCTGCGGAAATGTCGGCAACGGTTGCACCTTCCTTCTGAGCCTGCTTAACCTTGGAATTCATGAATACGGTACATCTGGTTCCGAGGTCGATGGGATGGGGAGCAAAGAGAGCTTCCTTGGCAAAATCAACAACTGAATAATCAAGTGACTTTGCGAATGTCTCGATGAAGGATCCGCATCCCGATGAACATGCTTCGTTTAAAAGGACGGAATCAACCGTATTATTTTTGATCTTGATGCACTTCATGTCCTGACCACCGATATCGAGGATACAATCGACGCTGGGATCGAAGAATGCGGCCGCGGTATAGTGAGCAACCGTCTCTACCTCGCCGTCATCAAGCAGGAATGCCGATTTGAGAAGAGCTTCACCGTATCCGGTAGAACATGCTCTGGCGATTCTTGCCCCTTCGGGAAGGTTTTCTTTTATCTCGGTGACGGATCTGATGGCGGTCTTTAACGGACTTCCGTCGTTGCCCGAATAGAAGGAATAAACAAGCTTTCCTTCGGAGTCAACAAGCGCGATCTTTGTGGTGGTGGAACCTGCATCGATTCCCATGAAAAGATCACCCTTGGCATCTTTAAGATCCGATTTTCCTACGCGGGTTTTATCGTGACGATCCTTGAATTCTTTGTAGTCATCTTCGGTTGCAAAAAGAGGATCCATTCTTGCAACTTCGAATTCCATTTTGATGGGAGATGCGAGCTTTTTAACCATCTCCTCAAGAGAATATGAAACATCACCTTCAGTGCAAAGGGCAGATCCCATTGCGGCAAAAAGGTGTGAATTGTCGGTTTTCATTATGTGCTCATCATCAAGCTTTAAAGTCCTGATGAAAGCTTTTTTCAGTTCGGGAAGGAAATGGAGAGGTCCGCCTAAGAATGCGACATGACCTCTGATAGGCTTACCGCAGGCAAGTCCCGAAATGGTCTGGTTAACAACTGCCTGGAAAATAGAGGCTGCCAGATCTTCCTTGGTAGCACCTTCGTTGATGAGGGGCTGGATATCGGTCTTTGCAAATACGCCGCAGCGGGCTGCAATGGTATAGAGTGACTGATAATTTTCAGCATATTTATTGAGACCTGTGGCATCCGTCTGAAGGAGTGAAGCCATCTGGTCTATGAATGAACCGGTACCGCCCGCGCAGATACCGTTCATACGCTGCTCGGCATTACCGTTTTCAAAATAGATGATCTTGGCATCCTCACCTCCCAGCTCGATGGCAACATCTGTACCGGGACAAAGGGTTCTTAAGGATGTGGATACGGCAATAACTTCCTGGGTAAAAGGAATACCGAGATGCTTTGCCAGGGTAAGTCCGCCGGATCCGGTGATCATGGGGTGGATCTCTTTGTTACCCAGCTTTTTGTATGCATCACTTAAAAGATCACTGAGGGTCTCTCTGATCTTGGCAAAATGTCTTTTATAATCGGAAAAAAGTAAATTTCCGTCTTCATCTATGAATGCAACCTTAACGGTGGTTGATCCTATATCTATTCCGAGTCTTACAACGTTACCTGTCATTTCAAACCTCAAGTGTATGAATTCTTACCTATTACATGGTTTTTAAAACCACATCAAATCATTATAGAGGGTAGATGGGGTAAAAAGCAACATTATAAACTCCGTATTAAGGTTTTATTAACTGAACGGGCCCGCCTTGTTATAAATGTCCGAAAATGGTAAACTTTACAAGGTTTTATTATCACTGCGGAGAGGTTTTAAAAGGCTGTTACCGCAGATGTCAAGGAGCTTTGTTTTGAATAATTTTAGTAAAAAAATCCGCAAGTTCGCCATACATAACCTTACGCTTTGGCTGATAGTGGCTTACGCCATCGGTTATGTGATTCAGATCGTAATGCCTTCCTTTATGTATTACCTTGCACTTGATCCTTACAGGATCATTCACGGTGAGGTTTGGAGGATCTTTACCTGGGTCATGATCCCTCCCAACTATTTTGAGGGAGCGGGGGTGCCGAGCTTTATATCCCTTATGTTCACCCTTCTGATACTTTACTGCTGTTATTGGATCGGCAATATACTTGAAAGGACCTGGGGAACCGTAAAATATAACATTTTTATCTTTTCCGGAATTTTGCTTACGGTTCTGTTTGCTTTTGTTTGTTTCGGATATCTGTGCTTTGTCGCAGGATATGATGTTGTCGGAGCGTATGAGGATTATAAGACCATACAGCTTACCGGACGCGGACTGGTTGGAGATGCCCACAATTATCTGCAGTATGTTTACGCAAATTATCCCGTTATGTCCGGCATGCCCTATGTCTGGTTTTCCTTCAGTACATACTATATCAATATGTCCCTGTACATTGTTTACGGCCTGACTTATCCCGATATGAGGGTAATGCTCTATTTTGTGATCCCCTTCAGGATGAAATGGCTCACCATAATCGATCTGTGTTATCTGGGCTATCTGTTCCTGTTCGGAGGCCCCATAATCAGATGTACGGTTTCTGCCGCGCTTATCAACTGTCTTCTTTTCTATCTGAGCAACATAAAGGGTAAGACCATTAATCCCTATCAGATTCACAGGGCAAACAGCTTTAAGCGTAAATACAGAAGCGGTAGAAATACCGAAACGGCAGGTTCTGATAAAGCACCCAAGATGCGTGCTGCTTACAGACATAAATGCGCTATATGTGGAAAGACCGATGTGTCCGATCCGGATATGGAGTTCAGATATTGCTCCAAGTGTGCGGGAAGCTATGAATACTGTTCCGTACATCTGTTTAAACATTCCCATGTCAGAGGTTAATGATGGATAAAGAAGTTGCATTCGGTAAGACTCTCGAAGCGCTCAGACATAAAGCGGCGCTTCAGGGAGGTTTCATAGATAAGCAGGATATCGATGATATGCTTGCTCCCCTTGAACTTGATGATACCCAGACCGGGATGGTATATGACTATCTCAAAGGCCGCGGTATCAGATGGGAGATAAAGCTTTCTTCCGAAGAAACCCTGCATGCAAGTGATATCGCGGGTACGGACGGAATAACCCCTTCAGAGAATGAAGCGGTCCTTTCCGAATTTGCCCTTGATAAGATAGATACTGATTATTTAAACGAATACCTTAAGGAACTAGATGAGCTCCCTGTTTTCACCGACGGTGAAAAGAAAGCCTTTGCGATGAGCGCTATGGCGGGAGACAGGTCGTCCATGGACAGCCTGATCAATTGCTATCTTAAGGACGTTGCCCAGCTTGCCCGCATTTATACGGGACAGGGCGTTCTTTTGGAAGATCTTATCGGTGAAGGAAACGCAGCTCTTTGTAAAGGCGTTATGATGCTGGATTCTCAGGAAAAGCCCGAGGAATGCGAAGGCTTCCTTATGAAACTGGCCATGGATGCCATGGAAGAGCTGATAGGTGAAGCTTCCGAAGAGGATGCCATTGCTGATAAGGTCCTGGAGAAAATAAACAAGGTTTATGATAAGGCAATGGAACTTGCCGATTCTCTGGAGAGAAAAGTGACCGTTAAGGAAGTTGCTGAATTTGCCCATATGAGTGAGAAAGCCGTAAGGGATGCAATGGAGATAAGCGGTTACAAGATCGAAGTTATTGAGGATATAAGAGAGCAGTGACGAAACAGGTTTACGAAGATTATAAATACTTCATGCAGGATGCGGGTGCTTTTTATGTAGGGGCGAAATATACCCTCAAGGAGATCACTCTTAATGAGGATATCCTGTTTAAGTTTCGCAAGGTTGTTTCGGAGAGCATCCTTCCGCATTATACGGATACGGATACTCTTGAGACGGTCCTCTATTATCTGAAGGATGATGATTTCGTATATCAGGTGTTCAAGCAGATGAATGCCGAGGTAAGAGTCAGTATCAAAGAAAAACAAAAGCATCTCTTCGGCAAGGAAGAAGAGGTGTACAAGACCAAATATATAAAGGTCAAAGAACTGGTTTTGATGAGCGAAGAAGAGAAAAAAAGAGCAGGACTTCTGATCCAGGAATTAAAGGGAGGCAAGCTTGCCCTGCTTACGGTCTGATCTTCGCGGATGTAAAGGATTATTATGGATATTGAAAAGCTTAGAAATTACGAACTGATCGAAAAGAAAGAACTGAAGGATATCGCGTCAGTCGGATACCTTCTTTCACATAAAAAGACGGGAGCAAGAATCTCTGTCATTGAAAACGATGATTCAAACAAAGTATTTGCCATAGGATTCAGAACTCCTCCCACGGATTCCACCGGTGTTGCTCATATTCTGGAGCACTCCGTTCTCTGCGGATCCAAAGAATTTCCTCTCAAGGATCCTTTTGTTGAACTTGCCAAGGGTTCACTCAATACCTTTTTAAATGCGTTTACTTTTCCCGATAAGACCGTATATCCCATTGCATCAACCAATGATACCGACTTCAGGAATCTGATGCATGTTTATCTTGATGCGGTTTTCTATCCCAATGTATATAAGAATGAGAGCATCTTCCGTCAGGAAGGATGGCATTACGAATACGATGAGGAAGGAAAACTCATCATTAACGGTGTTGTCTACAATGAGATGAAGGGAATGAAATCCGCCGCAGAGGATATCATTTCCGCTGAGTCCATGTTCTCTCTTTTCCCAGACAATGAGTACGGTGTTGAATCCGGCGGAGATCCGGATTACATTCCTTCGCTGACTTACGAGCAGTTCCTTGATTTCCACAGAAGCTATTATCATCCTTCAAACAGCTATATCTATCTCTACGGAAATTCGGATATGCTTTCGGATCTTGAATTCATAGACAGAAAATATTTGTCCAGATTCAATCATCTTGATATTGATTCATCCATAAAACTTCAGAAGCCTTTCTCCCAGCCTGTAAAGGTTATGAAGCAGTGTGCTCTTTCACAGGGAGAAAATGCGGATGAAAACACATTCTTCTCGGTAAACTTTGCTCTTGAAGAAGCGCTTGATACCAAGACCAGACTTGCTCTTGAGATGATCGACTATGCACTTGTGGGAAATCCCGGTGCACCCTTAAGAAAGATTCTGGTAGAGCAGGGCGTTGTTGGAGATGTATCCAGCCGTCTTGAAACTTCTTTAAGACAGCCTTACTACACTATTGTCGGTAAGGATGCTGCCATGAGCATGGAGACTAGATTCGGACAGCTCATCACAGAGACCATCGAAACCGTAGCCAAGAAGGGCTTTGATAAAAATGCGTTAAGGGCTGCCATCGATTCAAGTGAGTTTAGATACAGAGAGGCTGATTTCGGCAGATATCCTAAGGGACTCATGTACGGCATAACCATGTTTGATTCATGGCTTTATGATGACAGTAAGCCTTTTGAATATATCGAAGCGGAAGATGCATATGATTTCCTCAGGGAAAATATAGAAACAGGCTATTTCGAGAAGCTTGTCAGAAAATACTTCATCGGAAATAAGCACAGATCCTATGTATGCGTTCGTCCCACAGAGGGCGTTCAGGAGATGAAGGATAAAGAGCTTCGCAAGATGCTTGATTCCATCCAGACTTCCCTGACTCCTGCAGATAAGAAGGCAATCGATAAGATGATCGAAGGGCTTAACAAGTTCCGCGATACTCCCGATTCGGAAGCTGCCATTAAATCGCTTCCCATGCTCACAAGAGATGACCTTAAGAGAGAGATCGACCCCTTTATAAATGACATTTCCGATGCTGACGGAGTGCCCTTTATTTTCCATGAGACAGATACCAGAAGGATCGGATATTTAAGACTGGCATTTAAGACCGACAAGATCGGAACTCAGTTCCTTCCCTATGTGGGACTTCTCCGTGACATTCTCAGCATGGTCGATACCAAGGACCACAGATACGAAGAACTCAATCCCATGATCGATCTTATAATGGGCGGGTTCAATATATCCACGGAGCTTTATTCTCTCTATCACGAAAGAGAAAGATTCGTACCCACATTTGAAGTTAAGGCAAAGTATTTCAATGAAAGGTCAGCTGAATCTTTTGACCTGATCAAAGAGATCCTGTTTGATTCCAAGTTCTCGGATCTTCGCAGGATCAAAGACGTCCTTGTTGAGATCAAGAATTCCATGCAGTCAAGCTTCCTCGGGGCAGGACACTCCATTGCGGCAGCCAGGGCTATGGCATCCGTATCAAAGCAGGCGGCATTCTCCGATATCATACAGGGCGTATCTTATTACAGATTCATCTGCGGACTTCTAGGTGACTATGATGCTCAGGCAGGCATCATGACGGAAAATCTTAAGTATGTGCTTGAGCTTATCTTAAGACCCGAGAATCTGATTGTTGATTATACCGGTGACAGACCTGAAGCGGATCTGTTAAAAGAAAGGATCGCATCCTTCAGGGAAGAGCTCTTTACCGAAAAGCACAGACCTGCTTCACAGAGTATCGATCTTGTGCATAACAATGAGGGACTGATCACCTCCGGACAGGTAGTATTTGTGTGCAGGGCAGGACGCTATGACAGACATGGTCTTACCTATAACGGCGCACTCAAGGTACTCAAAGTATTCCTCGGATATGATTATCTGTGGATGAACGTAAGAGTTAAAGGCGGGGCATACGGCGTAATGAATGCCTTTACTCCCGCAGGAACAGGATATTTTGTTTCATATCGTGACCCGAATCTTACAAAAACCGTCGATGTATATGAAGGGGCAGCAGAGGCTGTTTCAAACTTTGATGCAGATGAGAGGGCGATGACCAAACTTATCATCGGAACCATCAGTGATATGGATCTTCCCCTCACACCTTCCGCAAAGGGTTCCCGGAGCTTTAACTCATATATGACGGGAATCACCGAAGAAGATCTTCAGAAGATCAGGGATGAGGTTCTTGATTGTACTCCCGAGGATATCAGAAAGACTTCGGAGTATATCAAAGAGATGATGGCCGATAACAAGCTTGTGGTAGTCGGTAACGAAAAACTCATCCGTGAAAATGAAAAGCTCTTCGGAAAAGTGGAGAATCTGCTGTAAAACTGTTTAATTTTGCAGGAGGAATGTTATGAAAAAAATGAACCTTTTCGGAAAACTTGCAATTGCCGGACTTCTCAGTGTTTCAATGCTGGCAGGATGCGGAAGCGCGGACAGTGCTGCGGGAAATTATGCTGCCGCGCCTCAGGCTGCATACGACGCCGAGTATACCGTAGCGGAAACGGCAGAGGAATATGATTACGGTTTTGATAATTATGACATGAAGGTGGATGATTCAGCCGGAACAAGTGCATCTTCACCTGCTGCAGTTGATACAAGCAGAAAACTGGTCACCACTTCATATCTTGATGTGGAGACCAAAGAATTCGATCAGCTCTATGCGGATGTGGAGAATTTTGTAAATGGAGCCGGCGGATATCTTGAATCCATCAATACATACAACGGAAGCCGATATCACGGTGAAGTTGTTGAAAGACATGCGGATCTTACCGTAAGAATTCCTGCCCAGAAGCTTGATGAATTTATCAAGCAGATCGGAAATGCGGGAAATATCACCAACAGAAGTCAGAGTGTGGAAGATATCACTCTTACATATGTTGATCTTGAAGCTCACAAGAAGACTTTGAGAGATGAGGAAGCCCGTCTTGAAGAGTTCCTCAGAGATGCGGAGTCCATCGAGGACATGATCTATATCGAAGACAGACTTGCCAATGTCAGATATCAGATTGAGAGCATGGAGAGCCAGCTTCGCACCTTTGACAATAAAGTCAATTATGCTACCATCTACCTGAATATAAGTGAAGTTGTTGAGTATACTCCCGTTGTTTACGAAGAGCCCTCTACCTGGCAGAAAATGAAGGACGGATTCAGCGAGCAGCTTGAGGACATCGCAGACTTCTTCAAGAACTTTGCGATATGGTTCGTATCACACTTCATTTACCTCATCTTCTGGGGCCTTGTTATTTTCGGTATCGTAAAGTGGATCCTTTATCTCAATTCCGAAAAGAGAGCAGCTAAAATTGCGGCTAAGGCTGCATCCAAGCAGAAGGCTCAGTACGAGGCATATCAGAATACTATGAATAACCTTTCGGGCACCGCTCCCGTAAACGGAAACGGTAATGCTCAGCCGCAGCCTCAGGCTAAGCCCGCAGAGAAAAAATAACCTGACGATGGGGACGTACACCTTTGTCAGGAGGTTCACCTGACAAAGTGTGTACGTCCCCATTGTCAGCATATAAGGAATAGATATGGCAGATAAGAAATCGGGATTTGTCGGTGTTATAGGCAAAGCCAATGTAGGCAAATCCACTCTTGTAAACAGAATAATAGGCCAAAAGATCGCTATCACATCTCCCAAACCTCAGACAACACGTAAGAAGGCAAGGGGTGTGTTCACGGATGAAAGAGGACAGATCGTATTCCTCGATACTCCCGGTATCCATAAATCCCGCAGCAAGCTGGGGGATTACATGGTTTCAAGCGCATGGAGTACATTTGCGGATGCCGATCTTATCCTGTGGCTTGTGGAGCCTTCGGATATCTTTACCGAAACCGAGGAACTGATATGCACCAAGCTGAATACTTTGGATATTCCGATCATTCTTGTTATCAACAAGATCGACACCATTGACCGTGAGAAACTCCTCAAGTTCATTTCTTCTTACAGTTCGCATATGGATTTCAAAGAGATCGTTCCGATTTCCGCACTTAAGGATAAGAATGTGGACGATCTTGTAGACACTGTATTTAAGTATCTGCCCGAAGGTGAACCTTTCTATGATGAAGATACCGTAACGGATCAGCCGGTAAAGCAGATCGCGGCGGAGATCATCAGGGAAAAAGCCCTTATGTGTCTGGGCGAAGAGATTCCTCACGGACTTGCGGTTGCAATAGACCAAATGAAGTACGAAGGAAATATGTATAACATAGATGCCACCATCTACTGTGAGAAAGATTCCCACAAAGGAATGATCATCGGAAAAGGCGGAAGCAAGTTAAAAGAGATCGGTTCCAAGGCACGTCCCGAGATAGAAGAGCTCTGTGAGACGAAAGTATTCTTAAAGCTCTGGGTAAAAGTTAAAAAGGACTGGAGAGATTCGGATATACTCCTGAAGAATTTCGGCTTTGATAAATCACAGTTATGAATGATATTTTTTCCTGTACCGGAATTGTGCTGAGATCCAGACCTGCCGGTGAAAATGACAGACTCATAACACTTCTTACAGGTACGGAAGGAAAACTGAATGTATTTGTGAGAGGCGCGAGGAAACCTTCCTCGCGCTTTGCCGCATCTTCCGAAAGCTTTGCATTCGGTGAATTCAAGTTAAGTCACGGGCAGAGTGCATATTATCTGAACGATGCCGATATCTCCAATTATTTCGAGGAATTCAGGACAGATATAGAGCTTGCCTCTTATGCGTCTTATTTTGCGGAGATTGCGGATTATTACTGCGTGGAGGGAGAAGACACTACGGCGATGCTTGGACTTTTGTATGCGTCGCTCCTGGCTCTGAATAACCCCAATTTTTCATACAGACTGGTAAGATGCATTTTTGTACTCAGGGCCATTGTTATAAACGGAGAATTTCCGGGACTGCCTGCGGGAAGAGTATTTAACGAGGCGGTCATAGCAGCTGTTGACCGTATACAAAATGCCGATCTCAGGCATCTGTATACTTTTAAACTTACAGATCCGGCAGAGGATGAGCTGTTCAAACTCACAACGGATTACGAGAAACGTTTTATGGATAAGCATTTTAAGTCACTTGAAGTGCTGTCTGCTCTTTAGATAGGAGGCACCATGAGAAAGAAATTCGGATTATTTGCACTTTGCCTTTCACTTATGCTTACCGCATGTTCCTTGCCTGCAATCGGCTCGCATGGAAATGATGCGGGTTCCCGCCAGGAGGAAGAGGATGATGAAGAAGAAATCGTCATCGAGCTTTCGGATAAGAAAGTAGAACTGGAAGCAGGTGAAGAGTTTGAAGTCGAGATCGAAAACTACGATGATCTGTCCAAGGTTAAGATAGAAGTAGAAGATGAAGACATCGCCGAGGCGGATATAGATGATGAGATCATTACCATTACCGCTGTTTCAGAAGGCAAGACCAAGATTACCGTAAGTGCCAAGGGATGCGATGATGTTAAGATAACCGTCAAGGTTACCGCACCTCCTGTTCCTGAGCCTGTTACCGAATTTCCCGAAGCTGACCGTTATGTCTGCAAAGTGGAACTTACCAAGGATGTCTGGAGGGAGATTATAGGCTTTCCCGATGATGAGCTTGATGAAGTTGTAGAATTCTTTGCTGGTCTTAATATTTCCTTGAATTTCTATTTTGAATTTACTCCTTCAAGTGACATGGAAGGGTCTGCCGTTCTCGGTTTTGACATGGCACAATTCGGAAAAGATCTTGCCGAGGCGATGGATGTTGATGAGAATTACCTGCAGTTCATCGGTCTGATTGCGGATATGGAAGGAGATACACTTGATGAATCTCTTATAGATACATATCTGGAATACAAAGACGAAATGGTTGAGGCCATCAGCGAAGATATTGTCGGTGATGCAGAGGAATATTCCTATGATCTTACATATACTATAGATTATCCTACTCTTTATCTGACCGGTGAGGGAGAAACCAGAGAGTGTACCATTTATGATACCGGAACGTTTTTACTTTACCTTGATGGCAAAGATATGGATGGTGCTTTCTTTGAAAACGGACTGACAATGATGTTCGAACCTGAAAAATAATATTTTTTTATAGATGACAGCGGGGACGTTGCTGTTTTGTAATATGGTGACATCTGTCGCCTGATGACATAACAGTAACGTCCCCGCTGTCGTCATATTTTAATTCCCTTGAAGATAGTACTTTACTGTGATAAAATTTTAATCCGTATGTGGATAATTTTTCCCTGAAAGGAAGAAGATTATGGAAAAGACAATGGAAAAGATCGTAACTCTTGCGAAAGGAAGAGGGTTTATATATCCCGGATCCGACATTTACGGCGGACTTGCAAATACCTGGGATTACGGAAATCTTGGCGTTGAACTTAAGAACAACGTAAAGAAAGCTTGGTGGACCAAGTTTGTACAGGAGAGCCCTCACAATGTAGGCGTTGACTGTGCAATCCTCATGAATCCTCAGACCTGGGTTGCTTCAGGCCACCTTGCAGGATTCTCCGATCCTCTCATGGACTGTAAAGAGTGCCACGAGAGATTCCGTGCGGATAAAGTTATCGAGGATTTCTGTGCAGAAAACGGGATCACCCTCGAAAAGCCCATTGATGCTTTCTCACAGCAGGAGATGATGGATTTTATTAAGGAAAAGTCCATTCCCTGCCCTACCTGCGGAAAGCATAACTTCACAGATATCAGACAGTTCAACCTTATGTTCAAGACATTTCAGGGTGTAACCGAGGATGCCAAGAACACGGTTTATCTTCGTCCCGAAACTGCTCAGGGTATTTTCGTAAACTTCAAGAATGTTCAGAGAACCTCCCGTAAGAAGGTTCCTTTCGGTATCGCACAGGTTGGTAAGTCATTCCGTAATGAGATCACTCCCGGAAACTTCACCTTCCGTACCAGAGAGTTTGAGCAGATGGAGCTTGAATTCTTCTGCAAGCCCGGAACAGACCTTGAGTGGTTCCAGTATTGGAGAGGCTTCTGCCGTGACTGGCTCATTTCTCTCGGAATTAAGGAAGACGAGATGAGACTCAGAGATCACGATCCCGCAGAGCTTGCTTTCTATTCCAAAGGAACCACTGACATCGAATTCCTCTTCCCCTTCGGATGGGGCGAACTTTGGGGAATCGCTGACAGAACCGATTACGACCTCGGACGTCATCAGGAAGTATCCGGCCAGGATCTTACCTATTTCGATGATGAGACTAATGAGAGATACCTTCCTTACGTTATCGAGCCTTCACTCGGTGCGGACCGTGTTGTTCTCGCTTTCCTTTGCGCAGCATATGATGAAGAGAACATCGGAACCGAGGAAGCTCCCGATATCAGAACAGTGCTTCATTTCCATCCCGCACTTGCTCCCGTTAAGATTGGTATCCTTCCCCTTTCCAAGAAGCTTAATGAGGGCGCTGAGAAGATCTATGCTCAGCTTTCCAAGAGATATAACTGTGAATTCGATGACAGAGGAAACATCGGAAAGAGATATCGCCGTCAGGATGAGATCGGTACTCCTTTCTGCATAACCTATGACTTCGATTCCGAGACCGATAACAAGGTAACCGTACGTTTCCGCGACACCATGGAGCAGGAGCGTATCGCTATCGACGAACTTGATGCCTTCTTCGCTGATAAGTTCATGTTCTAAGATGTTTTTTGATGAGTCAGTGGGAACTTTTCTTACTGACTCATTCAGGTTAAAGCATCGAAAACAGAGAAAATATCCGAATTTGATGCCCGGTGCCTTGCTTTATGGCGGATCAAGCATCGAAAACAAAGAAAGTATTCCAATTTGATGCTTTTTGCATCGTATTAAAGCAAATCAAGCATCGGAAACGGAGAAAGTATCCAAATTTGATGCTTAATATATCGCTTTAAGGCAGATAAAGCATCGAAAAACAGCAGGATTCCGTTTTTTGATGCTTTGAGTTCCTAAATAGAAGAAAAAAAAGCATCAAAAAAGTAAGAAACTCAAATTTGCGATGCTTCGGGAGTATGCAGCAGGTTTGTAAAGCGATTTAGAACATCAAAATCCTGAATTACACGGAAAATTGATGTGTGTCGCCTCATAGAACGCTTCTATGGAGTCCGCATTTTCCCTGTCATAAAATCTTGGCTTTAAAGTCAAAAAAGCAGAGCAGTATAGCTCGCTATTGGAGTAATGAGATGAAAAAATTTACCTACAACGAATTAAGAAATGCATGGCTTAACTTTTATAAGGAGCGCGGACATGTAGATATCGGTGCTGTATCACTTGTATCCGACGGATCTACAGGTGTTATGTTCAACGTAGCCGGAATGCAGCCCCTGATGCCTTATCTTCTCGGAGAAAAGCATCCTAAGGGAACCAGACTCTGCAATATCCAGGGCTGTGTCAGAACCAACGATATCGATTCCGTAGGCGATAAGAGCCATCTTACCTTCTTCGAGATGATGGGAAGCTGGAGCCTTGGAGATTATTTCAAGGAAGACAGATGCAAGTGGAGCTACGAGCTTCTTACCCAGGTTTTCGGTTTTGATGCGGATCACCTTGCGGCAACCGTATTCGAAGGCGACGAGAATGCGCCCAGAGACGAAGAAGGTGCCAAGTTCCGTGAAATGAGCGGATTTAAAAAAGAGAACATTTTCTTCCTTCCTGCCGAGGATAACTGGTGGGGACTTGAGTACGGCCCCTGCGGACCCGACTCCGAGATGTTCTTTATTGACGATACCAAAGCTCCCTGCGGACCTGATTGTAAGCCCGGATGCCACTGCGGAAGATACACAGAGGTCGGTAACGACGTATTCATGCAGTATGAGAAGCATCACGACGGACATCTTACTCCTCTTAAGCAGAAGAACGTTGATACCGGGTGGGGACTTGAGAGAAACTTCGCATTCCTTAACGGACTCGACGATGTATATAAGACCGAACTTTTTGCATCAGTTATCGCAAAGATTGAAGAGCTTAGCGGATATAAGTATGACGCGGAAGATAAGAATACCCGTTCCATGCGTATCGTAGCAGATCACCTTCGTACAGGCGTAATGCTCATCGGTGATGAGGCTAAGCTTCTTCCCGATAATACCGGTGCAGGTTATATCCTCAGAAGACTCATCCGCCGTGCGGTTCGTCACGGAAGAAGCCTCGGACTTAATGCAGACCAGCTCCTTTCCGTAGCAAGCATTTATATCGATGACATCTACAGCGAAGGATATCCTCTTCTTGTTAAGAACAAGGATTACATCCTCGGTGAGCTTAAGAAAGAGATCAATCGTTTCGAAGCTACCATCGAGAACGGAATGGCTGAGTTTAAGAAGATCCTTGATACTGCTAAGAGCGCAGGTTCTAAGCAGATCGAAGGTAAGGACGCTTTCTATCTCTATGATACTTTCGGATTCCCCGTAGAGCTCACTCAGGAGCTTGCAGAGGAAGCAGGACTTCAGGTTGACGAAGCAGGCTTCAAGACTGCTATGGAAGAGCAGAAGGCTAAGGCCAGAGAAAATGCCAACTTCTCCGCTAAGCTTACCAGCCCTGCTGTTTACGATAAGCTTGATGAGAATCTTAAGAGTGAGTTCATCGGATATGACTGCCTTGAGGCAGAGGATTCTGTAGCTGCAATAGCTGGTGAGGAGTCACTTCTTGATTCGATTTCCGAGGGTCAGGAAGGTACCGTCATAACCGTAAAGACTCCTTTTTATGCAACCATGGGTGGTCAGAAGGGTGATACCGGTATCATTAAGACCGCAACAGCCGAGTTTACGGTTGAAGAAGCTGTTAAGCTTCCCGGCGGAAGGATCGGACATATCGGTAAGGTTACTAAGGGAACTCTTAATAAGGGCGACAAGGTAACTCTTTCCGTTTGCAAAAAGAACAGAAATGCCACCTGTAAGAACCACACTGCAACCCACCTTCTTCAGAAGGCACTTCAGGAAGTCCTGGGAGACGGTGCGCATCAGAAGGGTTCATATCAGGACAGCACCAGAACCAGATTTGACTTCAGCTACGGTCAGGCAATGACCGCTGAGCAGATCGTCAGGGTGGAGCAGATCGTTAATGAAAAGATCGCTGAGGATCTCGATGTTGTAACCAAGGTCATGGGCATTGAGGAAGCAAAGGCTACCGGTGCAATGGCACTCTTCGGAGAAAAGTATGGCGATACCGTAAGAGTCGTAAATGTAGGCGACTGGTCTGTTGAGCTCTGCGGCGGTACTCATGTACAGAAGACCGGTCAGATCGCATCTTTTAAGATCCTGTCTGAGAGCGGAGTTGCTGCGGGTGTAAGACGTATCGAGGCTGTTACGGCAGCTAATGTGATCGCATATTATGAAGAGCAGGCTAAGCTTCTTGCGGAGGCTTCCAAGACTGCCAAGACTTCTCCTGAGCAGTTGTCTAATCGTATTGCTCAGATGAATGAAGAGATCAAGTCTCTTAATTCCGAGCTTGAATCTCTTAAGAGCAAGGCTGCAAAGGATGCTCTCGGAGATGTGACCGATCAGGTTAAAGAGATCAAGGGAGTTAAACTTGTAGCTACCGGCCTTAAGGACGTGGATATGAACGGTTTAAGAGATCTCGGAGATCAGACTAAAGCTAAGATCGGAGAAGGCGTAGTTGTTCTGTTTTCCGAGGCCGACGGCAAGGTTAATATCGTTGCCATGGCTACCGACGGAGCTGTTAAGGCAGGTGCCCATGCAGGAAACCTTATCAAAGCTCTTGCTCCCATGGTCGGAGGCGGCGGTGGCGGAAGACCTAACATGGCTCAGGCCGGCGGTAAAGATCCGTCCGGAATCGATAAGGCTGTATCTGAAGCAGCCAAGGTGCTTGAAGGACAAATTAACTGATTATCAATGGAGGGGAATTGATGGCGAACGCGTATTTAAATATTGTTAATTCATATGGTCTTAAATCATCCGGAATAAACGCAATTGATGTTGTTTCCGGAGTTCCCGTAAGAGTTTGGAACAGTAACGGTACTGCGATTGCGACTGTCTTTGCATCCAGCAAAACATCCGCTGAGTCTGCATGTAACGTTCTTAAGAATGCCGCAAGTGCTGTTAAGCTGGCTAAACCCAGAAATAACGGAACTTCGATTACTTTTACATTCGGTAATTCATTTAAGGCTGTTGAACAGTATCAGCAGTTCAGGGACATAATTGCCAATAATGCCGCTTATTTCAACGTTGATCAGTGCCCTTACTGCAACATGAGCGGATGCGATACCGTAGGTCTGTATAAAAACAATACAGCCATCAAGATGCACAGAGCATGCTATGAGAGAGAGAAGACATCCCAGCTCACAAATCTCAACAGCTTTGACGGCAATTTTGTAACCGGTATTCTGGCAGCGCTTGTATGTATGATCGTATGGGTATTCATTACAGCACTCATTCGTTATCATGCAAGTTACGTCATTTATCCTCTTTATTTCGGAATGCCTTTCGCTGTCGGATATGCTTTCAAATTTGGCAAAGGTCCCTATGGAACCGGTGGTACCATCTGCCATTTCCTGATAAGCCTTGTGGGTGTATTCCTGTATGTTTACCTGCTTGGATGCATGCTTGCAACCGATTATTTCGGGATTTCGCTTTTTACCGCAATTCCTTATGTGAGCGATATACTTGAGATAATCGTTGAAGCAGAGATTTTGGGAGATATTGCACTTGAACTGATCCTGTTTATCGTAGGACTGGTAGCTGTGCTTGTTGTAAATCCCACTTCCAAGAAGCTGGCAGCCAAGAATATTGCAGACGGAGACAAACTTCTTGTTCCCATTGTTCCCGAGGGAGCAACCTTTGAGACATACAATCCCTTCGGAAGCACCGATACTCAGAACGCTTCTTCGGCTTATGACGCATATAACACCCAGACCCTTTACGGTGACCAGAATGCCGCAAACACCACTAATGACTGGCGTGATGTTTATGCTCAGAATTCCGATAATAACAACAATAATACCTTCGGGAATTAAAAAAGCCTTGACTTTTTGATATTCCCCAATATATACTTTCAAAGTACGCGTTTAGCGTAAAATAAATTATTAGAATAACCCTGCAGTACAAAGGGACTGAAGGGAGGTAAGAGAAAATGTCATCAGTACAGGTTAAAGAGAACGAATCACTTGACAGCGCTCTTCGCCGCTTCAAGAGAAGCTGCGCAAAGGCAGGCATTCAGCAGGAGATCCGTAAGCGTGAGCATTATGAGAAGCCCAGCGTAAAGCGTAAGAAGAAGTCTGAAGCTGCAAGAAAGCGCAAGTATAACTAAGTTCCGACGAGGCCCCTGAAAATAAACGGGGGCCTTTTTTTATCTCAGACGGTAAGGAGAGGTCTTGGATATCCTGATATGGCTGATTGTCTCCATTATCATATTTTTTATCTGGGTAATCGTATTTGATACGAGCAGATTTACGGTCTCTGCATATAAATTCGAAAGCAGGAAGGTCAAGAAGGAAGTAAGGATAGTGTTCCTGAGCGATCTTCACTGTAAGATGTATGGAGAGGGCGGTACTTTTTTGCTTGAAAAGATCAAAGAGCTGTCTCCCCATCTGGTACTTATCGGCGGAGATATGATCACGGCCCGCCCGGGTAAAGAAACTGGTAAAGTAGAGAGATTTATCAAGGAACTGGGCAAATCCTTCCCATTGGTTTATGCATACGGAAACCACGAATTGAGACTTAAGATATATCCGGATACCTACGGAGATGCCTGGGAGAAATATACCAAGTCACTTGAAAGTGCAGGTATATCCATCACTGAAAACGGTGTTTTTTCATTGGAAGGTACCGGACTTAACGTGATCTCTTTTTCCGCGGACAGAAGATATTATAAAAGAATGAAGGCTACCTCAATGGAACCTTCTTATATAGAGGAAACCGTGGGAAAGCCGGACCCGGAAGCCTACAATATTCTGCTGGCTCATAATCCGGTTTATTCGGAAACTTATGCGGAGTACGGAGCGGATATAACCTTGTGCGGACATCTCCACGGAGGACTCGTAAGGATCCCGGTTCCCGTATCCCATAAAAAGAAAGAAGAGGGCGCTCATATAATGAGAGGGGTATTTTCCCCGAAGCTTTCTCTTTTCCCCAAATATGATGCGGGGAGATTTGACATAAACGGGCGGCATGTCATCATTTCCAGAGGACTTGGCACCCATTCGATCCCTGTCAGGGTCTTTAACCCCGGGGAACTTGTAGTAATTGATTTAAAACCCACAGGTGGAGTATAATCTGAAACTGTTATGGCTATACCTGTTAAGCTTCAGGTGTTCGAGGGGCCGCTTGACCTTCTCCTTCATCTGATCGAAAAAAATAAAATAGATATATACGATATTCCCATCGTGGAGATAACGGCTCAGTACCTTGAGTACATCAAACAGATGAAGGAAGAGAACATGGATATCTGCAGCGAGTTCCTTGTTATGGCTGCGACTCTTCTGGATATCAAGTGCAAGATGCTCCTTCCCGTAGAGGAGAATGAGGAAGGAGAGCCCGAGGATCCCAGGGCGGAACTTGTTCAGCAGCTTCTTGAGTATAAGATGGCTCGCCAGCTGTCCATGGAACTTAAGGACAGACAGATGACTGCGGCACAGGTTCTATTCAGGACCAAGAAGATCCTCCCCGATGAGGTCAAAGATTACGAAGCTCCCATCGATTATGATGAGCTTCGCGGTGATATGACTCTTCCCAAGCTTCATGAGATATTCAAAGCAATGCTCATGAGACAGGAAGACAGGATCGATCCCATAAGAAGCAGATACGGCAATATCGAAAAAGATGAGATCGATATGGATGCCAAGACACTTTTTGTAAAGGCATTCGCGATGGAACACAAGACTTTCTCGTTCAGAAAGCTTCTTGAAAAACAGCGCAGCCGCGCAGAGCTTATAGTTACGTTTCTTATCGTGCTTGAGCTGATGAAGAGCGGAGATATCACCGTATCTCAGGAAAACATTGAAGACGATATTCTGATCACATCGAATCTGGCGGACAAGCCCGTCGAAGAGGCGGCTGCCGCGGAAGTTAGCGAAGGATACGAAAACTGATGGAATTAACTGCGATTGAAAGTGCAATAGAAAGTATACTGTTTGCTCTCGGCGATTCGGTAGAGATCAAGAAACTTGCCGATGTGTTGGAAGTGACAGAGGGTGAGATAAACGATGCGCTGGACGAGCTCACCGTTAAATATGAGAATCCCGCATGCGGAGTTCAGCTTGTAAAGCTTGAGGATTCCGTACAGCTCTGTACCAAGCCTGATAACTACGACTATCTGATAAAGGTCACCAAGTCAAAGCCCAGGTTCACTCTTTCCGATACCGTGCTTGAAACCCTTTCTATCATTGCTTACAAACAGCCCGTTACCAGGATCGAGATCGAGAAGATCCGAGGCGTATCCTGTGAGCATGCGGTAAACAAGCTCCTTGAGTACGACCTTATCAAAGAGTTCGGAAGACTGGATGCTCCCGGTAAGCCCATTCTTTTCGGAACTACCGAGAATTTCCTGAGATGCTTCGGTGTAACATCCATAAGCGACCTGCCTCAGATCACCCCCGATCAGGTGGAGGAGTATAAGAAAGAGGCGGAAGCCGAGATAAGCGTAAAACTGGATATCTGATGATTATATATGACAATGGGGACGTACACCTCTGTCAGGAGATTCTTCCTGACAGAGGTGTACGTCCCCATTGTCATATGGTAATTTTTTGTGCACGGACAGATAAAAAATAACAAGATTTGACTCTGAATTTCACTTTCAAAAAATTACCCCTTATGATATAGTGAATAAGATTGAAAAAATGGGGAAAAATCGGATTTTTCTCCTTTAAATCAAAATATATAAAATTCGGAGGAAACAACATGAGTGGTACTTCAAAAGCGCTCGGGCGTATCGCATCGCTTCTTGACGATTCGAGCTTTGCCGAGATCGGAGCACTCGTAACCGCAAGATCAACGGATCTTAATACCGATCCCAAGGCACTTGCGTCAGACGGATGCATCACCGGATACGGCACGATCGGAGGAAGATGCGTATATGTCTACAGCCAGGATGCATCAGTCCTCGGAGGCAGCATCGGCGAAATGCATGCACGCAAGATCGTTAATCTCTATGACATGGCTATCAGAACAGGATCGCCCGTCATCGGAATCATCGATTGCGCAGGTATGAGATTAGAGGAGGGAAGTGATGCACTTTATGCATTTGGCCGCATCTACGGCAAGATGACCAAAGCATCAGGTCTTATCCCTCAGATTACAGCCGTAGTAGGCAACTGCGGAGGCGGTGCCGGACTTTTCTCCGGACTTTCTGATTTTACATTCATCTCAGGTGACGGAAAGCTTTTCGTAAATGCTCCCGACACCATCACCGGCAACTATACTGCCAAGAACGATACAGCAAGCGGAAAATACCAGTCAGAGGTTACCGGTAATGCACAGCTCTGTGCTACCGAGGCAGATCTTTTTGCTGCTGTCAGACAGCTTGTTTCAGTTCTTCCTTCGAATAACGAGACTTCTAACGATGATCTTGAAGGAACCTGCAATGATGATCTCAACAGAGCACTTGCAGTTACCGATGCTTCATCTGCTGCAGCTCTTATCGAGAATCTCGGCGATGCAGGATCTTATGTAGAAATCAGACCTGCATACGAGCCTTCAATCGTTACCGCATTTATCAAACTTGACGGCGTTCTCACCGGCGTTGTAGCCAATAACGGATACAAGTTCGAGGGTGAGAAGGCTGTTAAGATCGATAATGTTCTCACTGCAAAGGGATGTGACAAGGCAGCTGACTTTATCAAGTTCTGCGATGCTTTTGACATCCAGGTTCTTACTCTTACCAATGTTAAGGGATTTGAGACTTCAGAGTGCAATGAGAAGAGAATCGTAAGAAGCGCTGCATCACTTGCAGGTGTACTTGCTTCATCAACCGTACCCAAGGTTAATGTCATTACCGGAGACGCTATCGGCAATGCTGCAAATATCATGAACTCCAAAGCTCTCGGAGCAGACATGACTATCGCATGGTCAACTGCTAAGGTCGGAATCATGGAGAGCAAGCTTGCGGCTCAGATCACCGGAGCAAGTGCTTCCGATATCGATGCGGGAATGAACGGTGCAGCTGATGCAGCACGCCGCGGATATGTAGATCAGGTTATCTCAGCTGCTGATACCCGCAAGTATGTTATCGCAGCTTTCGAGATGCTCTATTCCAAGAACGGAAGTGAAATATTCAAGAAGCACACATCCATTTAAGCGAGGACAGATACATGAAGAAAATTAAGATAGTTCTTTTGTCGGCAGTCCTGGCTTTGACGCTTTGTGCATGCGGTCCCATCCATGAGCCTTCCCCTAGTGAGCAGGCAAGAAAGGATCAGGCAATCCAGATAGCTACCACCAAGGTTATCGATGCTCTGAACGATTTTGCTCATACCGACGAAGGCGAAACGGCTTATACCGAGTTGACATTCAATGAACTCTCGGTAGATGTTGCCACTAAGTATGGCGTTGATGCTGACGGATATGTTCTTGCTACCGCTATCTCAAGTTTTGAGAGAGGTATTGAAGAGGCCGGAGAGATCGTATATGTGGACTACAGTACCGCAACTGCCACTATTGACGGAAATGAGATCATCGTAGATGTTGTAGCGGCTTGCGAGAATAGATATGCCGATATTCAGATCATTATCACCAATGACAGTTATGATCATACGGTTGTTGGCGGATCGTTCAACACCAGATACACCATGCCTGAAAAGATGGAAAAGGCAGGACTTAATACCGCGATCGGTATGTTTACCGTATTTGCAATGCTCATTATCATTGCATTTATCATCAGCCTTCTTAAGCCTTTCACCGATATCGTTGATAAAGTATCTTCAGCTATCAAAGAAGCATTCGGTAAGATCAAGGCATCTTTCAAGAAGAAAGACAAAGCCGAAGAAGGAATCGACAAAGCTGTTGAACAGATTGTCAAGAACGAGACTGTCGAGAGCACCGATGCAGAGCTTGTTGCGGTTATTGCCGCAGCCGTAGCTGCATATGAGGGCACCACGGATACGAGCGGTTTCGTAGTTCGTTCGATCAGAAAAATCAAGAGACAATAATTTCCGGAGGAAAATCAAATGAAAAATTATACCATTACCGTTAACGGAACCGCATATGCAGTAACCGTAGAAGAAAACGGCGCAGCTCCTTCAGTTGCAGCACCCGCTCGTCCCGCAGCAGCACCCGCACCCGCAGCTGCACCTGCAGCAGCTCCCAAGGCTTCGGCAGGAGCAGGCTCCATTAAGGTTGAGGCAGGAGCAGCAGGAAAGGTTCTCAAGGCTGTTAAGAATGTAGGAGATGCCGTTAAGAAGGGCGATCCCGTTGTTGTCATCGAATCCATGAAGATGGAGATCAATTGTGTAGCACCTCAGGACGGAACCGTTGCAAGCATCGATTGCAATGCAGGTGATTCCGTTGATGCAGGCGCAGTTCTTGCAACCCTTAACTGATGAACAAAGGAGTAAACGATGGATTATTTATTTACCACGTTTGGTAACCTCATTCATCAGACAGCGTTTTTCAATCTTACGATTGGAAACTATATAATGATCGCGGTTGCCTGCTTTTTCCTGTACTTGGCTATCGGCAAGGGAAAAGAACCCCTTCTCCTTGTGCCCATAGCATTCGGTATGTTGCTTGTTAATATCTATCCCGATATTATCCTCTCAACTGAGGATGCTCCCAACGGAGTAGGCGGACTCCTTTACTATTTTTATGAACTCGACGAGCTTGCTATCCTGCCTTCACTCATCTTCATGGGTGTAGGTGCTCAGACGGACTTCGGTCCTCTTATTGCAAACCCCAAGAGTTTCCTTCTCGGAGCTGCCGCACAGTTCGGTATTTTCGTAGCTTATTTCGGCGCTATCGCCATGGGATTCAATGATAAGGCTGCAGCTGATATCTCCATCATCGGAGGAGCTGAAGGACCTACATCGATCTTCCTTGCAGGTAAGCTCGGACAGACCGCACTTCTCGGACCTATCGCCGTTGCAGCATATTCATACATGAGCCTTGTGCCCATTATTCAGCCTCCCATCATGAAGCTTTTCACTACCAAGAAAGAAAGAGCGATCAAGATGGGTCAGCTCAGACCTGTATCAAAGACGGAGAAGATTCTCTTCCCCATCATCATCACCATCGTTGTTTGTATGGTACTTCCCACCACTGCACCCCTTATCGGTATGCTGATGCTGGGTAACCTCTTTAAGGAGAGCGGCGTTGTTCGTCAGCTCACCGAGACTGCTTCAAATGCTATGATGTACATCGTTGTTATCTTCCTCGGAACGAGCGTAGGAGCAACGACTTCAGCAGAAGCGTTTCTTAACTGGAGCACTATTAAGATAGTTGTTCTCGGTCTTGTCGCATTCGCATTCGGTACATTTGCCGGTGTCATGTTCGGTAAGATCATGTGCTTCTTTACAAAAGGTCAGGTTAATCCCCTTATCGGATCGGCCGGAGTTTCCGCTGTTCCCATGGCAGCCAGAGTATCACAGCAGGTAGGTTCCGAAGAGGATCCCACCAACTTCCTTCTCATGCATGCAATGGGACCCAACGTTGCCGGAGTTATCGGTACTGCGGTTTGTGCAGGTACTTTCATGGCAATGTTCGGGGTATTTTGATTAATTTGAAAGGATAAGAAAATGGCTGAAATAACTAAAAAACCCGTCGGGATTATGGAGACCGTCTTAAGAGACGCTCATCAGTCCCTTATCGCTACCAGAATGCCTACCGAGATCATGCTTCCCATTGTTGAGAAGATGGACAAGGTCGGATACCATGCAGTTGAGTGCTGGGGCGGCGCTACATTTGATGCATCACTCAGATTCCTCAAGGAAGATCCCTGGGACAGACTCAGAAAGCTTCGTGACGGATTTAAGAACACCAAGCTTCAGATGCTCTTCAGAGGACAGAACATCCTCGGTTACAGACCTTATGCGGATGACGTTGTTGATGCTTTCGTAGAAAAGTCCATCGCAAACGGAATCGATATCATCAGAATCTTCGACTGCCTTAATGACCTGAGAAACCTTCAGGAAGCAGTTAATGCCACCAACGAGATCAAAAAGCGTGAGGGAAGAGGACATGCTCAGATCGCTCTTTCCTATACTCTCGGTGATGCCTATACTCTTGAGTACTGGGCAGACATGGCTAAGAAGATCGAAGAGATGGGAGCAGATTCCATCTGTATCAAGGACATGGCAGGACTTCTCCTTCCTTATAAGGCTGCAGAGCTTATTAAGGCTATGAAGGAGCAGACCAAGCTTCCTATCCAGCTTCATACTCACTACACCTCCGGTGTTGCAAGTATGACTTACCTCAAGGCTGTAGAAGCAGGTGTTGACGTTATCGACTGCGCTATTTCTCCTTTTGCACTCGGAACATCACAGCCCGCTACCGAGGTTATGGTTGAGACCTTCAAGGGAACTCCCTATGACACCGGTTACGACCAGAATCTCCTTGCAGAAATTGCAGATTACTTTGCACCCTACAGAGACGAGTGCATTAAGAGCGGCCTCATGAACACCAAGGTTCTCGGTGTTAACATTAAGACCCTTCTTTATCAGGTTCCCGGCGGAATGCTTTCCAACATGGTCAGCCAGCTCAAGGAGCAGAAGGCTGAGAATCGTTACAGAGACGTTCTTGAAGAGATTCCCCGTGTACGTAAAGACTGCGGTGAGCCTCCTCTTGTTACACCTTCATCACAGATCGTCGGAACCCAGGCTATCTTCAACGTCCTTATGGGCGAGCGTTATAAGATGGCTACCGGTGAGTTCAAGGATCTCCTTCGCGGTAATTACGGTCAGACCGTTAAGCCCATGAATCAGGAAGTCATTGACAAGGTTATCCCCGGCGAGAAGCGTTCGACTGCAAGAAGTGCAGAGGCTACAGGACATACCGAGCCCGAACTTGCTTCCATTGAGGCAGAGATGAAAGAGTGGAAGAAGCAGGATGAGGACGTGCTTTCATACGCACTGTTCCCTCAGGTTGCTACCGACTTCTTCAAATATCGTCAGGCCCAGGAGACCGGTGTAGACGTAAAGATTGCTGATAAGGACAATAAGGCTTATCCTGTTTGATGACCGGAACCTATCACACCCCGGGCAGATAAAGCCCGGGGTTTTATTTTGTAAGAACATGTTTGAAAAACATTGCGTGAAACCTTGACTTAGTAGCCTTTTATGGTAAAATAACATTCGTCACTTTTCTGTGGCGATACTTCAAGATAATCTGTAAATCAAAGTTAGGAAAGAATCTACATGGCACGTAAAGAAAGTATAACCATCGACCGGATCCTCTCAGTAGCATTTGAAATGACAAGGGAGCTCGGTGCAGACTCCATCACCGCGCGTCACGTCGCAGAAAAAGCAGGTTGTTCCACACAGCCCATCTTCAGGGTTTACAAGAATATGTCGGAACTTCAGGCTGCAGTTTATGATAAGTCGGTACAGTTCTTCAGAGATTATTATGCGGCATTCGATCGCGTAGGTAAGGTTCCCTTCACCAATCTGGGAATGGCTTATATAGCCTTTGCGAGAAAAGAAAAAAATCTTTTCAGACTTCTTTTTGTTGATGCTAAGCCCGGCAGGATTTCAATGTATGAACTCTTAAACGGAGCGGAAGGAAATGTTGTTGCAGAGATCAACATGGCCAAGGAAATGGGATGCAGCGATCCCGGCAGCATGTTCATGAAGATGTGGATCTTCATACACGGTGCGGCATGTATGACTCTTTCAGGTGATTATGATCTTACCGATGAAGAGACCATGTCTCTTCTCGAGAAAGCATATAATTCATTCTTAGTATAAGTCGGTGACAATGGGGACGTACCCCCGCTGTCAGGAAGATCACCTGACACCGTGGTACGTCCCCATTGTCACTCAAAAGGATATTATCTATGGAATTAAAAGGTGATGTACTCATAAGGATCAAAGACATGATCCCCCGTATGAGTAAGAGCCAGAAAAAAATTGCATTTTATATACAGAACGAATATGAGACCGCGGTATTCATGACCGCGGCTGAACTTGGCAAAGAAACCGGAGTGTCGGAATCTACCATTGTAAGATTCGCATCTGCTCTCGGTTATGACGGATATCCGGAATTTCAAAAGGCTCTTGTTGAGTGTGTTAAGAATAAACTCTCATCCGTTCAGAAGATCGATGAGAAGTACGGAAGATCTTCTCAGTCGGAGATTCTTACCAGTGTTCTTAATGCCGATATGGAGAAGATCAAGGACACGATCAAGACTCTTAATCCCAGTGCCTTCGATCTGACAGTAGATATTCTTCTCAGAGCTAGAAACGTATATATCATGGGCCTTCGTTCCAACGAACCCCTTGCGGCATTCCTGCATTTTTATCTCAATATGGTCCGCCCGGGATGTGTACTTTTAAATACCACATCTGTTACCGAGACCTTTGAGCAGATGATCAGGATCAATGAAGAAGATGCGTTTGTCGGAATAAGCTTTCCCAGATATTCCATGAGAACTCTTAAGGCTATGGAATTTGCCAATGACAGAAGAGCATCGGTCATAGCAATTACCGATTCGGCACATTCGCCCATGACTCTTTATTCGACCTGTAACCTTTATGCGCGTTCGGACATGGTTTCCATCGTCGATTCTCTTGTAGCACCTCTTTCTGTTATTAACGCGATAGTTGTTGCTCTTTGCATCAAAGCACCCGAGCAGATCAGAAAGAATCTTAAGATGCTGGAATCCGTATGGAATGATTATCAGGTATATCTCAATGATGAGATCGACTTTATCGATGATGATCCCATTCTCAATTACTCTTTGAGAAAACAGGGCGGAGAATCCGGAGATGAATAAAATAATAGTAATAGGGGGCGGTCCTGCAGGAATGCTGGCCGCCGTTTCCGCATCGGGAGATAATACAAAAGTTATTCTCCTGGAAAAAAATGAAAAGCTTGGAAAGAAACTGTTCATTACCGGAAAGGGAAGATGTAACATCACCAATTCCGCGGACACTTCGGTCATCATGAAAAATATAATGACCAATCCGAAGTTTATGTACAGCGCGCTTGAAGCTTATGATAACACCGACATTATCCGCGATATCGAAAATGAAGGATGTAAAGTAAAAGAAGAACGGGGCGGGAGAATGTTCCCCGTTAGTGACCATTCTTCAGATGTTATCAAAGCATTATCAAATATGCTGGACAAAGCGGATGTGGATGTGAGGCTCCGAAGTGAAGTTAAAAGTATCGAAAAGTCCGGCAGGGGTTTCGATGTTTTCTTTTCCAACGGGAAAAAAGAAAATGCGGATGCAGTAATAGTTGCAACCGGCGGAGTATCCTATGCCGCTACCGGTTCAACGGGAGACGGGTTTGAATTTGCGAAGGGCTTCGGACACACCGTAACGGATCTTAAGCCCTCACTTGTTCCACTTGTTACTTCGGACGGATGGTGCAAGGATCTTCAGGGCCTTTCACTTAAGAATACGGGACTTAAGATGTACAGCGCAGGAAAGCTGATATATGAAGACTTCGGTGAGATGATGTTTACTCATTTCGGTATCACCGGTCCCATGATCCTTTCCGCAAGTTCGTATTATTATAAGAAAAAATCGGATGATGTTACCATTCATCTTGACTTAAAACCCGCATTATCGGAAGATGTTTTGGATGAGAGGATTCTCAGGGAAATATCGGATAATCATGAGAAGCATTTCATCAACATGCTTCCTTCACTTCTTCCCACTAAGATGATTTCGGTTATCGCAAGAATGTCGGGAATTGAAGAGCATAAAAAGTGCGGAGATATTAAAAAGGAAGAACGTAAGAAACTTGTTCATCTCCTCAAAGATCTGGAAATACATGTAACGGGTACCAGAGGATTTGAAGAAGCTATCATAACTAAGGGAGGTATCAGTGTTAAGGAAGTGTCTCCCAAAACAATGATGTCGAAATTATGCGACGGTTTGTTTTTTGCTGGAGAGGCGCTTGACCTTGATGCACTGACCGGAGGATTTAACCTTCAGATTGCCTGGTCCACCGGCTTTTTAGCCGGAAGATCATGCAGAGAATATTTAACTGAAAACGGAGAATTATCATGAATGTAGCAATCGACGGACCTGCAGGAGCAGGAAAAAGTACTATAGCTAAACTTGTTGCCAAGAAGCTGGGACTTGTCTATGTGGACACCGGTGCGATGTACAGGGCAGTTGCGATTTATCTGCTTGATAGCGGAATCGATGTAAATGACAAAGCAGCCGTTGCGGAAAAGTGCAAGGGTGCTAATGTTGATATTAAATACGAAGACGGGATCCAGAATGTATATCTGAACGGAACCAATGTTACCGGAAGGCTTCGTGAAGAAGCTGTAGGTAATACGGCATCCGTTACCAGTCCCGTTCCCGAAGTCAGAGCTCAGATCTTCTCACTTCAGAGGGGGCTTGCCGAGCGAGGAGGCGTTATCATGGACGGCCGTGATATCGGTACCGTTGTAATGCCCGATGCGGATGTTAAGATCTATCTTACCGCTTCATCGGAAGTGCGTGCTACCCGCCGTGTTAAGGAACTTCAGGAGAAGGGTGAAGCTGCAAATTTCGAAGAGATCAAGAGGGATATCGAAGAAAGAGATCATCGTGATATGACCCGCGAGATCTCTCCTCTTAAGCAGGCAGATGATGCCATCCTTGTAGATACATCGGACATGACCATAGATCAGGTTGTAGAAAAAATCTGCTCTCTTTGTAAATGAATTTTTAGGTGACAGTGGGGACGCTTCATT
>JAGCUO010000095.1 GCA_017962825.1 Lachnospiraceae bacterium | reverse complement strand
TCAATTTTGTCACCGGGTGACAAAATTGAAGCGTCCCCACTGTCACCTCGTGTTATAATCAATAAAGATATGAAAGCGAGGGATTATCTATGTTAGCAAACAGTAATAAGGAATTTATAAAAGGGGCCAATCCTTATCTGCCTTTATGGGAGCATATACCTGACGGGGAACCCAGAGTGTTTGAACATAACGGTGAGAAGAGGGTATACATATACGGATCCCACGATATCGAAAGAGACAAGTATTGCGGAAGAAACTATGTCGTATGGTCTGCTCCGGTGGATGACCTGACCGAATGGAAATATCATGGTGTCTCCTATGAGACTCACTATGATTCAATCCTCTATGCACCCGATGTGGTCAAGAAGGGGGATACATATTATCTGTATGCCGCTGAAAGATGCGGAAGCCTGGTTGTGGTTGCATCTTCAAAGAATCCCTGGGGACCTTTTGAAAATCCGGTAGAAACAAAACTTGGATTCGATCCCGGAGTTCTGGTAGATGATGACGGCAGGGTATATGCGTACTGGGGCGGATGTGCCGCACCCTGTTATATTGCCGAGATGGAAGATGACATGGCAACTATTAAGGAAGGAACTCTCGTAGAAAATCCCCTCGGACATTCTATTTGTCCATGGAATCCTGTGGATGACGGACATATCAATCTGATAGATGCTTTCTTTGAAGCATCAAGTCCCAGAAAAGTACTTGGCAAATATGTATATATCTATTCGAAGCGTTACGATGTTCCTGTTCCCGAGCTGGGAGTATTCGAGCCCTGCAACGGATTTTTATCCTACCGTATAAGCGATACCCCTTTCGGACCTTTCCACGACGGAGGAGACTTCAGCTTCAACGGAGGAGAGATCCTTCATGACAGCGAAGGTCTCGGGACAATGACTTACAGATGGGGAAACAATCACGGCTCCATAATGGAAATAAACGGAAAGTGGTATGTTTTTTATCATCGCCAGACCGGTGTGAATGAGTATTCAAGGCAGGCAATGCTGGAGCCCATTGATGTTGCCCTGGGAAGTGACGGAAGGTTATACATCGGAGATATTAAGTATCTGAACGGTGAACCTGTTTCGTCGAAACCTGTAGAGATGACGTCGCAGGGACCGCATGTAAACGGACTTGATGCGTATAAGTGGATCTCCGCAGGCTATGCATGTCATCTGTTCGGAAGCAGAAAAAATGCCAACATACGTCCGGTTTACGAACAGGATGATAACATCTCCGCTCCCATCGAAAACATCACGGGCGGAACAACGGTTGGATTCAGATATTTACAGTTTGGAAGTAATCCCGCCCAAACTGTTACGGTAGTTCTTGAGGATAAAAAGAAAGGAAAGATCAAAGTCCGTATAGATTCTTATAAAGGAAGAGTAATTTCCGAAATCGATCTGGACGGAAATGATACGGTAAAGAGTGCAGCGCTTTCAACCGGAGTTATCGGAAAGCACGCGGTATATTTCGAGTTCTGCTCGGAAGATACTGAAGAGACGTTCGTGTTCGACAGATTTACGTTTGATTGAGATCATTAAGTGATGACAGTGGGGACGTACCCCTTTGTCAGGAGGACCTTCCTGACAAAGGGGTACGTCCCCACTGTCATATTTTACATTGAAATGTACTGATAATTACATATGGGATAAAAGTAAGCATAGTGATGATAACATAACCTCACAAGGCCGGCTCGAGAAAAGGCGCTGAACAGGTTAACCGACCAAAAATTTTATAAGGAGGAAAAAACTATGCTGTTTAATCTTAATAGTGCAGCTACCGGATGTTTCCAGTTTGGATTACCCATCGTCGGATGCATCGTTGTAGGTGATGACTAAGCAATAACTTCTGAGTGGGATAGTGTCGAGGAAACGGATGCTATCCCACTGATTGATTATATGAAGAGGAGAAAGACATGTATGTCTTTGCTTGAGATTAAGAATTTGAAAAAGAAATACGGGGAATTTGAGGCCCTTAAAGGATTAAATTTCTCTGTGAATGCCGGAGAAATTGTTGCTCTTTTGGGCAAGAATGGAGCGGGTAAAACCACTCTGTTAAACAGTATCGCGGGTTATATATATCCCACGAGCGGAGATATTTTGTATAAAGGTGAAACACTTCTTAAGAGTGAAAATCGTCTGAATGAATTTGGAATATTGATAGAACCGACATTTATACCGTATTTGAATGCACATGATAATCTGGATATTCTCCTTAAAATAACCGGTATATATGACGACGAGGAGAATATAGATGAACTGCTGACTGAAGTAGGTCTTAAAAATAAAACAAGAGAAAAAACCAGAGCCTATTCATTCGGAATGAAGCAACGTCTCGGATTGGCACAGGCTTTGTTGAATAAACCCCAGTTTTTGATACTTGATGAGCCCTTTGTCGGTTTGGATCCGATCGGAAAAGAAATATTCAAAAAAATCATCATCCAAAAAGCGAGAGAAGAAAAGGTTGGAATACTTTTTTCCAGCCATGATCTTGAGGATGTCGAAGAGATCTGTGACCGCATAGTTCTCATCGACGGCGGGGAGAAGAAATTCGACGGTGTGATGGAATACACCAAGACTTATATTGCCGAATATGTTTCATCGAATGATGAAAACAAAACGGAGAAATTGGAAACCGAGGATCAGGATGAGTTTATGGAGGTTCTGCTTACTTTGAAATCCTCCGGTGTAAAGATCATCAATCTGGATATCCGAAAATCATCATTATATGACTTATTTAAGGATGGCTGATCATGAAAATATCAATTTGGCAAATTATAAAAATAGAACTGATGAAATTTCTGAGACGTCGCGACATATTTGCTGTTTTTGCAATTGTGGCGATGACATTTATATATGCAGTGGGAATGCGCGATGAGAGCTTTAAAGGAACGGAGAATCAAAATGCACTGCTTTGGCTTGTGGTTCAGCTTCTCACATCTACGGTTTTGTTCATAGGACCTGTTGTCTGTGCATTTATAGGAACCCAGATGCTTTCCAGTGAGATCGATAACGGCAGCATATCCCTCTTCACTGTCAGGGTTAGAAACAGAAAGAAGCTGTACCTGGCTAAAAGTATTTCGCTGATCATTATATCGGTAATATTTTTCCTGTTTACGGTGCTCGTGCTTCTGGGCGTATATGCGTGGATCGTATCTAGCGGCAGTAAGTTCGTATCGGGTACTCTTACGGGAAATAACGTAGGCGCACTTCTGGGAATGGGCCTTATGGTATTTCTGTTCACGTATTTCCTGATGCCTCAATTCGCATTGTTTGTGGGGATAAAACTGAAACCTCTTATGGCTATTGTTGCAGCTTTCGGGCTGACGGTTGTATGTAATCATGTGCTTACCTATACATTTATCAAATACGTGAATCCCATGAGTTACATTTACACTCTGGCATATGACGTACTTGAAACAACGGATGTAGTTATCATGGAACCGGGATTCGTGTTGAAAACAGTCATGGGACAGGTGCTTGTCTCGATTATATATTTCGTGCTTCTTACGGTATGGGGTTTGAAGTCATTTGACAGAAAAGAATTTTGATGATGAAGAATAAGGTAAAAAATCTGTCCGTTTTTGCGGGAATAACTTTTTTGGGAGCGGTTGCGGTACTTCTGTGCGGACTGGCTTTCAGCAAATTATTTAATATAACGAGTTTTTCACGTTCCGGACTGGCAGGAGTCCTTGTGACATGGGCAAGTATGTTGTCGGGTTTTTGCATTATACCGTATCTGATCCTGAGAAAGGCGTACTCCGTACCGATTTCGGATTTGGGGATAAAAAAACCGAGGAGATATGAACCGGCAATAGCCATGCTTATCATGGCAGCTGTACTTATATGGCTGATGATGAATCGGCCTATGTTTAGCGCTGCACTGTTTGTGAGCGTACTTCTTCAAAATCTGGGAATAGCTTTTGCTGAAGAATTCTTTAGCAAGGGCGTGCTCTTTTATCTCGGAAAACGGATAACGGACCAAAAAGTATTTGTGGTCATTTTATGCGCGGCAGTCTTTGCGTTTGTATTTCATTCCAGTGACTCATTCTATGTAAATCTTTCATACAGATTTCCCATGGGAATTATCCTGGGACTTATATATGCGAGAAATGAAACACTTTGGCTCCCGGTCACTCTTCATTTAGCCAACAATCTGATAACAACATCTGTTTTAAATTGAACTTAAGATATGAAGAAATGGTCTCGCTTGATAATAGCATTAATATCCATGCTGATATACAACATATCGGTAATATTATTTTCATGGTGTTTTAAACTGATTACCGACAGTCTTATCGATAAAGAATATACCGCATTTGGCCGGTATATTCTTTTGGCTGTGTTTGTGGTGATCATACAGGCATCAGGACATTATATATATATAAAAGGAAAAACCGGATACATTAAGGCTGAGATGATGAGGCTTAAATCAAGTTTTATCAAAAGTATATTTAATTATGATGTAAGCTTTTTTATGAAACGGGATAAGAGTGAATATCAGTCATTTCTGTTTCATGATCTGAATATATATGAACAGAAGATATTGTCCGGTAAATTTGAACTGGCGGAAAAGCTGGTTTTGATGATCATGTCTACCGTGGCAATAATGGTGATCAATATTGATTTTGTTGTATTGGTAGTGCTGCTTGCGTTAGTCTCCGTCATTATTCCGCTTCTGTTCGGAAAGACCGTAAAGAAACTGAATACTCTCCTTACACGAACAAATTCGAGATCTATGGAAAAGTTCGACGAGATGTTGGACGGATTTATAACACTTCGAACTTTCTCTGCGGAGGATAAGGGGATTTACGAATGCGAAGCAGCTGCGGGAGACAATGAAAACGCCAAGATGAAATACTCTCTTGTAATGGCAGTCTTTCAGTCTGCTCTTATATTGATTACAACTGTATTTACACTGATGATCTTCATATGGGGCGGGCAATCCGTTATAAGAGAAGTGATAACCGTTGGCGAATTGATAGCTCTTATTCAACTGCTGTTTAATGTGGAAGGACCTTTGATGGGAGTTATGACGGCACTCGGTAATATCAAAGCAGCCAAGCCTATAGCGGATAAATACGCGGAGTTTGTATCCGCGGGAAGAAATGACGGAGATGAGGATTTTAACCTGAACGACAAGATCAGGGTCGAACACTTGTATTTCGGATATTCGGATAAAGCTCCTTTGATATTGAATGATATCAACTGTGAGTTTGAAAAAGGTAAGAAATATGCAATAGTCGGCGAGAACGGAAGCGGGAAGAGTACGCTTCTGAAAGTTCTTGCGGGTGTGAACGACATTCATTCTTATAAAGGAAAAATAAACATCGACGGAACAGAACGGAAGAAGATCAAAGATACGGGTTTTTGGAAAAATGTATCCTATCTTCCTCAGCAGGTTTTCCTTTTCAAGGATACGATCGCAGAAAATATCTTTATGTCGGGAAAACACGAGTCCGATGAGACTTATTTGGAACTGGCAGCTTCTTTGGATACTCTCAGACTGGTTAAGGATGACGGTGAAAATAAAACCGGTGAACTGTCCGGCGGAGAGAGGCAAAGAATAGCTTTTCTGAGAGAGATGCTTAAGGGCTCAACCGTGCTTATGGCGGATGAACCGGATTCTGCCCTTGATGTTGAGACGGGAGACCGGATAAGGGATATAATGCTGGGCTGCGACAAAACCTGCATCGTGGTAACACACCGGATAGGGGCGTTTCTGGCAGGTTTTGACAAGATACTTGTAATGGCGGGAGGAAAGATAGTAGAGGCCGGGACATACGATAGCCTTATGGGGAAAAACGGATTGTTCCGGGATATATGCTTAAGAGAAAAAAATAAATATTCTGATAGAGAAGCGGAGGCCGGCATGATATAATCAGAAATTGAGGGGATTTGCTGGATCATATGGAGTGATTGTAGTATGAGAATTGCCATTTGTGACGACAGTAAAGAGAACCTTGCTCTCCTCGAAGACGTGGTAGACGGCTTGAAGCTCAGAGAAACAGAAGTTGAATGCTTTGAGAACGGTGAGAGTCTGCTCCGTTATATTTCCGACAGTAAAGAAAACTTCTATCAGATCTATTTGCTGGACATTGAAATGCCCGGGATCAACGGACTCGAAACAGCCAAACAGATAAGAGAGATAGATAAAAGAGCTATCATCATCTTTGTTACGGCTTATTCGGATTATGTGTTCAGTTCATTTGAAGTTCAGCCGTTCCGTTTTATTAATAAACCCGTAGACCGTGAAAAACTTGAAAATGTCATTCATGCTGCCGTGAATTATATATATACCAGTAAGAGGTATATATTCATTTCTGTTGATAAGGCCAAGATACAGCTTTGTTGTGAAGACATAATGTATTTCGAAGGGGATAAACGTAAGGTGAATGTTTATCTTCCGGAGGAGACATATTCTTTCTATTCCAAAATGTCAGATATCGAAAAAATGGTGGACAACAGCTGGTTTGTAAGAATTCATGTTTCTTTTATAGTGAACATGGATTATGTTAAGGCTATTTATACGGACGAAATAGTACTCAATAACGGTGCGCACCTGCCGATAAGCAGGAAGTATCAAAGAAGCGTAAAACTTGAGCATATGAGATATCTTAAGTGGAGAATGGGATTATGATCTCTTTGCTTATCAATTTATTTGATGTTGTTGTAATACTTCACTATTTTGGCAGACTATTGGAGACCGGCAAGAAAAGAAATGTGTTTATCATTGCATCGGTCGTGATATTCACTTGTCTGTTTACTCTGTTCATAGTGCCGGAATTGCCTTATTGCAATCTGGTTTCTCTGTCCATTTGGACTTGCATATATCTCCCGGCATATAAAGGGTCCGGGAGGAATAAGGCGGTATATGCACTGCTTCTTCTTGCGTTTGCCGGATTTTCACAAACGCTGATGTATCTGATCAATTACTGTTCGTCCAATACGATATATTCATTCTTTATTCCTCATCTTGTTTTCTATATCACTCTTGAGATCGTAGCAAGATACCAGACCATTAAGGGAAGAAGCATAGATATAAGACTATTGCTTATTCTTGTATCCGTTCCCCTGATCAGTTTTATCTCCATGCCATGCATGGTCCTTATAAGCGAGCAGATGTATGAGATCTCGCGTCAGAGAGAAATGAAACTTCTCCTTCCGATCGCATTGCTGATCCTGTATATGAATGTTGTGGTGTTCTATCTGTACGATATTATAAGTTCCTCTTATGAGACCAAAAAGCAGAAAGAGGAATATGAGAAGCTTATAATGTGGCAGCGTCAGTATTATGAGACTCTTTCGGATAACCAGAATGTTCTCAGGAAGATCAAGCATGATATGCAAAATAATCTGCAGGTTGTTTCGAGCATGATAGATGATGAAGAATACGGGAAGGCCAAGGATTATCTGGGTGAACTGCTGAAGGAACAATACAGGTTGAACAGAGTAGTGTCTACCGGAAATGATGCGATCGATACGGTTTTGAACATAAAGTTTTCACTTGCTGAACAGCTGGGTATCGAGGTGAAGAAGGATATCAATATCCCTTCCATGATTCCCATCTCATATCAGGACAGCATCAAGATATTCGGAAATCTTCTTGATAATTCCATTAATGCACTCAGAAATGATAACATCGAAGACCGGGTGATCAAATGGTTTATGTTCTATAATGCCAATGCACTGGTGATACAGGTATCGAATCCTTACATCGGGAAACCTGTAAAATACAGCAAGGACTCATTCTGGCACGGACTTGGATTGGATATAGTAAAAAACACTGTTGAAAAATATAACGGAACATTCGATGTGTCGGATGATGGAGCTGTCTTTACCGTAAATATTTTGTTGTACATTGATAATTACATTGAAAGCGACAAATAATTACAGTAAGAAAAAATCATCAGATTATATATGATAGTATACGACCAACGTAATCGTTGGGAGGTACATAAATGGAAGCAAAGGAAAAGTTTCATTCCGATATCATCAGATTTGAAATCGATGGGATCAGAATGATCGGTAATAATCGTACAGGTTCCCTTATCGGACTTGATGACAACGGATCGAAATTCGTTCAGGAGATAATGGACGGAAAAAATCCTGAAGTCGCTGAAAATATCCAGCCCCTGTATTATGCGTTCAGGGACGGAAGGTTTTTCAGCAGTGACGGGGAAAAAGAAAACAAACTTGTGTCGGCATATTTTCACGTTACCGACAGATGCAATTTCCATTGCGTCGGATGTTACTCGTATGTGGACGGAAGAAACTGCAAGAAGGATCTTACATTGGAACAGATCTGCCGGGAACTGGATGAACTGGCGGAAAACGGACTTGAGGTCATAGTGATCTCGGGAGGTGAACCTTTCCTGAGGGAAGATATTGATCAGATATGTAAATATGCCAAAGACTTGGGTATGTATACCAAGATCATCACCAACGGCACCATGCCTCATGACAGATATAAGAAGGCTCTTCCTTATATAGACCGTATCAGCGTATCGGTTGACGGATATAATGAAAGGGTAAGCTTTATAAGGGATGAAGGAACCATGCCGAAGGTTCTTGAAACTGTCAGGATGCTGAAAGAAGAAGGAGCGGTCGTAAATCTGATATTTACGCTCCATCATAAAAATGCAAATTATCTGTATGAATACAGACAGATGGCTGAGGATCTTGGAGTGACCCATAATTTCAGCATGCTGACTACTTCTCCGGATGATGAAGCATTTAAAGATTACATACTGACGGATGAGGACTTCGAGATAGTCAAAGAGTATGTGAATCACAATAAAGCGGTGATAACGGATTCTGCAATGGAAAGTGAAGGCCTTTCATGTAAATCCAGATGTGCTGCCGGTAAGATGATGGTAAGCATCGCCGCTGACGGAACGGTTTTTCCCTGCCACATGCTTCATGTAGATGAACTGAAATTGGGAAATCTTCTGGATAAGAAGCTTAAGGATATTATTTATTCCGATACAAATCCATTTTTGAATCTGGATATCAATTCACTGGAGAGTTGTAAATCGTGTAAGTATGCTTATCTGTGCGGAGGCGGATGCCGCGCAAGAAGTTATCTGAGCACGGGAAGTATATATAAAAATTCAGATATATGTGACCTCAGTTACAGTAATCTGGATAAAAAGTTTACTTCATTAAAGAAAGTATATGGTTTATAGAAAGGGGATTGAAAATGATTTTTTGTTTGAACAGTGTTGCAGAGTCAGGATGTTTCAATAAGGGAATTCCGGTTATAGGATGTTTTAGATTCGGACTTTGATCTTGACGAATGACAGTGATGACAGTGGGGACGCTTCTGTTTTGGGACCAGGTGTCAAAACAGAAGCGTCCCCTTTGTGGCTTTATTTATTCTTATTATATAGAAGCTCAAGTCCCTGAATCAGTATATCCGGCTCGAGCTTGAAATCTCTTTTGCAGTAAGGAGCAACAAGAGGACTTACTCCACCGGTAAGAACTGCGGTGACGGGACTTCCCAGTTCTTCCTCTACTCTGTCTATTATTCCGTCAAGCATTGCCGCACAACCTATGAGTGAACCTGCACGCATGGAGTCGACGGTGTTTGTTCCGATGACTTTGGCTTTGCCGGTAAGATCGATATTTGGAAGCTGTGCGGTCTGGGCGGACAGTGCATTAAGTGAAACCCAGAGACCGGGAATGATCATTCCTCCACGGTAGCTTCCGTTTTCGTCGATGACCGACATGGTTGTTGCGGTTCCCATATCAACTATCGCAATGGGGGGCTTGTACTTGGCACGTGCGGCAACAGCGCCCACGATAAGGTCGCTTCCTACTGCACCGGGATTGTCGGTACGGATGTCCAGTCCTGTTTTTAATCCGGGACCTACAACCATGATATCGATGCCCGCAAGCTTCCTGACCGCTTTGGGAAGTACGCTCTGAAGATAGGGAACGACGGAAGAGATTATTCCGCCTTCAATATCATTAACTTCAACATGATTCATATCCAGTATGCCTTTGATGTCGAGGGCATACTGGTCTTCTGTTTTGTTTTTGTCACTGGCAAGTCTTGCCGAAAATATTTCTTTGCCGTTCTCGACGCCTCCGAGAACAATGTTGGTATTTCCTACATCAATAGCCAGGATCATACTATACCTCCCATGCGGTTAAGGGGTTATCAGTTATCTCTCTTAAGTGCGTGAGCTACAGCCTTGGCAACGGTACCGCCTGCAACAAGTCCGGTGAGCCATTCGATCATTCCCTGGATTCCTACGACCAGGATAATGAACATAAAAGGATTGGCAGCTCCGACTTTAGCTACAAGATTCTGTATAAACTCGGTCTTGTAGAATACGAGTACGATGTATCCCATGAAAAGGATTGTGTTAAACATGGGCGCCATAAGTCCGCCTGCGTAGTAGCACCAAATCTTCTTTTTATCGATCTTCTTGAGTGCCTTGAAGCAAAGACCGGTAAGAAGACCTACCAGCGTACGCATAACAACGCAGAGAATAATAGTATGTACAGGGCTTATCTGGAAAAAGAAACCGGTCATGGCGGATGCTCCGGTCATTGCATCATAAAGGCTGGTAAGACCGTATATGAAACCAAGGACAGCGCCTTCTGCGGGTCCTAAAAGCATAGCTCCGATTGCAATGGGGACCATGGTGAACGTCATTACGAGAGGCCCTACCGGGATAGAAGATAAACCGGTTATCTTCATTACGAGAATGATGGTGATGAAGATGGCGAGTTCCGTCATCTTTCTGAGATTTGATCTGTTATTCATATTTTCCTCCTTGCTTGTGTTCCTCTTAGCGGGATACACTGCGTAGACCAACGTTTGTGAGGGAAAGGCGTTTGTCCTCCTGCCCTTCACCCGGAAGGTACAAGGAACAATTTCCCCTGCAAACAAGTCGATTATAGCATAAGAACCCCTTTCCACAAGGGGTGGATTGTTCTTTTTGGGATACATGTGATAGAGTAAAGTAAATCAGTACTTTTAAGGAGATACCAAGCTATGCTCAAGGGCAAAAATATCGTACTCGGAGTAACAGGCGGAATTGCCTGTTATAAAGCGTGTGAACTGGCATCAATGCTGGTAAAACAGCACGCGGATGTTCAGGTCATCATGACCGAAAATGCAACCAAATTCGTAACTCCCATAACATTTGAGCAGCTTACGGGAAATAAAGCGCTTACCGATACTTTCGACAGAAATTTCGTCCATAGCGTCGAGCATATTTCGGTTGCGGATAAAGCGGATATGGTCATTATCGCCCCCGCTACCGCAAATATCATCGCAAAGCTGGCACACGGGATTGCAGATGACATGCTGACCACCACGGTTCTTGCATGCAGATGCCCCAAAGCCATAGCTCCTTCCATGAACACCGCGATGCTGGAAAACCCCGTAACTCAGGATAATATAGAAACTCTCCGTCATTACGGATGGGAGATAATAGAGCCTGACAGCGGAAGGCTTGCATGCGGTGCCGTTGGAAAAGGAAAACTTCCCGCGCCCGAAAGACTTCTCGAAGCGGTTCTTCATACCGCAGCTCATGAGAAAGATATGACAGGAAAGAAGGTCTTGGTAACCGCAGGCCCCACAAGAGAAGCTCTCGATCCCGTAAGATACCTGACCAATCATTCTACCGGCAAGATGGGATACGCCATCGCAAAGGCCGCATCAAGAAGAGGCGCAGAGGTTGTGCTCGTATCCGGTAAAACAGATCTTCCCGCACCCGCGTATGTAAAAGTGGTGGATATCACCTCTGCACAGGATATGTATGATGCGGTAATAGCTGAAGCCGGCAATTCAGACATCATCATCAAAGCCGCAGCGGTTGCGGATTACAGACCATCAACCGTAGCAGACAACAAGATCAAGAAGACGGACGGTGACATGTCCATCCCTCTCGAGCGCACCACCGATATATTAAAGACCCTCGGGGAAAACAAAAAAGAAGGTCAGTTCCTCTGCGGATTCTCAATGGAAACAGAGAACATGATCGAAAACAGCAAGGCAAAGCTATCCAAGAAAAATCTGGACATGATCGCAGCAAATAACGTAAAGGTTGAGGGTGCCGGATTCGGCGTAGATACCAACATCCTTACCCTTATTACAGCAGAGTATCAGAAGGAACTTCCCATGATGAGCAAAGATCAGGCAGCGGATGCACTTCTTGATGAGATAATAGCGAAAATATGAAGAATCTGTGGCTGAAATTCAAAAACATCTGGACCTTACTTCATAAGGATATTTACGTCGGAGACCTGCGAACTCAGAACATGAAAGCGTGTATGTTCGTGGGTATCTTCGTATTTATTGCGTCATGTGTTCTGACGACCATGAATATGATCGCGAACAGACATCCGATCACTGTCGCATCCACATCAATCCTGGCACTCAGCGGACTTGTTATAGTCTATTTAATACGCAAGGGTCATAAGATGATCCCGACGTATATGATGATCCTGATATGTCTGATAATCTTCACCTACTATGTCTTCAGCGGACAAACCGGCGGAACAACTGCGATGTGGACGATCCTTGTTCCTCTTGGTGTCGGATATTTCGGAAAAGCGCTTTACGGAATCTATTGCGGAATATATTTCCAGACCTTACTTGTAGTTCTTTTCTACACACCTCTCAGATCTTTTTTCACAGATAAGTATGCAAGATTTTTCATGGACAGATTTCCCGTCCTGTATTTCCTGAACCTTGCACTCATGTCGATCTGTCTGGTCAACTATCACATGTCGGTTCTTAAACTTCTCGATGCTGCCGAAGACCTTCGCAAAGCAAAGGAAGAAGCGGAGAGAGCAAACCGCGGTAAGAGCGATTTCCTTTCCAATATGTCCCATGAGATCCGTACCCCCATCAATGCTGTGCTGGGTATGAACGAGATGATACTTCGTGACAGCCTTGCGGGAAGCAATCGCCTTCCGGGTGATGAACTTGAGACAAGAAAGAAGTTTGCGGACATCGCCAAGTATTCCGGAAATATCGGTAGTGCGGGAAACAACCTGCTCTATCTGATAAACGACATTCTTGATTTTTCCAAGATCGAATCCGGAAAAATGCAGCTTGTCGAATCGGACTACATGTTCAGTTCAGTTTTGAACGACGTAAGTAACATGATCTACTTCAAGGCCAAGGAAAAGGGACTTAAGTTTGAAGTGGATGTTGATAAAAATATACCCGACGGTCTCCATGGTGATGAGGTTCGTGTTCGTCAGATCATTACAAATATCTTGAACAATGCGGTTAAGTATACCAAGGAAGGTTCGGTTCTTCTGCGGGTTAAGGGCGAGGAGAACACGCATCTTTCTGCAAATGTATTCAACCTGATGATCATTGTTTCGGATACGGGTATAGGTATTAAGGAAGAGGATATCGGAAAACTCTTCAACAAGTTTGAACGTATGGACCTTGATCGTAACTCCACGATAGAAGGTACGGGCCTCGGACTTGCAATCACCAAGAATCTCCTGGAGATGATGGGCGGACACATCGATGTACACAGTGTCTATGGCCAGGGTTCTGTTTTCACCATATTCCTGCCGCAGATCATTGTTTCGAAAGAGCCTGTCGGAGATTTCAGAAGAAAGTTTGACGAAAGCATTGAGGCAATGGAAGAGTATGAGGAATCATTCCATGCACCCGATGCGAGGGTACTTATCGTCGATGATACAAGGATGAACCTGATGGTTGTCCAGGGACTTCTTAAGGATACGGGATTGCAGACGGATACAGCGCTTAGCGGAGCAGAGGCAATCGAACTTGCGTATAAGAACACTTACGACCTTGTGCTTATGGACCAGAGAATGCCGGGTATGGGCGGAACCGAGACCATGCAGCATATCAAGGAAGAGTGTCCTGCATATAAGGATATTCCTTTTATATGCTTGACTGCGGATGCAATCAGCGGAGCCAAAGAAAGATATCTGTCTGAAGGCTTCGACAATTATCTGACCAAGCCAATAGATTATAAGGCTCTTGAGAAGATGCTGATCAAACACCTTCCTCTTGAAAAGGTAGTACTGAGTCCGAAAAAGATGCAGGAAGTTTTAGCGGGAGAAGATTATGAATAATAACAATTCCCATAAAGCTCTGAAAATAGTACTCATAGTGCTTGGATCTATATTTGGCGCAATTGCTTTACTGATAGGCGGAGCGATCTTATTGGGATATTCTGAACAAGTATACGGAAGAGGGAGTTGAGCTACACAGTCCCCACTGTCATCAATCTGTCATTCAAAAAATCTTGTTGCAATAATTCCATGCATAGGTTATATTTTTTTTAGTCGGATGGAAAACGTTTTCCTAAGATGAGGAGAGAATATGGAATTAAGTGCGATTTATCACAGAATGTCCGAGCAGTACTGTTATCCTCTGGATGAGGATAAACTTATCATCAACATAAAGACCGGTTATGACGTAGATCACGTATTCCTGATCTACGGAGATCCCTATGATGCCGGAATAATGGGCGGCAAGGAACGCTGGAGCGGAGAGCGCCTGGAGATCGTTTACAAAAAAAGACTTAAGAATCACATCTGGTGGACCACAACGGTAGAGCCCGCCTATAAGAGATGTAAGTATTATTTTGAACTTCATTCCGGTGATGAATGCATCTATCTGTACGAAGACGGATTCTATACGGAAGAGGAGATGAATCAGGAAGGAAAAACTCTTTCCCAGTTCATCATGCCATGGATGAATCCTTCGGATATTTGCAGAACGCCCGGCTGGGTCAATGATACCGTGTGGTATCAGATCTTCCCCGAGAGATTCTGTAACGGTGATAAGAGTCTTGATCCCGAGGGTGTACTTCCCTGGCAGAGCGGCAAAGTTGGAATGCATGACTACTACGGTGGAGACATAAAAGGGATCAGGGACAGACTTCCATATCTGAAAGAACTCGGAATTACCGGTCTTTATCTGAATCCCATATTTGAAGCGGACAGTAATCACAAATACAATACGAAAGATTACAAGAAAGTAGATCCTCATTTCGGAACAAACAGAGACCTTAAGGCTCTTGTAAAAGAAGCTCATGATATGGGCATTCGTGTAATGCTGGATGCGGTATTTAACCATACCGGTTCAGATCATCCCATGTGGGTCGATGTATTGGAAAAGGGTGAGAAGTCCGAGTACGCCGACTGGTACATGGTCAATAAATGGCCTGTAGAGCAGGGCAGGGATACAAGAGACGGAAGGTATTATTCTTTTGCTTTTGCGGAGTACATGCCCAAACTCAATACAAATAACCCGGCCGTTCAGGATTATCTTCTTGATATCATCAGATTCTGGATAGAAGAATTTGATATCGACGGACTCAGATTCGATGTTGGCAACGAGATATCTCATTCATTCTTAAAGGCTGTCAGATATATGGCGTATCACATAAAGAATGATTTTTATCTTCTTGGTGAGATATGGCATGATTCCGTTTCATGGCTTCGCGGAGACGAATACGATTCCGTAATGAATTATCCTCTTTCAACAGCCATTGCGGATTTCTGGGTTTATAAAAACAGAGGCCGCGAGACGTTTGAATACGATATCAACAGATGCTTTACCATGTACTATTCTCAGGTAAATGACGTGCTCTTCAATCTCCTTGATTCACACGATACCAACAGACTCATGGAAAAAGCAGGCGGAAACATAGATGTGTTTTATCAACAGCTTGCCGTACTCTTTACGATGCCGGGTTCGCCCTGCATCTACTACGGAACTGAAGTTGCAATGGACGGTGGACACGATCCCGATTGCAGAAGATGTATGCCATGGGACGAGATCGATTCCGGAGTATTTGATGACCGCATAAATGATATGAAGTCACTCATCGAGATGAGAAAGAATCTGCAGTCTGCCAAGAGCAGAAACTTTCATTTTCCCGATGATGTCCCCGAGAAAAGAGTGATCACATATCTGAAACTCGGAGAAAAAGAAAGCATCAAAGTATATCTGAATTGTGAAGAGTCGGATGTAAAACTTGATATCAGTAATCTGCATGGAGTTATCTATTCCAGAAAGTGGAATGAAGAAAAAACCGGAAGCGGAGTGCTGGGAACTAACGGGGTTCTTATAGTACGAGTATAAAATGACAGTGGTGACAGTGGGGACGTACCCCCTTTGTCAGGAGGGACTTCCTGACAAAGGGGTACGTCCCCACTGTCACTTATCACTCATATAAACGAAAGTTATAGCAGGCATAAAGATTTAGGAATAGCCTGAAGTATTGCATTAGAATTATGCATAACATATAATTCGACTAACTTGATACTTGATCAAGTTTAGTGTATGGGAAAGGAAATGTGATCGTGAGAACAGCTTATGTAAAAGCCGATATGATGAATACTGCCTGTATGACGTGTCATAAGGTTGTTATTTGTTGTACCATGAACCGACTTTGTTCCACAGAGAACAGTCTGAAATTCCGGCTTGAAAGCTGAACTTAAGTTGATTGATAAGATCAAAGACTTGGGACTAAAGCTAAGGCCGAAAGTCCCAAGTCTTTTTTTATCCTTCGATGATCCGTGTTACGAAAGGAGTAGGCATGGCGGAACCAAAAGAGGTTACTGAAGAGAGACTTGCGCAGATCAAAGAATACATTGAATCCGTCAAATACGGATCGGTAAACATCATTATTCAGGATGGCAAGATCATCCAGATCGATAAGAACGAAAAAATAAGACTTTAAGAACTGACCGGAAAACCGGAGGTTCAGGGTCACGGTTCCATTAGCCGTGATCTTGAACCTCTTTTTTAATACATTTTTAAAGGAGAAAGACATGGGGAAATTATTTACTTCGGAATCTGTAACGGAAGGACATCCCGATAAAATAGCAGACCAGATATCCGACGCAATACTCGATGCACTGATCGCACAGGATCCTTATTCGAGAGTTGCAGCAGAGACAACAGTAGCTACGGGACTTGCACTTGTGGTAGGAGAGATCACTACAAAAGCTTATGTAGATATCGCAAAGATCGCAAAAGAAACCATCAGAGATATCGGTTACGTAAACAATGTGGACGGATACAATGCGGATTCCATCGCAGTACTTACATCAATTGATGAACAGTCCGCTGATATAGCACTTGGTGTTGATAAGGCATTCGAATCAAAACAGGACGGAGTAACAGAGGATTTCGGAACCGGCGCAGGAGATCAGGGAATCATCTTCGGATATGCTACCAACGAGACTCCGGAATATCTTCCCCCCGCAATCTCTTTTGCACACAGACTTACAAGACAGCTTACCAAGGTGAGAAAGGACGGTACACTTCCTTATCTGAGACCGGACGGAAAATCACAGGTAACAGTTGAGTTTGCCGAAGACGGACTTACCGTTAAGAGAGTACACACCATCGTTATTTCAACACAGCATTCGGAGGATGTAACTCTTGAGCAGATCAGAAAAGATGTAATTGAAAAAGTCATTAAGCCTGTGATCCCTGCCGAGCTTCTCGATGATGAGACCATCTACTATGTAAATCCTACCGGAAGATTTGTTATCGGCGGACCTCAGGGTGATGCGGGACTTACCGGAAGAAAGATCATTGTAGATACCTACGGCGGAACCGGACGTCACGGAGGCGGAGCATTTTCCGGAAAAGATCCTACGAAGGTAGACCGCTCTGCAGCTTATGCGGCAAGATGGGTGGCCAAAAACCTTGTAGCGGCAGGCGTTGCCGACAGGGCAGAGGTAGAACTTGCTTATGCCATCGGAGTTGCAAAACCCGTATCGATCGCAGTTGAGACTTTCGGAACGAGTAAGGTGAGCGATGAAAAGATCGTAGAGATCATCGATAAGGTATTCGATCTCAGACCTGCAGCGATTATAGATGCGCTTAATCTCAGAAGACCCATCTACAAACAGACCGCAGCATACGGACATTTCGGAAGAACCGATATCGATCTTCCCTGGGAACATCTCGATAAGGTCGATGAGATTAAAAAGAATCTGTAATTCAAAAATATATATGAGGAGAAAAGATTATGAAAAAGATAAGTTTTAAAACAGCAAGCAGAGTGCTTATAACTCTGGCAGCACTCGGAGCATTGGTATTTACCACCGCATGCGGATCATCGGGATCCGAAACAGCATCGGTTCCCTCCACTACGATCACAGCATCTGCGCAGGAACCCGGTGATTCAGCTGCGGGAGTTCCTTTTACGGGAATAGAAGTTACCTCAAGAGATATTGAGGTAACCATTGCGGAGCAGGGCTATTACATTGTTCCCATAATTCTGGAAAAGGGATGGTTTGATGAAGTGTTTGCTCCTTACGGAATCAAGATCAATATCGCAAAGTTCAATAACGGACCCGAAATGCTTGAAGCATATACCGCCGGCGCGATTGATTTCGCACAGCTCGGTCTTCAGCCTGCGGTATCCGGCGCAGCAAACGGAGTTGATATCAAGACTATAAGTCTTATTGACGATGCGGAGCAGAATATCCTTCTCGTGACAAGAGGAGATTCGGATATTCAGACCGTTGAAGATCTTAGGGGCAAGAAGGTAGCGGTAACCATCGGATCCAACGGACACAGTTTCCTGATCAAGAGACTTGAAGAAGCCGGGCTTACCGTAGATGATATTCAGCTTATCAATATAGACTTCAACACCGCAGCCACTGTACTTGAAGCAGGTGAGGTTGATGTTTCTGTCGGATATAAAACCATCTTTGATAATGCAACCAAGGATAATGGAACGGAATTCAGGATCATCGCAGATGCAACGGGACTCGGAATCGCCAAGAGCATTCTTACCGTTAAGGATGAGTTTGCTACTGAGCATCCCGATATCGTACTTAACATTGTCGCACTCTTCGGAAAAGCAATCGAGTTCATCGAAGAGAATCCTGAAGAGACGGTTCGCATAGCATCGGATTATTACGGAACAGATCCCGACATTATCAGAAATGCACTTCCCGTACAGAATTACAACAATCACGGAAATAACGAAATTGCATCCGATCTTGAGGGATATATCGGATTCATGTATGACAACGGACTTATCACGGTTCAGGTAAATGTTGAAGATATCTATGATGACAGCTATGTAAAGGCGGTCGGATTGTATGAGGAGTAAAGATGCTTAGTGCAAATGCAAGTAAAAACAGAATACTTGATCTGCTTACATTCTCTTTCTTTCCGATAGCACTTATCCTGTTATGGTTTCTTTCGACCAAATTCGGGTGGGTCAAAGCTTCCATCATCCCGGCACCGAAGACGGTTAAAGAATCACTTTCCTATCTGCTTGAAAAAAACATTTTCGTCGAGGACGCTCTCTGCAGCCTTTCAAGAATATTGAAAGGCTTCGCCCTCGGAGCGAGCGTAGGAATCGTACTCGGTGTTTTGGTAGGAATGCTCCCTGTAGTGGACAATCTCACAAAAGTATTTATCGCACTTTTCAGGCCGGTTCCCATTATTGCACTTATTCCACTTTTTATCCTGTGGCTCGGTATCGGTGAAGAATCAAAAGTAATGGTCATCGCACTCGGTACTTTCTGGGCACTTCTGATCAATACAATAGACGGAATAAAAGGTGTCGATAAAAAGCTGATAGAACTCGGAATCAATCTCGGAAAGAGTAAGAAAGAGATCGTTAAGTCGATCGTTTTCCCTGCAGCATTCCCTTCAATATATACGGGAATCAGGATCGGCATCACTTCATCCATCGGATTCGTAATAACTGCGGAGATGATCGCAGCATCCGCAGGAGTCGGATACAGAATAATGTATGCAAGAAATATGGCAATGCCGGGAATTTTGTTTGTGGGAATAATAGAGATCGGATTATTCGGATTGGTGGTAGATCTCCTTGTTCTGAAACTTCAGAAATATTTATTCAGGTACAGGTGACGAATATGGGAACAATAGTACAGATAAAAAATGTGAACAAGAAATTCACCATAGACGGAGAAACCAAAGAAATCCTTAACGATATCAACTTTGATGTGAGAGAAGGCGAGTTTGTTTCAATAGTCGGATCATCCGGATGCGGTAAAAGTACACTGCTTAAGATGATCGCGGGACTTGAATCCACGATCGAGGGAGAAATCCTGATAAATGATAATGCGGTAAACGGACCTGCACTCGAGTGTAAGATGGCGTTTCAGGAAGCGAGACTTCTTCCATGGAGAAATGTATATAAGAATATCGGATTCGGACTTGATAAAAGTGTTCCAAAGTCCGAAAGAGATGAGTTGATCAAGAAATACATCAACATGGTAGGACTGAACGGATTTGAAAATGCACTTCCGAAACAGTTGTCCGGAGGAATGCAGCAGAGAGTCAGTATTGCAAGAGCACTGATCTCCAATCCCAATATACTGCTCCTTGACGAACCCTTCGGTGCGCTTGATGCACTTACAAGGATCAATATGCAGCGCGAGATACTTAAGATCTGGAAACAGGAAAACAAAACGATGATCCTGGTTACCCATGATATCGAGGAAGCTGTATATCTGAGCAACAAGGTAGTCATATTGTCCGAAAGACCGGGACGTATCAAGAAGATCTTAAATATAGATCTTGCATATCCCAAGATACGTGGGTCAAAAGATTTCGCATATTATACCAAAGAGATTTACAAAGAATTCTTTGAAGACAGCGAGCACGAGATCGATTACGCGATTTAATAAACGGAGGTTGAAATGGAAACAAAGATAGAGAACTGGAGGGAGAAGGAACTTTCCATTGAAGAAGTATTTGAAAAATATCCCGAGATTCCCAAAATCGTCATTTTAAAGACGGATGTACACAGGAGAGGATATATCTTAAGCGAGAAAGCTCAGGACCTTTTTAATAAGGGAGATTATCAGAGCCAGGCAGATACCATCTTCGGTAAGAAGGAGGGAGAAAATAAGATTCCCATCGGTCTTGTTTTCAGAGACGGAACTTCTCTTGTAGGAGGATATTATACCAATTACGGGATCAGAGATCCTTATGTGATCGATGATATAGATGGAAAGTTTTTCCTCACCGATAACGGCAAGGTGTATGAGGAGGTTGAATTCTGGCGCGAGCCCGATTTCTACAGGAAGAAGACCAGCAAGGGAACTCCCATGGGAGAAGTCGTAAATGTAAGACCTCAGAGACTTAACGTAGCAATAAGCCGTGTATGTCATTTCTGGGATAAACCCGGTGAAGGATGTAAGTATTGCAACGTAGGAATAAACGGAATCGATTCCGTTAAGAAGGGTATTCCAGATCTCTTCGATTATGATGAGGTTGCTGAGGCGGTAGCTGAAGCAGTTAAGCAAAAGGGACGTTATGCAATGATCATGGTCACCACCGGATCCATCCTTACCGGAAAGAAGGTATTTGATGATGAGGTTGATGAGATCATTAAGGCTTTTGAAAAGATCAAGCCTATCTTCAAGACCAATGATCTTAAAGTACAGCTCATTGCATCTGCATATGATAAAGAACAGCTGAAGAGACTCAAGGAAGCTACCGGTATAATCGGATATACTTCGGATATCGAGGTTATGAATAAGGAGCTCTTCGAGTGGATCTGCCCCGGAAAAGCAGCACATATCGGGTATGACGAGTGGAAAAAGAGAATCTTCGATGCAGTTGAAGTGTTCGGAGAGGGAAATGTCAACTCCGGAATCGTCGGTGGCGTAGAACTTGCACAGCCTAACGGTTTTAAGACCGAGGAAGAAGCTCTTGAGAAGTATCTTGCAGAGGCCGAGGATTTTGCAAAGCATGGCGTATCCATCGCGTACATAGTATGGGGCGTCTGCGGAATATTCCACAATCAGGTTGTTCCTTCGCTGGATTATTACGTCGCTCTTGCCAAGGGACTTAATGAGATAAACATCAAATATAACCTTAAACCCTATTTCGATGATTACAGAAGATGCGGTAATCATCCCAATACGGATATCGGAAGAATTTATTGGTAAGGGGGATAATATGAGCGTAACACTTACACAGGAAGTAATAGATGTGATCAACGGAAAAGAAACAAAAAAAGCGTTGGCCACGGTTGATAAAGACGGAAGAGTGAATGTAGCATTCAAAGGATCTCTTCATTATGAAGACGGTCTCCTGGTTGTAAATGAACTCCTTGAAACCTCGCAGACAAACAAGAATCTTACATACAGCCTCTGGTATGACAAGGAAGTGGCTGCAGTTTTCTGGGGACCCGGGGCGACAGAGTATCAGGTCCGCGGAATACCCAGAAAGGTTCTGATCGAGGGACCGGTATACGAGAAGGCATATGTAGCAGCTCTCGAAAGAAATCCCGAAAATGATCTTGCGGGTGTGTGGTATATAGAACCTACCGAATTCAGAGATCTGACTCTTCCCACAAGGATAGCTGAGCAGAAGGCAAAGTATCCTATTCTCGGACATCTTGATAAAGATGTAAATCCCGATTATTACAAGTGATAACAGACTAATTAAATCAGCAGGTGAAGATTAAAAAGATTAGGCTGTAAGGACTGACCGGTAAACCGGAGGTTTTAAGTGAAAAACTTAAAACCTCCGGTTTTATGATGCCGTGGCCGCTGGTATGGCATAGGTTTGCAAAACTGAAGATGCAGGTTCGAATCCTGCCGGTGTCATCTGCAAATATTTGTAAGAACCAAATGATGAAATTAAGAAAATGAGGAGAAGATTTTATGAAAAATAAATTTAGAAAGATTTTGACCATCGGATCGGCGATCATTTTGGCTGCCGGAAGCCTTGCAGGCTGCGGCACAAGATCAGTAACAGGCAATGATATCAGTACGGTATCGGCTGCTGCTACGTCTGCGGATGCTGATGAAAACAATACCGTACTGACAGGCGAAGGCTTGAATGAAACAACTACCATAGTTCTCGGATATCAGGCCGGAATGGGGCTTTATGAACTTAACAGCAAGACACATTTTGTGGAAGATTTCTTTGCAAATGAAGGTATCGAAGTTAAATGGGAACTTTTCACATATGGACCTCCCATGATGGAAGCACTGGCTTCAGGAGATATTGATATTGCAACCGGTCTTGGAGCTGCGCCTGCTCTTACCAGCTATGCAAACGGATCCGATGTGGAATTTATCTATCAGCAGATAACGGATTTCTCGAATACAGGTGTTTTGGTAAGAGAGGATTCGGGAATCAATAGCCTTGAAGATCTGAAGGGAAGAAAAGTTGCGACTGCTGTGGGCTCTGCGGCACATATCAGTTTCCTGCAGGGACTTGAAGCACACGGATTGAGCGAAGCGGATATTGAGATCGTAAATCTGGCGGCAGCAGATTCACTGACTCCTCTTGTTGGAGGTGAAATTGATGCCGTTGCAACATGGGAACCCTTTACATCCCTGATAGAAAATACCGAAGGAATAAAAGCTGTATGGAGGATCAATGCAGATAACGTTATTTCCCCCAACATCATCGCTGCAAATGCTTCATTTGCCCGTTCCAACCCTGAGATCGTAGCAAAGTATATTCAGGTATTCAGACAGTATGAGGACGGAGTGCTTGAGGACAGTCATCCTGTTATTGAAGCATTGGTTGAAGCAACCGGAAATTCCGAGTCGACATATGTTACATACACAAGACTTGAGAGATATGAGCCGTTTAATGCAGAGCAGATCGATGCATTAGAATACAACATCAATTATCTCTATGAAAATGATCTGATCGAGAATGATTTTGATGTGAATGTTCCGATCAACACTTCTTATTATGAAGAAGCTTTGAGACTTGAGGATAACTAAAAGAGAATTGGAGAAGTGATCGGATGATAAAGAAAAAGATAAGGAGCTTTGTCAGATCCAAATCCTGGCTGGGAATAATACTTCCTGTGGGACTGATACTCATATGGCAGCTTGCATCGAATTTGGAATTGATAAATGCTTCATTATTACCATCACCTGCAAGAATATGGAGATCCCTTGTAAAGCAGGCAGAAAGCGGAAAGCTTGCCGTAAATATCCTAGTGAGTTTGAGAAGAGTGCTGGTGGGATATGCTCTCGGAGCTTCTCTCGGAATAGTGATCGGAATAATCACGGGACTGTCGAAAACAGCCACAAAGATCGTATCGGTTCTTTTTGAGCTGATACGACCGATCCCGATAATAGCCTGGGTCCCTGTTTTGATCCTTTGGACCGGAATAGGAGAGACTTCAAAAATAATCGTGATCATGATCGGAACTTTTTGGACCGTATATCTGAACACATCGGACGGTATCCGAAATGTTGACAGAAAATATGTTGAAGTATCAAAGATTTTTTTGAAGTCAAAAAAAATCGAGATCACAAAAGTAATGTTCCCTGCCGCTCTTCCGGGTATTTTCACGGGTCTTCGTGTTGGAGTCGGAAGTGCATGGATCAGTGTTATAGGCGCTGAACTTATAGCGGCATCTGCGGGACTTGGATTTATGATCTCGTATTATCGAGAGATGGCTCAGCCTTCTACGATGTTTGCCGGTGTATTAGTGGTAGGAGTTATCGGATTCCTGATCAATGTGATCTTGAGAAGAGTTGAGAAGAGAGTATTGAAATGGAATACCGTTAAGTGAATTTAAGGAAGAGACAGAATGGCCGAGAACAATATTATATCAATCAAGAATCTGAATAAGTATTTTGTTCAAGATGAAAGCGAGCTGCAGGTTCTGAATAATATCAATCTTGATATTAGGCAGGGAGAATTTATAAGCATAGTCGGTGCAAGCGGATGCGGTAAAAGTACTCTTCTGAGGATAATAGGCGGACTTGAAAACTATTCGGATGGTCAGGTTTTGAATAAAGGTAATCCGATCAAAGGACCCAGCAAAAACATCGGAATGGCTTTTCAGGAATCCAGACTGTTCCCCTGGCTGACCATATTTGAAAATGTTGCCTTCGGAATATCTGAAGGAAAAAAGCTTTCCAAAGAAGAGAAATCCGAACTGGTACATAAATATCTCAAGCTGGTGGGTCTGGAGGAGTTTGTAAACGCTTATCCGAATCAGCTGTCCGGAGGTATGCAGCAGAGAGTAAGTATTGCAAGAGCGTTGATAGAAAATCCGGATGTCTTACTGTTGGATGAACCCTTTGGCGCACTTGATGCCATGACCCGCGTGAATATGCAAAACGAGATAAGCAGGATCTGGCAGCATGAGAGAAAAACCATGATCCTTGTTACACACGACATAGACGAGGCAATCTACCTGGGGGATAAGATCCTGGTTTTTTCCAACAGACCGGGTCAGATCCTTGAGGTGATCGATGTGAATCTTCCAAGACCACGCAGAAGAAACTCCGGATACTTTGAGAGACTGAGAAAGTATATATACGGTAAGTTCTTCACTGAAGAGGAGATCAAGGAAGAGTACAACATCTAACTATTAAAAAAGTAACAGGAGTGTTGAAATGAGTTTGGCTTTAAACAACTGGAACGGTTACGGAAAGCTGACGGATGTATTTGGAGAAAAACAGGTCGGTTCTCTTTTCCATAATACAGTCCTGGGAATTGATATAGGATCACGCCAATCAAAAGGTGTTCTTCTATATAAGGATCAGATCTATACAGCTTTGGTACCTACCGGATTCTACATGCAGGAAACTGCGGAAACTATCATATCGGAATTACTGTCCAAAAGCGGACTTAAGCGTAGCGAGATCAAATATATAGTAAGTACCGGTTACGGAAGGATCGCACTTCAATACGATGATATTCCAAACAGGATCGTGACGGAGATCGCCTGTCACGGAAAGGGAGCATATTTCCTGGGGGACGGAATTCATACGGTCATTGATATAGGCGGACAGGATTCCAAAGCGATAAAGATCGATCCTGAATCCGGAAAAGTCCTGGATTTTGCAATGAATGATAAGTGTGCGGCGGGCACGGGACGATTTCTGGAAAGGATAGCTAATGTACTTGGTCTCGATGTAAAAGAGATCGGACCCGAATCTCTGAAGTCCAAGGATGCCATGGATGTAAGCGCGCAGTGCATCGTGTTTGCAGAATCCGAGGTTGTATCAGAAAGAGCAAAGGGAAGAGATGTAAGCGATATTGCTTACGGAATTCATAAATCCGTGGCTCGAAGAGTGTATGCACTTCTCAGCAGAGTCGGTATAGAGAAGAATGTTCTCTTTACCGGAGGCGTATCAAATAATGTAGGAATTCGAAGAGCCTTTGAAGAACAGCTGGGATTTGAGATATCAGAAAGCAAGCTTGACACTGTATATGCCGGAGCCATTGGCGCAGCAGTGTTTGCAGATGAATATGCGAATGAGTATTCCGAGGAAAATGTCGGAAGAAAATCAGGATTTAAGATTAATCTATCGTCTTACAAAAACGCCATCGAATATCAGAAAGAGCTGATCGTAAAGAAACAGACAGGTAAAAAGAAAACTGTTGCCTATACATGCGCATATGTTCCCATTGAGATTCTGGCATCCGCTAATGTTGCCCATTACAGGATAATGCATGCCGGCAATCAGGATGAAATAATGGCAGGTGAATCGGTAACACAAAGTGTGTTCTGTGATCTGACCAAAAGCGTATTGGGTGGCTTTATAACCGAAAAGCCCATAGTCACCGCACTGGATCATGTATATACGTTTTTTACCTGTGACTGTATGAGAAAGACCATCGAAGCGGTCAACAGTAATTACGTTCCCGCAACGGTCTATAACATGCCCCGTCTGCTAAAGGATGAGACACAGGAAGAATACTATATCACAGAAATAGAAGCATTCAAAAAGGATCTGGAAGAATTAACGGGTGAAAGTATTTCCGATGAAACAATAAACAAGAATATATCACTTTATAACGAAGCAAGAAGATTATTGAGAACCATCTCGGAGTATAGGATAAAAGACAATTGCCTTCTTTCCGGAAGTGAATTTCAAACCATTGCTCACGGATTCTATTATCTTCCGGTTGATACTTTGATCGCAGAACTGCGAAAAGTACTGGAGCAGCTGGAAGGTGTTGCCGATGAAAGCAGGGATAACAGCCCGAGACTCCTTGTAGCCGGGGGTATCATTGCAGACGGTGATAATAAGCTGACTTCGATCCTGGAGGATCTGGGAGCAAATATTGTTGCTGAAGATAACTGCGCAGGCCTCAGACCTTTTTCAAAAGATATTCCAAACACGGGCGATTGGAAGACGGATATTGCAAGAGGATACAGAGGACAGGCTCCCTGTGCGAGAATGAAGCCTCTTAATTCGGTGATAGATGCATCCGTTGAACTTGCCAAGAAATATAAGGTTGACGGAGCGGTATTCTATTATCTCAAATTCTGTCCGACCTACAGCATGTTTATCAAGAAATATTCAGATGCACTTCAGTCCATCGGTGTACCTGTTCTGGTCGTATCCAGCGATTATTCAAAAGGAGATGAGGGCCAGATCAAGATAAGGGCAGAGGCGTTTTTGGAAATGTTAGGAGGAAGAGATAATGTCAGAGACGTTGCAGACAAGCACAGAGAACAAAACACAGCTTGATCATGTTATTTATTCCAGAGATGTTGTTCATAAGCATTCTAAAGCTACTCAGAATCTTTTGAATCTGTGCATCGATTACATAGATTACTGCAAGAGGGAGTTTCAGGCAGGTAAGGATGTTATCTGGACCATGGGTATGGGAACCGATACTGCAATTCTGTACAGCCTGGGGATAATTCCCGCATCTTTTACTGAAATAGGAAGATTGTGTTCCGGAGAAGCTGTAGTTTTGGCAGAGGAATTTTTCCAGGTGCCCAATGAAACCTGCGCAATGGTCAAGTCAGACCTTGGAGAATTCTATCTTCAAAGGGGAAAGATCTCCAATAAGATCTTCTACAGCAGTAAAGCCTGCGAACCCTATAATGTGGCATTTCAGCTCTTAGAGGATGTTGGATACGATGTACATGTCATGGATGTGGGATTCGGTCCCAGAAAAGCAAGACGTGAAAGAGTTGAAAATATTAAAAAACATTACAGAGATGAATATTTAAAGGTGATCGATTGGGCTGCGCCCGGTAAGTATGATGCGGAGAAACTCAGAAGTGAGCTGATCTTTTATAACAAGATCCAAAGGAAGATCAGGACTGTCTTTAATCTGAGAGCCTACCATCCCACTTACATCGGGTCTCTTCCCATGATGCTGCTGCTTATGGGAAACACTCATTATTTCGGAAAGCCCCTTGAATATGAAGCAACCATAGACAAGCTCATAGAGGAACTCAGTGACCTCAAACCGAATGAATATCATGATGAGAAGGCAATACTTTGCTGGTCCGGAGCAAGAGGTCAGGAATTCAATATTTTCGAAGCAATCGATGAAGCGGGCGGAGCCGTTCTTTCCTGGAATATCCCCAATAACACCGTTCATGAATTCAATACGGAGATTGATCCTATAGATGCCCTGGTTGATTTTGAATTGGGAGATCTCATCAGCGGAACTACGGAAAACGCCTGCAGATATATTTTAAAAGACATGGAAAAGTATGGTGCTACCGGCGTGATCTTGTACGGATACCTGGGATGCTCATTTGCAACCATAGATATTGAACTCAAGAGAAAATACTTTAAAGAGCATGATATCCCCGGATTATCGCTGATAGGTTCTTTTGATGTCGGAACAGTTACCGGGCAGGTAACTACCAGAGTCCGAGCTTTTATAGAGATGCTCGCTAAGAAGAGAGAGGAGAGCAAGATAGCATGAAGTACAACTTAAAAGATGTTATTGATGATGACTTTGCGGAAGAACTTTCTCATGCGAGCGCAGCAGGAATCGATATCGGTTCCAGAGGTGCTAAAGGGGTTCTTATCAATAACGGTTATCTCTATACTGTTCTGCAATCCAGCGACGTTTCGAGCAATGATACAGCTCATAAGCTGTTGGACAGTCTGATACGGGAAGCGGGAATAGGGTTAGATGATGTTGATTTCATCGTCGGAACAGGTTATGGACGAGTTGCTTTAAATTTCGGTCTGATTCCGTTCAAAGGAGTTACGGAGATAACATGCCATGGTCTTGGAGCTCATTACATGAACCGTAAAACCAGAACGATCATTGATATAGGCGGTCAGGATTCAAAGGCTATTCAAATAGACCCTGATAACGGCAATGTCGTCGAATTTATTATGAATGATAAATGTGCTGCGGGAACAGGAAGATTCCTTGAAAAGGTGGCTCAGCTTTTAAGCCTGAATCTGGATGAACTTGGTGAGTGTGCGCTTAAATCAACCAATCCCGCTGAGATCAGCAGTCAGTGTGTGGTATTTGCGGAGTCAGAGGTAATATCTCTGAAAGCAAAAGGAGTTCCCAAAGAAGATATTGCTGCGGGAATTCATTTGGCAACAGCCAGAAGAGTGAAAGGCCTTCTCAGAAGAGTCGGATTTGAGGATGAAATAGTATTTACGGGTGGCGTAAGTCATAATCAGGGAATGGTGAAAGCACTTGAGACAGAAATCGGAAATAAGATTTCAAAGACACGACTGGACTCAACTTATGCCGGAGCATTTGGCGCAGCTATAACCGCCTTTCATGAAAGCTCACTTATACAGTATGCAATTTAAAAGAGGATGATAAAGATGGCTGATACAGCAGAATTAAAGCTACCGAATTGGAGAAATGAGGAGCTTTCATATAATGAGATATTAGAGAAATATCCTTCGGTTTCACCTTTTGTTATTTTGAAAGCGGATATTCTCAGAAGAGGTTTTACCCTTACGGAGAAAGCCAAAGAACATTTTGATGATTCAATATATATAAATGCTATAAATAACAGCGAAAAGGATTTTGGAGCTGTTATAACTTCTGAAAGCAAAGCACCCGTAGGACTATTGCTTCGTGACGGAACAGCAATAGGATGCTCTACTAATCAGAATGAAGGTATAAGAGATCCTTATGTAATTGATTATGTTGATGATAAATTTGTCATCACTGATCAGGGCGAACAGATAGAGGATGTCGATTTCTGGAGAAAGCCCGATTATTACGGCAAGCTTACCAGTAAGGGTAATCCCATGGAAACTGTGCTTACCGCAAGGCCCAGGCGACTGGATGTCTTTTCAGCGAATAAATATTGCAACTTTTGGGGCAGAGGTGAAGGCTGTAAATTCTGTTCCCTGGGACCTGCCGCAAGATTCTATCGTAATAATCCGGAGGCTGCGCTTGCAGATCCTGATGAGATTGAAGAGGCGGTTGTAGAGGCATTAAAGCAAAAGGGACGTTTCACAACCATTTGTACTACTGCGGGGTCTATAACAACCGGTGATAAACTTTTTGATGATGAAGTCAAAATGTACAGTGAAATATACACAAGGATAAGGAGACACTTTAAAGGTGATGAATTGAGATTCCAGTACGTTGCGAGTGCTTTTGACAAAGAGCAGCTTATCAGATTGAAGGAGGCAACGGGAAATATAGCATTTACAACGAATCTGGAAGTGCCCACAGCCGAACTGTTTGAATGGATCTGTCCCGGTAAGGCTAAGGACGTCGGTTATGAGGGATGGAAGCAGAGACTGTACGATGCAGTCGAAGTATTGGGTAAAGGAAATGTAAATACTCAGATTGTGGCCGGTGCGGATCTTGTTCAGCCCAATGGTTTTAAGACAGAGAATGAAAGCGTCGAGGCTATTTTGAAACTGACTGAAGAATTGGCACAGCATGATGTCGGTGTTGTTGCAAATGTGTGGGGAGTTGTTTCCACGATCATTTTCAAGAATTTCTATCCGCCCTCACTTGAATACTATACAAAGGTATTTAGCGGGGTAAATGATATTCAGCAAAAGTACGGCATCCTTACATATTTTGATGATTATAAGCGATGCGGAACTCATCCGAGTTCGGATTTGTTACGAGATTAGGAGACGGAGATGGCATATCCCAAAATAAATAAAGTAGAACTAAGTGATACTGTTAAAGAACTGTTAAAATCAAAAGATGCAATAAAAGTCCTGGCTACTACGGACAAACACGGAGAGGTGCATGCGGTTTTTAAAGGGTCTATTTCCGTGAATGATGATGGAAATATCACGCTGATCGAGGTGCTGGAAAGTTCGCAGACGAACAGAAATCTTACTCATGCCATTTGGTTTAACAGGCATGTATCGGTCCTTCTGAAGGACAGTGCAGGAAACAGTTACCAGATCAAAGGAATTCCCTATGCCGATCATACGGTGGGACCGGAGTATGAAGAGGTATACAGGAATCTGACGGAGAAAAATCCGGATGCGGATGTTGCGGGATATTGGGAGATCATTCCTGATGAAGTCCGGTTGGAGACGTTCAAGGAGAGGCTGCAGGAAGAAATTGAGACCTTGCCGATCCTTGGACATGCGGATAAGGATTTTATAGGTTAGTGTTAGGTGACAGTGGGGACGTACCCTTTTGTCAGGAGGATCTTCCTGACAAAGAGGTACGTCCCCACTGTCACCTTGTGCTATAATAGCGGGTATGAAAAAACGAATCTATATAATAGAAGACGATCCTTCCATAAACCATGGAATACAGTTATCACTCGGAAGTGAGCTTTATGAGTTTTCACCGTTTTTATGTCTGAAAGATGTAAATGATCCGGAAAAAGCGGATCTTATAATACTTGATGTCAACCTGCCGGACGGTAACGGTTTTGATTTTTTAAGGGAATTCAGAAAGTCATCACAGGTTCCCGTTCTGATGCTTACCGCCAATGATACGGAACTTGATGAGGTAACGGGGCTTTCACTCGGAGCAGATGACTATGTGACAAAGCCCTTTTCGTTAATGGCTCTCAGACTGAGAGTTGAGAAGCTTATAGGCCGGAGCGGAAGTTCTTATGCATACGATAAGCACGGCCTCAGTCTTGATTTCGACGGCCTCAGATTCCTTAAAAACGGAAAAGAGATCGAACTGAGTAAGACCGAGATCAGACTTCTCAGATGCTTTACCGAAAATGAAGGCACGACTCTTTCGAGAGATAAACTCATCGATTATGTATGGCAGAACGAACAGTTCGTAGATGAAAATGCTCTCACCGTATCCGTTAAAAGACTTCGTAATAAGATAGAAGATAAGAATGAAAAGCTCATCCATACCGTATACGGTATAGGGTATGTGTTTAAACAGGAGCAGTGATATGTTTAAATCTACCGAATACAAGCTCCTGAATAAAATGCTGGATGAAGCCATAAGCGGTGAATTTGCCGAAAGCAGCTTTGATGAAAGCGAACTTTCCAAATTGCAGAGTAAGCTTATGCGCTTTCTTACAACCTCATCAATTTCGGAGAAAAAACTTCGTGAGGAAAAAGAAAACATCGAAGAACTCATCACCAACATCTCTCATCAGACCAAGACTCCTCTTACCAATATAATGATGTATTCGGAACTTCTTGGCGAAAAGGCGGACGGAGAACTTAAAGAATATGCCGGTGAGATTCATTCACAGAGTAAGAAGCTGGAAGAACTTATAACCGCTCTGGTCAAGATGTCCAGACTTGAAACAGGAATATTCAGACTTCAGCCCGAAGACAGTACACTTCTGACCGTTTTAAAAAGAGCACGCGATCAGGCTCTCCCCAAGGCTAAACTTAAAAACATTGAGCTGAACCTTTCCGAAAGCACTGATTCTCAGGTGAAGATCGATGTAAAATGGACGACCGAGGCGGTCTTTAACATAATCGACAACGCAATAAAGTATTCCGATGAAGGAACCTGTATAAATCTGAAGATAGATACTTATGAAATGTTCTCCTGTATAAGCGTTGAGGATCATGGTATCGGAATAGAAGAAGAGGAGATTCCAAAACTGTTTGCCAGATTTTACCGGAGCAGGGAAGTACGTGACAATGAAGGAATAGGAGTCGGATTGTATCTTGCAAGGCAGCTGGTCGAGGGACAGGGCGGATATATAAAGGTCAGATCTGTTCCGGGGAATGGAAGCACTTTTGAACTCTTTTTCCCAAATATGTCAAAACTGTAATATTTCGGAAATATCCTTGTCAGATTGCATTGATATGCTAAGTACATCAAAGGTGCTTAGCATATTTTTATGGAGGTTAGAAATGGAAATCTTAAGAACTGAGAATCTGAAAAAATATTACGAGCAGGGTGCTTCACCTGTTAAGGCAATAGATGGAGTAAATATCAGCGTAGCACAGGGTGAGTTCGTGGCAATCGTCGGAACCAGCGGAAGCGGTAAGTCCACACTTCTGAATATGCTCGGAGGACTTGATACTCCGACGGAAGGTAAGGTTTTTGTAGACGGTAAGGATATCTTCGGACTTAACGAAGAGGAAAGAACGATCTTCAGAAGAAGAAAGATAGGTTTTGTATTCCAGGCTTTCAATCTTGTACCTGTATTGAATGTTTATGAAAATATCGTACTTCCCATACAGCTCGACGGAAACGATGTGGACGAGAAATTTGTCAATGAGATCATCGAGGTCCTTGGGATGTCGGAAAAGATCAACCGTATGCCCAATCAGCTCTCCGGAGGACAGCAGCAGAGAGTGGCCATTGCAAGAGCACTTGCAACAAAGCCCTCATTTATTCTCGCGGATGAGCCTACCGGAAACCTTGATTCGAAGACAAGCCAGGATGTGCTCGGACTTCTTAAGACAACCGGTGCCAAGTTCGGACAGACCATAATAATGATCACACATAATGAAGAGATAGCCCAGATGGCAGACCGTATCATCCGTATAGAAGACGGACATGTGATCTCAAAGGACGGTGAGAAGAATGAGTAATGTTAAGAATAAAAAGTGCATAGATAATCTGTGCAAAAAAAGTATATTTGCCAATGCCAGAAGAAATGTAATCCTTGCTTTTGCCATTATTCTATCCACCGTCATGTTGACTACTCTTTTTACTGTCGGCGGAAGCATATTAAAATCCGTACAGAAATCAACCATGTATCAGGTTGGTACGGAGGATCATGCCGGATACAAATTCATGACACAGGAAGAGTATGATCTCCTGTCAAAAGATCTGCTCATAAGAAATCTGTCATACGATATCATAATCGGTGAAGTAGTGAATCCCGAATTTTACGAAGATTATACGGAAATAAGATTCACCACGGAAAAGGGTGCGATCTCATCCTTCAGTCTCCCGGAAGTCGGAAGACTCCCCGAGGAGAAATATGAAGTGGCAACCTGTACTCAGGTTCTTGATGATCTGGGAGTATCTCATGAAATCGGACAGTCGGTTCACCTGAGTATTTGGAACGGATCTGAAGTATACGAAGGAGATTTTACCCTTTGCGGTTACTGGGATAAGCCCGCTTCTACAATGGCAAATCAGATATATGTATCCAAAGAGTTCCAGGAGGAATATGCCCCCGCTTGGATGAGCGATGAAGACAGACAGGAGCATTATGATTTAAATTCATATTCTGGATCCATAAGCTCTTCATTCAATTTCAGAACATCTGTAAATATAGATAAACAGCTTGAGGATCTTACCACGAGACTTGGCTTTGGAGAAAATGTAAGCGGAGGAACCAACTGGGCTTACCTGGCAGGGAGTGTGGATCTTACATCCGTAATCCTTGTAGTATTCCTGCTCGTTCTCATAATGGGATCCGGCTATCTGATAATCTACAACATCTTTTATATTGCGGTTTCATCGGATATCAGATACTATGGACTCCTTAAAACTGTTGGAACGACCAACAAACAGCTTAAGAGACTTGTGGTCAAACAGGCATCCGCTCTCGCATTTATCTCAATTCCGATAGGACTTTTGCTTGGATATCTGGTTTCAATAGTAGTTCTCCCTCTCATCACAGAGTCGATGTTGAATGACGCATGTAAAATTGAAGCTAATATTTGGATCTTTATCCTCAGTGCTTTCTTTTCATGGATCACCATAAGGATCAGTTGTATTAAACCATGCAAGGTTGTAAGAAATGTCTCCCCCGTTGAAGCAGTAAGATACAATGAGTATTCCGGAAGCAATCTCGCAAGTGATAAGAAGATCAGGAAAGTTACTCCCTTTACCATGGCGGGTGAGAATCTTAAAAGAAACAGAAAAAAGTCAGCGGTTGTTATACTGTCACTTGCGCTCAGCATCCTTATGATCAATGTGACTGTATCCATTACAAAAAGCTTTGACAAAGATAAGTATGTAAGAGAATATACCGCAACGGACTTTTTTGTAGGAGATGGCTCACTGCTTTCCAGAGGATCGTTCATGAGTGAGAATTATGAAGGGGTAACGGATGAGGATATTGAAGAACTGAGTAATATTCCCGGAATTACCGAGATTGGTGCCATATATATGAAGGAATCACTTCAGCATATGGAAGGTAGCGGTTATGACAGGCTGACGGCTTTGTATGAGGAACACCCTGAATACTACGTATGGTCAGAAAGCGATAAGCCTGATTATGATATGATCGTATATGAGAACAAAACCATTACATCACATATCTATGGCGTAGATAAGATCGTTTTTGATGAAATGGCGATCGATGCAGGAACAATTGATTGGGAGAAATTCCAAAGCGGAAAGTATGTGATCGTATCATCTTCCGTAAATGGAAGCGATCACGATGAAGATTATGCTTTCTATAAGGTCGGGGATAAAGTGAACGTTTGCTTTTCCGATGGAAGTAAAGAAGAATATGAGGTAATGGCTATCGGTGATGTTTCATATGCCATGGGACCTCAGCATACTCACAGCCTTGATGTATACTTTACTATTCCGGCTTCCGAATTCAGAAGTCATGAAGAGTTTGAAGGTGCAATGAAATTATTCTTCAATGTCGATGACGAATATGAGGATGCGACGGATGAAATATTGACCGAATATTGTGATGAACTGAGACCTACTCTCGGATACAGATCAAGGGCATTTTTCCTGGAGGATTTCCGGGGTATGGTCAGAATGTTCCTTATAGTTGGTGGTGCACTCAGCGCGATACTGGCACTTATCGGCCTTTTGAACTTCATAAACCTTACATATACCTCAATTCATGAACGCAAGAACGAGCTTGCAGTTCTCAGGGCGGTCGGTATGACAAGAAAACAGATGGTAAGGATGCTGGAAAGCGAAGGATTTATACATATAATCATTACCTTTGCTCTGGTACTTACAGTGGGAATGGTTCTGAACTATTTCCTGGTCAACCTTCTTGCAGGCGGTATGATCATGTTCAGTTATAAATTCGTAGTATGGCCCGTATTTGCATGTATTCCGGTGTTTGCGCTGGTATCGGTAATGGTGCCCAGGCTTATAAGTCATAGATGACAGTTGTGACAGTGGGGACGCTTCTGTTTTGTCACCGGGTGACAAAACAGAAGCGTCCCCAACTGTCACATGCAACTTATACATCCCAAAATGCAACTTGTGCGTATTTGCCCACAGGTTGCATTTTTCTTTGTTAAAGTATGCTCATCAAGGAAAACAAAGGAGATAAACATTATGAAAAAGAAAGTTTTTAAGATCGTTATGGCAGTAGTCATCGTACTTGCGGTTCTCGGACTCATCGCTTCGGGAGTGATCGGTAAGATGGTAGCGGACGGAATTATGTATCAGAACGACGGAACAGATACTAAAGGCGCCAGCGTGAGACAGCTTAAAGAAGGCTGGGGATATGATCTCGACGGATTTTATTCCAACTACACCGGAATTGAAGTAAGTGCAGTAGCTGAAGACGGAAATGTAGTTCCCGGAACCTATTTTAATGCGGATGGAGATAACGGTGAGGTTGTGATACTCGTTCACGGCGCAGGCGGAGACAGGGTGAGTGTATACCCTCTTGCCGAGCAGTATCTTATGAGGGGATACAATGTTATCTCAATCGATCAGAGAGGATGCGGAGATAATCAGGATAGAAAAGTAACATTCGGAATACATGAATCATTGGATGTAGCAGCAATGGTTGCATATGCAAGAGAAGAACTTGGTGCTGACAAGGTTATCGTACACGGACAGTCAATGGGCGGACAGACTGTAGCAATCTACGCTTCAAATGTAGTTCCCGGAGAGGTAAATGCAGCAGATGCGGTCATCTGTGATTCACCCGTTCCCGGAATGGAGTATATGCTTCGCAGTGTTTTCTCAGAGAGTGATAATGAAGAAGATTTTTATAACGATTCTACCAATTATATGATCTTCGTAGGAAAGATCGCGACCAAGCTTATCTATCATGTTGATTTTGCTGACGGAGATACCGTTGCGGTTGTAGCTAATGATATGCTTCCTACCATGGTTGTCGTTTCGGAAAAAGATGAAACATGTCTTCCCGAGAAGGTTCTGGAAGTGTACAATAATATCGGCACTGAAGAGAAGACTCTCATGAGTGTAGACAGTGCACATATTGAAGGAGTTATCGACGATCCCGAAGGATACATGAACGGAGTTATGGACTTCCTCGGTTCATACGGATTGTAATACAGGTAGATGAAGATCAATCTTTTTGAAGATAAGAAGATTACAGACGAGCACATAGACATATATTGCAGTGAAGTCAGACCTGTCATTAAGCAGGTTATAGATTTGGTCAAATCGGAAAGGCCTTCCTTGTCGGGGCGGCCTGCCGATGAAGATCTGGATGATGGAGAGGAAATCTTTCTTGATCCGGGAGATATATATTATTTCGATCATGTAGAGAGAAAGCTTTTTGCATATACCGAGAACGGTGTGTACAGACTGATGACCACACTCGCATCGATCGAAGAGCAGTTATCACCATACGGTTTCGTAAGGATATCCAAATCAAATCTCGTAAATATATATAAGATCAAACAACTCAAGCCGGACATCAACATGAAAGTATATGTTTCATTTGATAACGGTGAGAGAATATGCATCAACAGAAGTTATAAAAAGAGTTTTACCGAGTATCTGCAGAAAATGAGGAGGACGTCGTGATGAAAGATTTTATAAAGTCTTATCTGTTGGAACTGTGCTGTTCCTATACGATAATCTCCGTCGTTGGTGCAATCATAAACATGATCGCAGGAACGGAAACAAATAATGTAAACGTTGTCATGATGTTTATCTTCTGTAATATTGCGGTGTTTGTTTTATCCATTCACAAATTCTTCGAAAAGCTCAGCCCTCTTGCGATGATCGTTATTCAGTACATAGTGGCCTGTGTGCTCTGCACGATCGCAGTTCTTATCGGAACATGCTTTTTTGGCCCTGTGACTCCCAAGGGATGGTTTGAACTATTCAGATCATTTTCCATTCCTTATGCAATAGGAGCAGCTTTGTATTATTACGGACTGTGGAAAGATGCCAAGAAGCAGCAGGAGCTTCTTAAAGAGATTCAGGAGCTGAATAAATAAAGTGACAGTGAGACCTGACAATAGGGACGTACCCCTCTGTCAGGATGGCCTTTCTGACAGAGGGGTACGTCCCTATTGTCAGGTCCCACTGTCACACGGTAAAAGAGATGAAAACGAGAGAAGAAGCATTAAAATACGGACTGTCTTTTGAAGGAGCATATCAGGATGCTCCTTTTCATGATGATAACTGGCAGCTTGTAAGATATAAGGGCAATAAGAAAGCGTTCCTTTGGACATATGAGAAGGACGGTTTCATTAATCTCAATGTAAAGGTGGATCCGGAGAAGGCTTTCTTTTGGCGTGACAGGTATAAGTCGGTAATGCCCGGTTATCACCAGAATAAGGATAATTGGAATACGGTAATCTTAGACGGCAGCATTCCCGATAGAGATATAAAGCTGATGATCGCGGAAAGCTATGACCTGGTATCATACAGCCCGTCGAGAAAAATCTACGAAACTGTTAAAAAAATCCCTTACGGAAAAGTCGCAACCTACGGCCAGATCGCAGAAGTTGCGGGTAATAAGAAGATGTCACGTGCCGTGGGAAACGCTCTTCACAATAATCCTGATCCCGATAACATTCCATGCTTCAGAGTCGTTAATTCAAAAGGAGAACTGTCCGGTGAATTTGCATTCGGAGGAGCGGGAATACAGGCAAAACTTCTTGAGGAGGAAGGAATCGAAGTAAAAGACGGAAAAGTAGATCTTAAGAGATTTCAGTGGGACTCCGGATATTCGATCGAAAGAATCTCAAAGTACGAGAAGATAATGGATAAGGCGAAGGAAGCTCTGGGCAAGTCCGATGCAGCAAGCTCAAAGAAGCTTAAGGCATGGATGAGCGAACTGGAGGGATACTACCTCAGTTATGAATGGAAGAAGGACTTTGCCGCTGATGAAGCAGGACTTATTCCGAAGGATCTAAAACGTGGCGTGCTATCCGAAGACGGAATATACGATCTTCTCGAAGAATACAGAGAAATGAGTCAGTAGGGGCGGTTCTTTAATCCAAAATCCAAAAATGCTATAATAAAGCCCGTGAGTTTCATAGGAAACGGGCTGACACCGGGGACGCACCCCTCTGTCAGGGAACCTGACATGTGGGTGCGTCCCCATTGTCAGCTTATGTATGAATAAGGGGGCTATTATGGTTGAGAATATTAAGGTATTTACTCACAACAGCATCAGGATTCAGAATGGAAACAAAGCAATTTATATTGACCCTTTTGAAATGAAGCAAGCCCCTCACGATGCGGATTATATCCTGATAACACATGATCATTACGATCATTTCTCTCCAAGCGATATAGCAGCTGTTTCCAAAGCAGACACTGTATTGGTGGTTCCTGAGAAGATGTCGGATAAAACCGATAAGGTAAGAGAAAGCGTGGGGAAGACAGAAACCATCGCTCAGGGAGAGACCAAAGAATTTAACGGATTTGTATTGGAAACAATCCCGGCATACAACACCCTGAAACCGTTCCATATGAAATCTGCCGGCTGGGTCGGTTATATTTTCGAAGCTGATGGAAAGAGGGTTTATGTCGCAGGTGACACGGATGTTACCAAGGAAGCGCTGGCGGTTAAATGTGATATCGCTCTTGTTCCGATAGGCGGATTCTATACCATGGATACCAAGGCCGCCGCAGAGCTTGTTAATACGATCAAGCCGGAGATTGCTATTCCCACACACTACGGTAGCATAGTGGGAAGCCCGGAGGATGGAGCGAAATTTGCGGCACTTGTTAATGCCGCTGTTAAAGTAGAGATATTGATGGGTATTGATTGAGGGTAAATATATGGAAATGTACAAGACTGAAGAAGTTGTGGAAATGCTCACTGCAAAGATCTATTCCACGGATAAAAATATTCCCGATTGCAGGGTTATCATCAGACTGACTGCGGGTCATCTGTTCATATCGGAAGATAATTTCGACGGAACATTTGAGGATCATTATGTTATCGAGTTTGATCAGATCGATGATATCAGAATTGATGCTCCGTATAAAACTTCGATTGATTATTCCGCACAGTCTTTGGATAAAACCGAAAAGCAGTCCAAACACTGGACAGACGGACTTATGGGCGGCATGCTTGCTTTCGGCAGAAAAGGAAAGAATCCCCTTCGCCGTGAACAGGAAGCTACCAAGGTAAAATTCCTGGAAATTATATATAAAGAAAATTATGAGAAAACCGAGCATTTATACTTTGACGAGTGTAATAAGAGTCCGGAAAAACTGATAAAAGAATTTAAGAAATTGAAAGAGAGTCGTTAACACATGAAAAAGTTTTTCAAGAAGTTATGGAGTGGGATAAAAAAGCCATTTGGTTTTATCAAAAGGAAAACCGCTCCGGCGAGAGATTTTATGAAGGCGGGACGCCCGGGGGGGATGATACTTGAGGTTGCATTAGGTATTCTTTTCACCGGATGGGTCATAGGATCTGCGACTTATTGGAAAACTCCCGAGTGGGCGAATTACTTAATTGTCGCTGTGCTGTTTTTTGTGATAGCCGAAATTTCGGTTTTTCTTCTTAAATTAATTGTCGGCGGAAGCAAGAGGTGCAAGGTATATTTCTGGGGTGCACTGATCTGCGTTATGATGGAAAATTCCATCGGAACTCAGGGGAATTTGATGCCGCAGGCATTTTTGATGAGCTTTGCGCTTGTACTGAGCGTGGACATCCTCGGAAGAATTCTTTGGGCGTTTATCAAAACTCATAGGTTTAAACAGATATTCGGATATCTTGCATTTGTTATCTCTGCGGCATATGTTGTCGCATACTGCTATTTTCTGGCAAGCGATACCTTTGGAGAGAGCAGGATTGCATTTTATACCGGAATCAGTGATGAGAGTTCGGAGCAGGTTTCCGGTTTTGATGAGTATCTGAAAAACGGCCCTTGCACTGTTGCAACACTTTCCTACGGTCCGGAAGAAGATAATGATATTGTTACGGATATTCTTGATTACACCAGATTTGATTCTGTTGCAGACAGAGGAGGATTTGATACTCTTTTCGATTCTTTTCACGGGTATGAGTTTGACAAGGTTCCCGTAAAAGGACAGATCTGGTATCCCGAGGGCGAGAAGAACTGTCCTGTATTTTTCATAGTTCACGGAAATCATGATTCCTCCGTGCCTTCCTATCTCGGATACGATTACCTGGGAGAGTATCTTGCTTCCAACGGATATGTGGTCATCTCAGTTGATGAAAATATAATCAATGCAACGGGCGAAGGAAATGATAAGCGCGCGATCCTTCTTCTCGACAACATGAAGCGGATCCTTGAACTTAACGAGGATGAAGAGAGTAAGATTCATGATCTGATAGACGAAGACCGTATTGCCATCGGCGGACATTCCAGGGGCGGTGAGATGGTTGCCACCGCATATCTGTTCAACGATATGACAGTTTATCCCGAAGACGGTAATATAAAGTTTGATTATCATTTTAACATCACTTCGATAGTTGCCATCGCACCGGTAGTAGATCAGTACATGCCGGTTGGTCATTCGGTGGAGATCTCTGATGTAAACTATCTGCTCATACATGGATCGAACGATCAGGATGTAAGCAGCATGAGCGGAGAAAAGCAGTATAATAATGTAACGTTTACCGAAGACAGTGAAGAGTTTAATTTAAAATCTTCTGTTTACATACTTGGAGCGAATCACGGACAGTTCAACAGCAGATGGGGCAGATATGATATGATGGCTGTTACCAACTGCTACCTTAACACTTACAATTTCCTGGATGAAGCGGATCAGAAGCTTATTGCGAAAGCATATATCAGGGCATTCCTTGATACGACGCTGGATATTGATGATACATATGCTTCACTTTTATCGGATTACTCTGCCTATACAAGTTATCTGCCCGATACGGTTTATATAACCAATTACCGTGATTCGAATTATGTAAGTATATGTGATTTTCAGGATTCGACAAATATAAGCAACTATGACGGAAGAGTGAACGTATCGTGTTACGGAATCGGAACCTGGACACTTGAAGAGTATGACAGGGGAAGAGGAGTCGAAGGCGAAGATTATACACTGTATTGCCGTTGGAAAGAAGAAAACGAACCTGTTGTCAGAATTGAATTCCCCAAGGTTAATATTTTAGGCGGTTGTCTTTCTTTCGGTATAGCAGATATGAGGGAAGATACCGAGGAGATCGGTGAAGGACTGGGGTATACCATCGAACTTAGAGATCTGATGGGTAATACCGTCAAGACAGAAAATCCCGAGTTTGTATATCATACACTTGCGGTTCAGCTCTACAGACAGGATGTGATCTTTAATTCATATGAATATAAGCATCAGCTACAGACGGTGACGGTGACACCGGAGATGTTTGAAGACAGTGAAAATTTTGATTTCACCAAAGTAACCTCCATAAGGATTTATTTTGACGGAAGTGAAGACGGTTCGGTAATAATCAATGATTTAGGATATTGGGAATATAGGGAGTAGGAAATGGTTAAGGATGATATTGAAAAGGTACTTAAAGAGATCTTTGAGAAGACCAATCTTAAAGAGGGAGATCTGTTTGTGGTGGGATGCTCATCAAGTGAGATCATCGGAAATACGATGGGAACATCCGCAGACGGAGAGACCGATCAGGTAGTTGAGACCGTATATGGTGCGATTTCCAAGGCTATGGCTGAGAGAAAGATCGATCTTGTGGTTCAGTGCTGCGAGCATTTAAACCGTGCGATCGTTTGCGACAGGAGCGTTGCAAAAAAATACGGATTCGAAGAGGTGAATGTTATTCCTCAGCCTCATGCAGGAGGTGCATTTGCGGTCAAGCATTACGGAAGCCTGCCGGATCCCGTTGTCGTAGAGAATATCGGACAGAAGGCTGATGCCGGAATGGATATCGGGGGAGTTATGATCGGTATGCACATTCATCCCGTAGTTATGCCTTTGAGACTTGAGCAGAGACATATCGGGGAAGCATTCGTGCTTGCAGCTCGTCACAGACCCAAGTATGTAGGCGGAGAAAGAGCCGTTTATCATAAGGATATGTAAAGTGACAGTAGGGACGCTTCTATTTTGTCACCGGGTGACAAAATAGAAGCGTC
>JAGCUO010000094.1 GCA_017962825.1 Lachnospiraceae bacterium | reverse complement strand
TTAAGAGATGCAGAGCACTCGGACTTGAGCCCGCTGTTCTCGGCTACGACAAGAAGTCAAATCGCCAGAATCAGCGAGTTGGTAAGAAGGTAAGTGAATACGGCACCCAGCTTCGTGAGAAGCAGAAGGCTAAGTTCATCTACGGCGTTCTCGAGAAGCCTTTCCGTAACTATTATGAGAAGGCTGACCGCATGAAGGGAATGACCGGTGAAAACCTTATGGTTATGCTCGAGAGCCGTCTTTATAATGTTATTTTCCGTCTCGGACTTGCAAGAACCCGCCGCGAGGCAAGACAGGTCGTTGGCCACAAGCATGTTCTTGTCAACGGCAAGAAGGTAAATATCCCTTCATATCTTGTAAAGGCAGGAGACGTTATCGAACTCACCGAGAAGGCAAAGTCTCTTACCAGATATAAGGAAATCGTCGAAGTTACCGGAGGAAGACTTATCCCTGAGTGGCTTGATGGAAACCTTGAGAACTTCAAGGGAACCGTTAAGAACCTTCCCACCAGAGAGATGATCGATGTCCCCGTTGACGAGATGCTTATCGTCGAGCTTTATTCCAAGTAATAAAAACGGACAGTAACCGAAATAAATGTATTTGGAAATTTATAGGAGGGTATTTAAGTGACAGATTTCGAAAGACCTTCAATCAAGATTGAAAAGTCCGATGATAAGAAATATGGCCGTTTTGTTATCATGCCTCTTGAGAGAGGCTACGGCATCACTCTCGGAAATTCACTCCGCAGAATCATGCTTTCCTCACTTCCCGGTTTCGCTGTAAGCGAGATCTACGTTGAGGGAGTACAGCATGAATTCACCACCATTCCCGGTGTTAAGGAAGACATGACCGAGATCGTACTCAACATCAAGAACCTTGCCATCAGCAACAGTGATACCAGCGGCGAGCCCAAGGTTATGACCATTGATGCTACCGGCGAAGGCGTTGTAAGAGCATCCGACATCAGACATGATTCTGATATCGAGATCGCTAATCCCGACCAGGTTATCGCTACTCTCTGCGGAAAGAACGCAAAGCTTTACATGGAGCTTACCGTTACCGCAGGAAGAGGATATGTAGGAGCAGACAGACTTCGTCCCGGTGATCACAATATCGGAACTATCGCTGTAGACGCTATCTACACTCCCATCGAGAGAGTAAATGCTACCGTTGAGAATACCCGTGTAGGACAGAGCACCGATTACGATAAGCTCACTCTTGACGTTTACACCAACGGAACCATGACTCCCGAAGAAGCTGTCAGCCTGGCAGCAAAGGTTCTTTCCGAGCACCTCGGACTCTTCATCGATCTGTCCGAGAGAGCAATTGACGCAGAGTTCCTTGTAAAGCCCTCTGAGGAGCATACAACAGGAACCGCTGACGGAATGAGCATCGAGGAACTCGAGCTTTCAGTCAGATCTTTCAACTGCCTCAAGCGTGCCGGCATCAATACCGTTGCAGAGCTCTGCGAGATGTCTGTTGACGATATGATGAAGGTTAGAAACCTCGGTAAGAAATCCCTTGATGAGATCCAGCTCAAACTCGAAGAGCTTAAGCTTGGATTCAAGTCTTCAGAGAACTGATTAACATATACGTCGGGACGGTAAAACCGATGAGTTCGTCCCCGCGTCAGGTGTACGGGATAAAGTCTCCGAAACGGTAAGACCACAGGGCACGTTTCTAAGGCTCCGTATTACAGAAAGGAAAATAAAATGGCAGTACATTACAGAAAGCTCGGAAGAACTTCTTCCCAGAGAAAAGCTCTTCTCAGAAACCAGGTTACCGCACTTATCAATAACGGAAGAATCACCACTACCGAAGCTAAGGCTGAGGAGATTCAGAGAATTGCGGAGAGACTTATCGCTCTTGCAGTTAAAGAGAAGGACAACTTCGAGACCGTTAAGGTTACCGCTAAGGTAGCTCGTAAGGATAAGGACGGAAAGAGAGTAAAGCAGATCGTTGATAAGGAGTCCGGAAAGGTTCTTTCCGAGAAGACCAGAGACGAGAACGGCAAGGCTCTTAAGATCGAGAACGGTGTAACCGTTACCGTTTATGACGAAGTAGAGAAGGAGATCAAGAAGGACAAGCCTTCAAGGCTTCACGCCAGACGTCAGATGCTCAAGGTTCTCTATCCTGTTACCGAAGTAGCAACCGAGAACAAGGGAAAGAAGAAGTCCGTTAAGGAGATCGATCTTTCCAACAAGCTCTTCGATGAGATCGCACCTAAGTATGCTAATCGTAACGGCGGATATACCCGTATCGTTAAGCTTGGCCAGAGAAAAGGTGACGCAGCTATGCAGGTTATCATCGAGCTCGTATAATCTTAATAAATTAAAATCCGGTGGAAATGTCCACCGGATTTTTTATTTGCCTTGTTCGCTTCCCGTTTCGTATGCATCTCTCCAGCTGTTATCAGTTTCCGCATATGCCGTTTCGGGGTTTCTCTCCGCATAATCGGTAAGAGTCTCACTCCCTGTTCTTGACATTAAACTGAGGAGACTTATCAGAAAGATGACCGCCAGGATAAATACGATCATTCTTTTAAATTTTTCGGAATTGAATAATTGTTTCATCCGTATAAGATTACCACCTATAGGGCTTTTTGAAAAGGCGGATGCTTGCATGCACATACCTATTAATGTAAAATAAATTTCTATGGATATCGTAAAGACAGACAAATTGGTATTTGAATATATCAGACGTGATGAAGAGGGAAATCCCGTTGATGTCACGACTGCGCTTGATCATGTTGACATTGATGTCAGGCAGGGTGAATTTGTCGGTATACTCGGACATAACGGTTCCGGTAAATCGACTTTCGCCAAGCATTTGAATGCCATTCTTTATCCCAGTGAGGGTAAGGTGTATGTCGATGATATGGACACTATGGATGACGACAAACTCTGGGATGTCAGAAAGACTGCCGGAATGGTCTTCCAGAATCCCGATAACCAGATAATCGGACAGGTTGTAGAAGAGGATGTCGGATTCGGCCCCGAAAACCTTGGTGTTCCCACCAAGGAGATCTGGGAAAGAGTTGAAGAGAGCTTAAGAGCGGTGGATATGATCGATTTTCGCAAGAAGTCTCCCAACAAACTTTCCGGAGGCCAAAAACAGAGAGTATCCATAGCAGGCGTCCTGGCGATGCACCCCAAGTGCATAATCCTTGATGAGCCTACCGCAATGCTGGATCCCTCCGGCAGAAAAGAAGTAATAAGGGCTATACGAGGTCTCAACGATGTCGAGAAGATGACGGTAATCCTCATCACTCATTACATGGATGAAGTTGTTCATGCAGACAGGATCTTCGTAATGGATAAGGGCAAGGTCGTAATGCAGGGAACGCCTAAGGAGATCTTCTCCGATGTTCCCGCACTCACAAAGCTCAGACTTGATGTTCCCGGTCCCACCAGAATCGCATGGGAACTCAAGCAAAAGGGCCTTCCTCTTCCCGACGGAATACTTACCTGCGATGAACTTATAAGAGAAATACAAAAATGCCGCTGATACTTGATCATATAAGTCAAATATATAATGCCGATACAGAACATCCCGTAAAAGCTCTGGATGATGTTTCGCTTGTCATACCCGAGGGACAGTTTATCGGTGTTATCGGACATACCGGTTCCGGTAAGTCTACTTTGATGCAGCATTTAAACGGACTTATGAAACCTACTTCCGGAACCATCTCCTACAACGGACAGGATATTTCGGATAAGGATTTCGATAAAAAAGAACTGAGAAAACATGTGGGACTCGTCTTCCAGTATCCCGAGCACCAGCTCTTTGAAACCGACGTATTCGCTGATGTTTGCTTTGGACCTAAGAATATCGGGATGAGTAAAAAAGAAACCGAGCTTGCGGCGTTTGACGCCCTCAGGAAGGTTGCTTTTCCCGAAGACCTTTACTACGCTTCGGTATTTGAACTGTCGGGCGGCCAGAAGAGAAGGGCAGCCATCGCGGGAGTCCTTGCCATGAAACCGGATTTCCTGATACTTGATGAACCAACCGCCGGACTTGATCCCGTTGGAAGATACGAGATCCTTGATATGGTAGCAAAACTTCACAAGGAAGCAGGAATCACCATTATATTGGTTTCACATTCCATGGAAGACGTCGCCATGTATGTCGAAAGAGTAGTGGTCATGGATCACGGACGGGTTGCTTTCGATGATACCCCGAAAGAGGTTTTCTCTCACTCGGAAGAACTTGAAGAGATGGGGCTTGCAATCCCCGAACCCATGAAGATCACCAAAAAACTTATTGAACTTGGAATAGATGCGGATCCCGGTGCGCTTACCGCTACCGAGGCAGCCGATTCCATATATGAAGCTTTGAAGAAAACAAAATGATCCGCGACATTACTATCGGACAATATTATCAGACGGAGAGTGTGATCCACAGACTTGATCCGAGAGTCAAACTTCTCGGAACGCTTCTGTTTATTATTGCGCTCTTTAATTACAAGAATCCTCTCGGGTATGTTCTGGGTATAGCTTTTCTTTTTATGGTGATAAAGCTTTCCCATGTGCCCGTAAAATTCATTACAAAGGGTCTTAAGGGCATAGTCATCATAATGCTCATGACCGTACTGATAAACCTCTTCCTGACTCCTGGAACCGCCGCATTGACGCTGGGAAAGGTTACCATCACATATGAAGGCATTGCCACCGCATTTACAATGATGCTCAGGCTTATGCTTCTCATCATGGGATCAAGCGTGGTTACCCTTACCACAACTCCCAATAATCTGACGGACGGTCTTGAAAAGGGAATGGGATTCCTGAGAGTGTTCAAGGTTCCCGTGGGCGATGTGGCCATGATGATGTCCATAGCCCTCAGATTCATCCCTATCCTGTTGGAAGAGACAGACAGGATCATGAAGGCTCAGCTTGCCAGAGGCGCGGATTTTGAAAGCGGTAATCTGATCAAGAAAGCAAAGTCCTTGGTTCCCGTACTTGTCCCCCTCTTTGTATCCGCCTTCAGAAGGGCAGGAGACCTCGCTATGGCGATGGAGGCAAGATGTTACAGGGGAGGCGACGGAAGGACCAAAATGAAGCCTCTGATCTATAAAAAGAGGGATGTCATCGCATACCTTATCCTGTTTTCTTTTACCATCGGAAGTATTTTTATCGGAAGATGGCATGTGATATCGGATTTCTTTTATTCACTTTATGTCAATTACATTCTGAAGTGATATTTCATGAAAAGAGTCAGACTGAAAATCTCATATGACGGAACTGCTTATCACGGATGGCAGATCCAGGACGGACAGACAACCGTGGAGGGTGTCCTTCGGAAGGCAGTCAGTGAGGCGGTCGGCACAGATACCGAGCTGATCGGTGCCAGCAGGACGGACTCAGGCGTCCATGCATTGGGCAATATCGCGGTATTTGACACCGATTCCCCCATCCCCCCGGATAAAATGTCAATGGTATTAAATAAGCTCCTCCCTGACGATATCAGCGTGGTTTCGTCGGATGAGGTGCCCGGTGACTGGCATCCGCGAAAACAAAACTGTCGTAAGACCTATGAATACCATATATACAATGCTCCGGTCAGGATTCCCGTTAAGCGGCTCTATGCTCATCACATCTATAATTCCATAGATGAATCCGAGATGGACAGGGCAGCGGGGGCGTTTATCGGAGAGCACGATTTCAGCGGTTTTTGTGCTGCGGGGGCACAGACACAGACCTTTACCAGAACCATCTACGACTGCAGCGTTAAAAGAGCAGATGATGAGGTGATCATAAGTGTCACCGGAAGCGGATTTCTCTATAATATGGTCCGCATAATAGCCGGAACGCTTCTGGATGTGGGACTTGGCAGGAAATCTGCCGATGATATCCCCGGGATAATCGAATCCCGTGACCGCAGACAGGCCGGTCCTACACTTCCCGCCTGCGGCCTGATCCTCATAGGATACGAGTACGAAGAGTGATTTAAGTGAGTTAGGGGGGACGGTTCTTACTGACTCACCTCAGAAAAAATCCTCATTTATCGTTGACTTAAGGTATCACCTGTTGTAAAATGTCATTTCGTGGCGGGATTTCTTACGGCCCGGACATCCGTTTGAATGTTTTACCGGCCACTTGTGCGAAGGGGCTAAAGCCCGTGATGTATGCGTCTTCCCAAACGCTTAAGTCTGCAGCAGTGTTATTTCGAATTTTTCGTTTTGCACTTTTTTGGAGGAAAAAAATGAAAACTTATATGCCCAGTGCGGCTGCCATTGAGAGAAAGTGGTATGTCGTTGACGCAACGGATAAGACTCTCGGACGTCTTGCTTCAGAAGTAGCAAATGTCCTCAGAGGAAAGAATAAGCCTATCTTCACTCCCAACCTTGATACCGGCGATTATGTAATCATCGTAAACGCTTCTAAGATTAAGGTATCCGGCAAGAAGCTTGATCAGAAGATTTATCACGATCACTCCGATTATGTCGGTGGAATGAAGGAAGAGACACTCAGATCAAGACTTGCAAATTCTCCCTGTGAAGTGGTTGAAGAAGCAGTCAGAGGAATGCTTCCCAAGGGACCTCTCGGAAGACAGATGTTCACCAAGCTTCACGTTTATGCAGGAGCAGAGCATAACCAGGCTGCACAGAAGCCCGAAGTGCTCGAATTCTAAGAAGGGAGATAAGAAATGGCTAAGAAGTCAGATGTAAAATATTACGGAACCGGCAGAAGAAAATCTTCTGTAGCAAGAGTATATCTTACCGCCGGAAAGGGTGAGATCACCATCAACGGAAGATCAATCGATGAATATTTCGGAACCGATATCCTTAAGACCATCGTACGTCAGCCTCTCGCTGTAACCGATACCGAAGGAAAGTTCGATATCAACGTTACCGTTAAGGGCGGCGGAACTACCGGTCAGGCAGGCGCAGTTCGTCACGGAATTTCAAGAGCACTTCTTCAGGCTGACGCTGAGTACAGACCCGCTCTCAAGAAGGAAGGATTCCTTACCAGAGATCCTCGTATGAAGGAGAGAAAGAAGTACGGACTCAAGGCAGCGAGACGTGCGCCTCAGTTCAGCAAGAGATAATAATTGCTTACAAACCCCGAAAACACACTGGTTTCCGGGGTTTTTCTTTTGAAAAAATCTGTTTGGTTTTGACCTGTTTTGTCTCGATTTATAGGGGTTAAATAGGGGTTAAATTCCCCTTATGGGTTAAAAAATGGGCTAAACTCCCTGCATTGAAAAAACGTCTGAGGGCGCTTCTTTGCCTTCCGCGTTAAACCCATGCAGTTCACTGTCTGGATCGATCCAAATGCACACCGTGCAAAGGAGGATTCAGATGTCTAAACAATCAGAAACGATCACATTTATTCCAATTGAAAAGCTTATCCCATTCAGAGATCATCCGTTTCAGATACGTGATGATGAACAAATGAAGATGATAACGGAAAGCATCCGCTCTGTGGGCGTGCTGGTTCCCGCAATAGCCAGGCCTTTACCTGACGGTAAGTATGAGCTTATATCCGGTCATCGGCGGAAAAGGGCATCGGAGATACTCGGCTTATCAACGCTTCCTGTTATCATTCGGGTGGTGGATCATGACACCGCAACTGTGATGATGGTTGATAGTAACTTCCAACGTGAAGAAATCCTGCCGAGTGAAAGAGCCAGGGCATACAAAATGAAGCTGGAGGCTATTAAGAGGCAGGGAGCGAGAACAGACCTGACTTCTGACCAAGTTGGGCAGAAGTCGGACAGGAAATCCTCAAGGGATCTCATTGCAGAGAACAGTCCGGACAGTTCGTCGCAGATACAGAGGTATTTAAGGTTGAATGAACTGATACCGGAACTCCTGCTGATGGTAGATGAACGTAAGATCGCTCTTACACCGGCTGCAGAAATCTCATATCTGACGAAAGAAGAACAGGAAATCCTGTTAGTGACTATTGAAAGTGAAATGTCTACGCCATCTCTTTCACAGGCACAGAGGATGAAGCATATCTCACGTGAAAGGAAGCTGACAGACGAAATGATCCTGCAGATTATGTCAGAGAAAAAGAAGCCGGAATGCTGGAATCTGGTTTTTCCGATGAATAAGGTGTCAAAGTACTTCCCGAAGTCGTATACGCCCAAAAGGATGGAGGAGACAATCTATGGACTGCTTGAAGGGTGGAGAAATGATCAATCAAGAAGGGAAAAAGCATAATATTTTTGGAAGTTTTAGGCTTTATATTTTAATGGATATATGTTACAATGAATACGAACAAACGTTCGTGTGAAAGAGAGGGATAGAATATGGCGGAAAAGATAAAAAAAGAAGTTCTTCATGCAAAAGGCATCGATATTTCAATATATACTGAGGATTTTCACAATGAGTATATTTCATTGACAGATATTGCCAAATATCGAAATGAAGATGATCCCAGATTTGTGATTCAGAACTGGATGAGAAACAGGAACACGGTAGAGTTTTTGGGAGTATGGGAGAGTTTGCATAACCCCGAGTTTAACCGTGTGCAATTCGAGGCGGTTAAAAGTGAGGCTGGATTAAACCGGTTTGTGATGACACCGTCAAAATGGATCGAACAGATGAATGCAATAGGAATGACGACAAAGGCAGGGAGATATGGCGGTGGAACATATGCCCACAGTGATATAGCGATGTCATTCGCTACGTGGATTTCCCCCGAATTTCAACTATATATCATGAAAGATTACAGAAGGCTTAAGGCTGATGAGAACAGCCGGCTTTCATTGGGATGGAACTTAAATCGCGAAATATCAAAACTGAATTATCGCATACATACGGATGCAATAAAACAAAATCTTATTCCGCCAGAGCTTACACCGGAACAGATGGCATATAAATATGCAAATGAAGCAGATCTTCTCAATGTTGCTTTATTTGGAATGACGGCAAAAAAGTGGCGAGATAGTAATAAAGGAAAGAAAGGTAATATTCGCGATTACGCAACAATTCAACAATTGTTGGTGCTCGCTAATCTTGAAAGCTATAATGCCGTGCTTATAGGGCAGGGAAAGACACAAGGTGAAAGATTGCGATTGCTGCGTGAATTGGCAATACAGCAGCTAGATACATTAAGCAGGCTCAATATGGATAGTTTGCCAAGGATAGAAGAAAATTGAAGTAGAACGGCTGTGCTATGAATATGTATGCCCGCGGGTGTCGGTGAAGAACTGATATCTGCGGGCTTTTTGTTTTTTTACCGTTTACTGCAAAAAAACGACCATTCACTACATTGGTAAAATCAAACGAATCATAATATCCGATAATATTCATATAGTATGCCCTTTGGGAGGAATGCCATGAGAATAGCTATTTGTGATGATGAAAAAAGAATATGCACCATCCTTGCCGAGAAAGTGGGAAAAATCTGCCCTGATGCAGAAATCACGACATATGCATCCGGGGAGGAATTTCTTGGTGCGGATATATTGCCGGATATTCTGCTGCTTGATATCAAGATGCCGGGAATGAGTGGCATGGATGTGGCAAAGACATTACGGGACAGGGATTGGAGAAAGATCCTGATCTTTATTACGGGTGAAGAGGATCAGGTGTTTAATTCCTTTGATCTTCATGCGTTCCACTTCCTTGTGAAGCCGGTAGCAGATGAGAAACTTAAGGAAGTGCTTGAAAATGCGATTAAGGAATTAGA
>JAGCUO010000093.1 GCA_017962825.1 Lachnospiraceae bacterium | reverse complement strand
TCACTAGGTGACAAAAATGAAGCGTCCCCACTGTCACCTGAAAAATGATATACTTAAAGAGGTGCTTCTGAAACACAGATCGGAGGTGGTAGGAATGGTCCTGACTGAGTTTAATGAAGAAGTTTATAAAAAAGGAATCTTTGAAGAGGGCTACTCCGAGGGAGTAAACGATGGAAAGGCTCAGGGAATTGCCCAGGGTCAGTCTGAACTTGCAGAAGTCATTAAGAGAATCCATTCCGGTGCTACGGTAGATGATCTGATCGAGGCGGGTTTTGATAAAGAAACCGCAGAGCTTGCGTGGAGCTGCAGATAATATGTGATGGCGGGGGCGGTCAAATTGGTCAACCTCGCCCTTTTTTATTTTGGAGGTGGATATGGTTGAGGAGATGATGAAGAGGTTTTCTTTTCCCTACAGGGTATTTCCTGCGGGAACGCCTTACTTGGAGATAATGGATGAGTATGACAGCAGGTTTGAAGCCGGGAAGAGTGAGGGCTTTATTCCTGTGCTGATCCCTGTGGATGATATTCTTGATGAGTATTGGAATACCATCTTGGAGGAGGATTACAATGCTGAGGATATAATAGCTGCGGCTTCATCCGAAGCGGGTAAGGAATTCCTGGATAACCGGTATAGGCAGTATCTTGATGGCTACGGGATATCTGAGGAATCATTCATCGGATCTTTTGACGGGCCCGGACAGGATATTTATGAATATACCGCCATATGCAGAATGGGTACTAATGAAACGGTTCAGACCATCATGGCAGAGGTTCCTGCGACGGAAGGCTGGCAGGTTGTTGCCCGTCTTCCTTTCGGGGGATGGAATGAATGCCCCGATATTCAGGACATGGCGAATGTGTGTAAGTACTGGTTCGACAAGTATGGTGCGGTACCCGTAACGATCTCTCATGATGTGATGGAGATGCATGTAAGGGGAGCGATTTCGGATGAAACAGCACTGGAGCTTGCCAAGGAGCATTATGCATTTACTCCGGACAGGGTAGATCAGTGTACGGTAAGCGGTATGCTGGATGAAGTTGCCAAGTGTATTCAGGAATCCAGCGTTTGGTATTTTTGGTGGGATTAAGGGGTACTTTTATGAACTTAACTGTAATTGATGATAAATGGACTTTCAGAAGGGGATACCTGGATTCGATATCAATGATGGAAGCTGATCCCGGTATAGAAGTGGATCTTCCTCACGACGGGATGATAGGAACTGCGGTTTCCAAGGATGCGCCTGCGGGTGTGGATTCCGGTTTCTTTCAGGGCGGACTTTCCAATTACACTAAATATGTATTCATTCCGGAGAAGTGGCAGGATGGATGCGTGGGACTTAAATTTGACGGATGCATGATGAATGCGACCATTGACGTAAACGGCAGCAGAGCCTCCATATGTCACAACGGCTACGCTCCTTTTTACATCGATCTGACCGATTACGTAACCTATGGGGAGAAGAATCGAATCACCGTTAATGTAAATACAAGCATGCAGCCTAATTCCAGATGGTATACGGGCTCGGGACTTTATCGGGGAATTTCCCTGTGCCACGGTCCCAAGGTTCACATAGTCCCTGACGGAATATATGTCTATACGAAAGAGGTTGCAGAGGGCTATGCATTTTTGGAAGCTCTCGTTGAAGTTAAAAATTCCGGTCTCGGTAATCGTATGGCGGAAGTTGAGCTATCACTTTATACGGAAAAGTCTGGGGAGCTTGCCGCATGCACTAAGCGTGTGATCCATGTGGGACGTGGGAAAACGGAAAGTGCAAGGATCACTCTTAATGTTAAAGATCCTCTTCTCTGGGATGCAGATACTCCAAATCTGTATAAGGTTAAGGCTGTTGTCAGAGACCTGGGTAAATACACGACGCACTTAGTTCCTGATGAAGAAATATCCGCGGATGAGGCAGAGACTCTTTTCGGTATCAGGACGATCAGCGCAGATCCCGTTCGCGGACTTTTGATAAACGGAAAGAGTGTGAAACTTAAAGGCGGATGTCTGCACCATGACAACGGACTTTTAGGCTCCGTTACTTTAAGGGAAATCGAAGAAAGAAAGATAAAAAAGTTAAAGAGCGTTGGATTTAATGCGATCCGTACCGCTCATAATCCTCCTTCATCTGCGCTTATAGAAAGCTGTGACCGGATCGGTATGTATGTTTTTGACGAAGCGTTTGATGCATGGAACATCGGAAAAAGAGGCGGGGACTATCATCAGTTTTTCGAAGCTGATTGGGAGAAGGATCTTACTGCATTTGTAAAAAGGGATCGCACTCATCCTTCGGTCATCATTTGGTCCACCGGAAATGAGATCCCGGAAAGAGGCGGTCTTGGAGACGGTTACAGCAGGGCGACTCTTCTTGCGGAGAAGATAAGGTCACTTGATGGAAGCAGGCTTATCAGTAACGGCATATGCTCATTGTGGAGCGGACTTGACGACAAACTTGCCGTGGGACAAAATCAGGCACAAAATGCCGGCGACGGTCTTAAGTCCACTCTTCAGGAGACGGCTACAGAACCCTTTACAAACGGGCTTGATGTTGTGGGATACAACTACATGGAAGACATCTACGAAAGAGACCATGAGATGTTCCCCGAAAGAGTTATCTTAGGTTCCGAGAATTTCCCCAAAGAGATCGGATTCCGCTGGCCCATGGTTGAAAAGCTTCCGTATGTCATTGGTGATTTTACCTGGACTGCCTGGGATTATATAGGCGAAGCTGGTATCGGAAAAGCAGCTTACGTAGATCCTTCCGATCCTGATGCGCCCAAGAACCCTTGGGATCTTATGCCTCAGCAGACTTCCTTTTATCCCTGGAGACTTGCTAATGATGCTGACTTTGACATAAATGGAGGCATGCTTCCTCAGGGAGCTTACAGGAGCGTTGTATGGGGAAGTGATAAAACTTATCTTTATTCAATGCATCCTGATACCTTCGGAAAAAAAGAAATCGTTGGCATGTGGGGATTTCCCTATGTTCTGGCAAACTGGAACTATAAGGGATATGAAGGATCTCCGGTCGAGCTTGTTATCTTTTCACATGCAGAGGAAGTTGAGGTCTTCGTAAACGGTGAGAGCATAGGAAGAAAGGTCGTGTCGATGGAGCGGCCCATGCCCTGCAGTGTAAGGTTTGAGACGGTGTACAAAGCAGGCGAGGTTACTGCGGTTAGCTACGTCTCAGGTAAAGAAGTCAGCAGGGATAGTCTTGTGACCACGGGTGATGCTGCGGCTGTACGTCTTGTTTTTGAAAAGGAAAGTATGCGCGCGGACGGCCACGATCTGGTCTATGCATCCGCTGAGGTGGTTGATGCGGAGGGACGAGTTGTTCCCAATGCCGAGGTGAGGATTAAGGCTTCTGTCTCGGGTGCGGGATACCTTGCGGGCTTTGGATCTGCCAATCCCATTACGGAAGAGGATTACACGGATGACGAAGCAGTAACTTATCGCGGCCGCGCCATGCTGATAGTCAGATCCGGGTACGAAGCAGGAACATGCAAAGTTGAAGTCAGAAGCGAAGTGCTTGGATGTGCCTGCGGAGAGGTTAGTGTGGGGGAAGAGTGATACGTACCGCTTTTAGCTAAGTTGACTTGGTATATATCAGGATATATACTATTTATAGAAAGGCGGTGATCACTATGATGACAGCGAAGATATTTGAAAATGGCAGAAGTCAGGCAGTACGACTTCCTAAAGAATATAGATTTACTACAGATGAAGTTATGATCAGTAAGGTCGGTGATATTGTCATGCTTGTACCTAAGGATTCAAAATGGGATTCTTTTATGAAGGCTGTTGATATGTTTTCGGATGATTTCCTTGAGGATGGAAGACCTCCTCAAAATGTTCAGGAGCGCGATGAATTATGAAATATATGCTTGATACCAATATATGCATATATGCAATCAAACATAAGCCCGAGAAAGTATTTAGGAAATTGCAAAGAATAGATCCATCTGAGGTTTGCATTTCATCCATAACATATGCAGAACTTGTTTATGGAGTAGAGAAAAGTGCTGCTGTAGAGAAAAATCGTCTGGCTCTTTCTATGATGCTATCCAATATAGAGATCATGAAATTTGGTGAGGCCGCTGCTGATTCGTATGGAAAGGTCAGAGCAGATCTGGAGATGAATGGAACGCCGATAGGGCCTCTTGATATGATGATAGCAGCACATGCTAAGTCTCTTGGATGTATGGTTGTAACTAATAATGTAAAAGAATTTTCCCGGGTGAAAGGATTAAAAATAGCTAATTGGGCTGAGTGATCTTTTCCTTGGTGACAGAGAGACCTTCTTTTTTCTTTATTTTATATTACAAATATAATGACTTTGATATATTAATGTGCTATTGTACTACTTATGAAATAGGGCTGGTCCCGGAAAGGAAGATATAAGGATGTTAGCAGTAATTTGTAATATTTATACATGCACTAGACATTACGAAGCGCTCGGTACAGGGTACCAGAGTTCTTATTGCATATGTCCTCATATAGATAACGGAATCCGGGGTTATATCCACGAATAACCTGAATCGTCATATCAGTTGACTACCGCTTATCTTGTGCAGGACACAGATAAGCGGTTTTTTTAGTTACGGAAAGGAAATGATCATGACCAATCAGAATATGCCGGTAATAGACATGAGAGGCACAGGACTACGTATTACTCAGTTAAGAAAAGCTTCGGGGAAGACCGTAAGGGATCTGCAGGATATTTTCGGATTCGGGACTCCTCAGGCTATTTACAAGTGGCAGCAGGGAGCAGCGCTGCCCACCATAGATAATCTGATCGTACTTGCCGCCGTATTTGATGTGACGGTGGATGAAATTCTGGTAGTCGGCGGAAGAGGCTGACTATTTGAATGACAGTGGGGACGTTCCCCATTTTCAGGTGGATCGTCCAGGCCAAGGGG
>JAGCUO010000006.1 GCA_017962825.1 Lachnospiraceae bacterium | reverse complement strand
CAAAAGTTTACCAAGGAAAATTCTAAAGAAAGGAAAGACCGGAGGCCGCTGAATTATATACAACCAGGAAACTACGGAAGTACTCTATATTTATTTCGTCTTTCCCTGTTCCAGCCATTCGGCTGTAACATCGTAGATTTTCTTGATACTATCCTTTCTTACAACTGTAACAGGATAATATCTGCATTCAGCTTCCCAATGTGTGATCGTATCGGCCTTGTTTCTGATAAGATTAGGGATACCGATATCTATGCCCGCATTATCACATTTATTAATCAGTACATCTATATCATGTCCCCACAGATTCTGGCCTTCAAGTTCCGCCTTAAGCTTTATGGTCTTTTCAATAGCTTGTTGCATATGGTAGGCAGCCTGCAGTCTTACTGCTTTATTCTTATCATCATAATGCTCTTCAACAAGACGAAGGTCTGCCTTAATCAGAGTTTTATACAGCTTTTGCTCTTTGGTCATATATCAATATCCCATCTTTCTCTATCTGTTTCCACAACGGACTTCGTTTAATGGTGCCAATATCCTTTTTCCCGTCATACGAGAGGATATCGAATTCCACAGGAAAGCGGTCATATAATGTGTATTTGAATTCCTTGTATCGCTTATTCATTCCGAACTTTGCCGTCGTAAGGTTGCTTTCCTTCGGCTCAACATACAAATCGATATCAGAACCTGCCGAAGCCTCATTCCGTGAGTACGAACCGAACAGTATTACCTTGCCAAGAATATCTGAAAACATATTGCAAATAATCTGCAGTTCCTTAATCAGTTCTTCCTGATTCATAACTTTTATGACCTCCTCCCTAATTGTTGAAAACTTCTTTAACCATAAATATAATAGCATCAAATCAGCAAAAACACAACTACACTGGCATTCCGATACACCTATATTGCGCCTTGAGAGGTGCCGCCAATAGTTGGCAACACCTCATCATCCGATTGTTCCCTGATCCTTCACTCTTTTATTATCATTCTACATCAAATTCCGCACCCAGTTCTTCTTTGACTATACGATAATGCCCCTTCCCCAGTTCACCATACATTTCAAGATAACAAGCTACCTGCACTTCCTTCCCGGACGGCAGCAGATATGCGAGCGCGTTAAAACCATAATTGGATAGTAGCGGCGAAATCACATACCATTCACCGTTGATTCTTTCCTGAAGCTCAAAACCCGCGCCATATTCGAAACTTTTATCAGAGTTGTTATGGTATTCGAGTGTTACAACATTGTCTTTAAAAGAGACAAAATCAAGAGAGATGCCTGCATTCTCATGATAGACATCGCCGGTGGCCTTACGGCAGTATTTCAGATCATATTTCTTTAGAATAGCGTTATTGGGGAGTGCGCCCCAGTCGAAGCTCGTTTCCTTTGTATCTTTGAGATTTGCTGCTTTATCAAAGTACTTTTCAAGATCACACATACCATAATACACAGCACCGCCTTTTTCCAGCCACAATCCCTCATGATAGGCCAGCCATATTTCCATTCCGTCAGTACCGCCTATTGCTATGCCGTAACACGGTTCACCCCAACCATACAGTTCCGTTTCATCCGCTGTTTTCAGCTCGATCGAATTTACCTCATCGATTAGTTCCTGCTCCCAGTCTTTGTCAAACACAAGCCTTTTAATGCAGTTCTGCCCATCATATCTGTATATACTCATAGCACTTGTCCCGGGTGAAGCAAGTTCCATAAGCTTATGCTCTTTCGGTTCGCGCTCTATATCTTTCACCGACATATTCTCTCGCCCGTCCTTCGATGAACAGGAAGAAAGAAGGATTAAAAATATTGCTGCTGTGATGATCATGCGTAATTTCATTGTCTGCCCCCGCAATCCGTATCAATACCGTCAATACCATACTACCACAAAAAAGGGATCCGGCCAATTCCGAACCCATCAAAAGAGAACTCCAAAATCATACGTAACCTGACATATTTGAAAAAAAATCACAAAATGAAGATTATTCGTAAAAATGTAATGTTTCCCCCTTCTCATCTATTCCTGATGTTATTCAACGGAATAATGTGAGCGAGTTAGAAAAAAGTTAGAATTCGGACAAAAATCAAAGGGCTCCGAAAAACTCGGAACCCTTGATTTTATTGAAGTCGAGGTGACTGGACTTGAACCGCACAGACTTTTCAGAAATGCAGTAAATTAGCGCATTTCAGAGCATCACAAACTCATGTCACGCAAAGGTCACGCAAATTTTTTAATGAAAGGAGCAGCGCAATTTCCTCATTTTCTGCGCTATGGTTAAGATAAAATATTCATTACTGACCGATGTTACCGATAGAAGCGAAATCTACCAAAGCAACATATAGTTTGATTTAAAGTATATATTAAACTGCACTTGACGGCATGATCGGAGAATGTTAGAATGAAGTTAAATTAATATTCACCTTAAATCAAACTTAATTTATTCACGTGAGGCGTATATGGATTATATCAAAAGGGAACTGGAAAGAAAGTTTTTGGCCATGAATGAAGTTTTCAAAGCGATCATGGTCACAGGAGCAAGACAGGTGGGCAAATCGACCATGCTGAAGAAACTTGCCGAAAGTGAAGACCGAGCTTACGTTAATCTGGACAACTCCAGAGACCGGGAATTGGCAAAGAATGATCCGGGTCTTTTCTTTCAGGTTTATAAGCCCCCGATACTGATCGACGAAGCCCAAAAAGCTCCGGAATTATTTGAATATATAAAGGTCCTGTGCGACGAGTCCGATCAGACAGGGCTGTTCTGGCTTACCGGCTCAGAAAGCAAAAAGCTGTTAAAACAGGCAAGGGACTCTCTTGCTGGACGTATCTGTATCCTGAAAATGTACAGCCTGTCCCAGCGGGAAAAAGCCGGAAAATGTGATCTTGGAGAGATTGGATTCTCCTATGCTGCATTGTCGGAAAGATCCGGTGAATTCCCGGTGAATGATCTGCCGGCGGTATACTCGCATATATGGGAAGGCGGAATGCCGGCGACCATTGGCATGACAGCTGAGCAGCGCATGGAATACTACGAGTCCTATATTGAGACCTACCTCATGCGTGATGCAGTCGACGATAACGGGATCAGCGACACAGAAGGCTTCAGAAAAGTACTGAGAGCAAGTGCTTCGTTCGCAGGAAATCTGGTCAATTATTCCGATATAGCCCAGGCCGGAAATGTGTCCGTGCCCACAGCTAAGGACTGGATAAAGATACTCCAGTCAATGGGGATAATATATCTACTTGAACCGTTTTCGAATAATGAATTGAAGCGTATGATAAAGACTCCTAAGCTGTATTTTTGCGATACGGGACTTTGTGCGTATCTTTCCATGTGGACGAGCAGGGATACATTGATGAACGGTGCTGCAAGCGGCCACTTTTATGAAAACTATGTCGTCTCCGAGCTCTTAAGGATGTACGCCTACTCAAAGAGTAAAACGAACATGACTTTTTACAGGGATACCAACCAGAAAGAGATCGATATTGTTTTGGAGGAAAATGGTACCCTTCATCCATTAGAAATCAAAAGGAGCAGTAATCCGGAAAAGAAAGCGATCAGTTCGTTCCATTTGCTCGAAAAGAGTTCTCTAAAGATCGGTGAGGGCGGTATAATATGTATGGCTGATAAACCTTTTCCGCTGGATGCGAACAATAATATCATTCCTTGTAACATAATCTGAAAATGCCTGTATCGACACGATTATTCGTGCTATTTTTGTGAGAGTTATTCAGCGCAGGAGCTTGTTCTTAATTCCGTAATCCATACTACTGTAAAACTTAAGGAGACCGAAAAAGAACATAAGCCTTATCTAATTCGAAAGAGATTTAACAATGAAAAAGGACCCATTGTGATGAGTCCTTTTTAGTGCTATTACATCACGCTCTGATCAAAAGCGCAAGCTGGACAGTGCGTTCATCTATCCCAGCTTTCTTTAAGTCATCCTCCGTCTTGCCTTCACGCAGAAGTTTGACTGCCTCTACAAGGAGGTTCTGTCCTTCTGTTTTGCCTTCAGCTTTACCTTCGGCTCTCTCTTCAGCAAGTTTTAATGCCAAAGTCATATACTCAGTCCTCCATTCCTTGTGCTCTTTTGCACGATCAACAGCCATCTGGATCTCGCTCGCCAACTTCGCATCAGAATTCTTACCCTGTAACAGGTTTAGAAATCCATCCATTTCATGGGTGAGTCCATGCCTGTCGCAGATAGGGTTAACGAATACCTTACGTGTTTCGTCCCCTAGCGCTAGGTGTGGTATATCTACGCAACGATTTTCGAAAGAGTATACACCATTAAGACCAATATTTCAATAAATTTTTCCCGTGGATTCACTCACAATTCACTAAAATCCGTAGATTTGCTCACATTTGGAGCCTGTTTTCCGCGGATGCGCTCACAATTGGGCACAATATCCCCGTGGAATTACTCACATTTCGTTTTAATCCGTTGGTTCGCTCATAATAGGAATCTTTTTCCGTGGAAGAACTCACATTTGGGCATAGTATTCACGTGGATTTACTCACAATTCGATATTTTCCCGTGGGAAGCAAAAGTTTTATTCCTGGAAGGAATACGAGTTCTATCACATCCTGAACGAATGCAAGGACCGCGGCCATCTGCGGAGCCTGATCCACCCCGCGGTCTACACGCTGATGGAATACGACGAAACAAAGGACGGGCGGCTCCTGGACACCTTAAAGTGCTTCATCGCCTGCGGATGCAGCGGTAAGGACACGGCTGCGGCTCTTTTTGTGCACAGGAATACCCTGGCCTACAGGCTGAAGAAGATCTCGGAGCTCACCGCTATCGATCTGGAGGATATTTCGGAGATCCTCCGTCTGGACCGCTCGATGAAGATACTGGAGTTTTTGGGATAGCATTTCACAGTTCTTTCACAGTTTTTTCAATGTTGCTACAGAATGTGCCTTTATACTCGGACATGAGAACATTCTGAAGAAATGAGGAGTAATGACCATGACATTGAAAAAATATGTATGTCTGATGATGCTGCTGACATTGCTGGCAGCCTTTGGGCCCGTGGGTGCAAAGGCATCCGAAGCGGAGACAAAAGAGTACGAGAGCACGCTTTTTGACAGCTCGTACGTGCATAAGATAGAGATCCTGATGGATGACTGGGATACCTTTATCGAGAACTGCGAAGATGAGAAGTACAGGGCCTGTACCGTGGTGATAGACGGGATCAGGTATGAGAACATCGCTATCCGCGCAAAGGGAAACACTTCGCTCTCGAGCGTCCGTGCGATGAACAGCCAAAGATACAGCTTCAAGCTCGAGTTCGACCATTACGAAGACAATGTGACCTGCGATGGGCTGGACAAGCTGTGCCTGAACAATCTGATCCAGGACAATACCATGATGAAGGACTATCTGGTCTATCAGCTGATGGATGATTTCGGCGTCGCGAGCCCGCTCTGCAGCTATGCGTACATCACCGTCAACGGAGAGGACTGGGGACTGTATCTGGCAGTCGAAGGTGTGGAAGACAGCTTCCTGTCCCGCAATTACGGATCGGACGAAGGGGAACTGTATAAGCCCGACAGCACGGGCTTCGGCGGAGGCCGCGGAAACGGACGCGACTTCAACATGGAGGATTTCGAGGGATTCGAGGGCTTCGAAGGCTTTGAACGGCCGGAGGGGATTAACCCGCAGGATGGCGGGATGCCGTGGGTGCCCGGAGGAGGCGAAGGGCAGGACGGCGAAAACTCCGGAATGCCCGGGAACTTTGAGATGCCGGAAGGTTTTGAGTGGCCGGAGGGGTTTAACCCGCAGGAAGGCGGGATGCCGCGGATGCCCGGAGGCACCGAAGGGCAGGACGGTAACGAAGGACAGGACGGCACCGAAGGACAGGAAAGTTCCGGAAGGCAGGGCGGATTCGGAGGTTTTGGTGGCTTCGGAGGCGGCTTCGGCGGCGGAATGGGCAGCGATGACGTGAAACTAAAGTACATCGATGACGATCCCGAAAGCTACCCCAATATCTTTGATAACGCGAAGACCAAGATCAGCGACGAGGACCGCGAGAGGCTGATCGCGTCGCTGAAGAGCCTTTCGGAGTATTCGGATCTGGAGGAGATCCTTGATATTGACGAGGTCCTGCGCTATTTTGTGGTGCATGTATTCGTATCCAACGGGGACAGCTACACCGGCAGCATGGTCCATAATTATTATCTGCATGAAAAGGACGGAAAGCTTTCGATGATACCGTGGGACTACAATCTGGCCTTCGGAAGCTTCCAGCGCAGCGAGTCCTCGAGCACGATAAATGCGTCGATCGACAGCCCCGTATCGGGAGGCAGCACGGATGACCGCCCGATGGTTGGATGGATATTCTCCGACGAAGGATACACCGAAATGTACCATGAGCTGTTCTCGGAGTTCCTGACAAAGTGGTTCTCGGATGACGAGATGGTCGCAATGATCAAAGATACGGCGGAAATGCTCCGTCCTTACGTGGAATCCGATCCGACAAAGTTCTGCACGACGGATGAGTTTGACAAGGGCGTACAGGCGCTGACAGGCTTCGTGTCACTGCGCTCGGAGGCGGTTTCCCGCCAGCTGGACGGCAATACCGAGCCCGTTGATACAACAGGCCTCAATCTCTCTGACATGGGCTCCATGAACCGCGGCATGGGCGGCGGCATGGCCGGTATGTTCGGAAGAGGACGCGATCGAGCCTCGGGTCAGTCTGCGGCAGGTGCTGAAGGAAATACCGGAGATACCGCGGAAAACAGGGATGCGTCCGGCACGGATAAGACCGGCGATGAAGCACCGCCAAGCGCTGCAGCAGAGGATAACGATACCACCCAAACAGATAACGGAAAGGGCAGTGATACCGTCAGACCCGAAGATACGGAGAGCTCCGTCGATCCGGAAGAAACGGAAGGTTCCGCTGAGATGAACGAGCGGAACAAATGGATACTCGTAGGCGTTTCGGCGCTGGTACTGCTCGGCATTTTACTAGTCGTATTGAAATGCCGGACCGGGAAAAGGAAAACGAGCTGACCCAAAGGCGCGCCATTATCCTGGAGACACAGTCCTGCAATACAAAAGCGATCGGATTCTATCTTCATCAGGGTTTTGAGCTTATCGGGTTTGATACCTGCTGCTATACGAACAATGATATCGGGCGCAGGGAAGTCAGGATCAACCTCGGATACTTTTTTCACAGAGAAGCCCGCAGAGAATAGCGGATCAAAGAACGGGACGGAAGAGGCCGGAACGGTCATGCACGACGAAAAAAGGTGACAAATGAACACCTTAAACCCGAGGTTTTATCTCTCGACGCTTTCGGGAAGATCATCACTCAATGGCATAGACCTGGCGGCAGTACTTGAAGCCGATAATAATTTCCTCTTCCTTACGCTGGTCCCCGGCATTGACCGCGAGATTGCGTTGAAGTTCCACTGCGGCGAGGCGTGGGATGAGCTGGACGAATATTGCAGGGAGCAAAAGACCTTTGTTTTTCGCACTCTTTACGAGGTAAATGCTGTGGCCGCACCACTCTTTTTTCCGCAGAAAATATACCACGTTTCTGCCGGCACGGTGTACGGCGATTAACTAAATATGACTATATCATCAAGGCGCGGTCTTACCCTTTATATTGCATTTAAAAAGTATCTACTATACTTCGACCTTGAAAGTACTTTAACGGACAACGAATCCGACTTATCGAATGTGACCGATCAGTTACAAGTAATCTACTCCCCAATCCCCTAAATTCGAAAAGTTTCACTTTT
>JAGCUO010000092.1 GCA_017962825.1 Lachnospiraceae bacterium | reverse complement strand
GTACCCCTTTGTCTGGAGGATATACCTGACAAAGGGGTACGTCCCCACTGTCACCTTAGCCATAGGCAAAAAGTGAATGTTTTTTCGCAAAAGGCGGTCTCACAGACCGCCTTTGTTATGTTAAAATATATTTGGTGTGTTTTGGCTTCCTATCGGAAACCGGAACCTGAACAGATATTTTTTACCGCGCGTAGGCGCAGAAAAGAGGAAAACATGCTTTATATCGGAATCGATCTCGGGACCTCTGCGGTCAAGCTTCTTCTCCTTTCATCCGAAGGAAAGATTGTAAATATGGTTTCAAGGGAGTATCCCCTTTCATTCCCTCATCCCGGCTGGTCAGAGCAGGATCCTGCCGACTGGTACAAGGAGTCCATGGCAGGTATCAAGGAGCTTCTTGCAGGTCAGGATGCTTCACAGGTTGCCGGTATCTCTTTTGGCGGACAGATGCACGGTCTTGTAATACTTGATGAAAATGACAACATCATTCGTCCCGCTATCCTTTGGAACGACGGACGTACCGGCGCTGAGACCGATTATCTCAACAATGAGATCGGCAAGGCTAAGCTCACTGAGCTTACCGGAAACATCGCATTTCCCGGATTTACCGCTCCCAAGATCCTTTGGGTAAAAAAGAACGAGCCCGACAACTTCGCAAAGATCGCTAAGATCATGCTTCCTAAGGATTACCTTGCTTACAAGCTTACCGGCGTTCATGCTACCGACGTATCAGATGCATCCGGAATGCTTCTTTTCGACGTTAAGAACCGTACCTGGTCCAAGGAAATGTGCGATATCTGCGGCGTAAAGGAGTCTCAGCTTGCTAAGGTATTCGAGTCTTACGAGTCCATCGGAACCGTAAAGGCTGACATCGCTTCCGAACTCGGAATCCCCGCTACTGCCATCGTAGCAGCAGGCGCAGGCGACAACGCAGCAGCTGCAGTAGGAACCGGAACCGTAGGCGACAATGCTTGTAACATTTCCCTCGGAACCTCCGGAACCCTCTTCATTTCTTCCAAGAACTATGGTGTTGATGCAAACAACGCTCTTCATTCATTCGACCATGCAGACGGAACTTATCACATCATGGGATGCATGCTCAGCGCAGCTTCCTGCAACAAGTGGTGGGAAGACGGCGTCATCGGAACCAAGGATTACGCAACCGAGCAGGCTGCCATCACCAAGCTTGGTGAAAACAATACATACTTCCTGCCTTACCTCATGGGCGAGAGATCTCCTCACAACAATCCAGATGCAAGAGGAACCTTCATCGGTATGACCATGGACACCTCCCGTGCCGATATGACTCAGGCAGTTCTCGAAGGCGTTGCTTTCGCATTCCGCGACATGATGGAAGCAGCAAGATCCATCGGCATCAATCCCGAAAGATCCAAGATCTGCGGCGGCGGAGCTAAGAGCCCTCTTTGGAGAAAGATCATGGCTAACGTTCTCAACGTTAAGATCGACATCCTTGAGGTTGAGGAAGGCCCTTCACTCGGCGGCGCTATGCTCGCATGCGTAGCAGCAGGAGAGTACAAGAACGTAGAAGAGATCGCATCCAAGGTTGTCAAGGTTGTTGACACCGTTGAGCCTGACGCTGAGCTTGTTGCCAAGTACGAGAAGAAGTACCAGGTTTACAAGTCACTCTATCCTCAGTGCAAGCCTCTCTACGACAACATCGTAAAAGCACAGTAATGAGATGACAGTGGGGACGTACCCCTTTGTCAGGAAGCACTTCCTGACAAAGCGGGTACGTCCCCACTGTCATTTGTTTATATCTTGGATTATGCCTCTGCTTATGCCTGTAAGGCGTTCTATCTGTCTTATACTTAATCCTCGCTTTCTAAGTATGGATAAGGCACGGTTTCGAGAAACAGAATCATATCTTTGGATGTCGGTGCAATTATTAACATGAAGTAAGGATTTGATCTCATTTATAGCCCAGGCATCGTCTCTTTTTGAATAATCCCATTCAAGACATTCATCATCATTATCTGATTCTATATAGCACTTGTACTGCATCGGATCACCGATGAGTTCTCGGATTAAATCCAATTCCATAAAATCCGTATTCTTTTCGTACAAACTGTAGCTGCTCCAGGTATAGTCGGAGGCATTGCATATTCCGGCCTTCTGAGGGTTTAACAGAATGTATCTGAAAACAGTCAGTAAATATCGTTCATCTTCAATCGGTTCACTTTTATATCTGTTTTGAAACAAATGTCCGGTTCTTTCGTATTTATTATTGAAGTAGCCTGCATAAGTTGTATTTAGGGCTTTCATCATTAGAACGAGGGCATCTTTTTCGGAATGAGTCAGCAGATGGACATGGTTTTCCATGAGGCAGAATGCGCATATTTTAACATTAGTCTCATTACAGTATTTTTGGAGTAGTAAAAGATACTTACGATAATCTGACGATGATTCGAATAGAATCTGTCTGCCAATCCCTCTTGCGATAATATGCATGTAACCTGTAGAACTGATTTTTCGAGCTGTTCTGGGCAATTTGATACCTCCTGTGCTAGAGATGGTTTAGGTTGATATCGGGAATTATCTCATATTGGGGATAGGAGCAGGCTATATCAATATTTCATGAAATTTCTATGACAGGAGTGTCATTAATGGCATTAAAAAAATAAAAGCCTGCAGACGGCAAGCTTTTGAAAGTTTGTGCAATGTGACAATGGGGACGTACCCCTCTGTCAGGAGGTTCACCTGACAGAGGGGTACGTCCCCATTGTCACCTAAAATGTTATTTCGATGATGAGTTTGCCGTCCCGGTACTTGGCTTCGATGGGGCAGTTCATGCGGGTTGCAAAGGTTTTGACGATGGAAAGGCCTAAGCCACCGGCATGGCTTCTGGCGTTTTCGACGGTGAAGAATCTGTCGAAGAGTTTCTGGATTTCCACATTGGAAAGGGATGATGCGCTGTTGGCTATTCTTGCGACACCTTTATCGGAGAGAGATATCTCCAGATCTCCGTCGGAATATTTCAAAGCATTGCTGATCAGGTTATTGAATATTCTCTCCACATATGTGGGATAGAGCTGCTTTTCGATCTTTGTCTCGGTTATATCGATTACAGGCTCGATTCCCCTTTCGATCAGGGCGGGGTAGTAGTTCATGACACAGTCTTCAAGCACGCGGTTCACGTTAACGTTTTCTTTTTCCTCAGTGATCTCACCGCAGGTGATGACCGAGTATTCAAAGAGTTCTTCGGTGAGGCCTTTCATATACCGGGCGCGTTCGTCGATGATGGTAAGGTTTTTTCGAAGATCATCGCTCATGTCCTGTTTCATGGAAAGCTCCAGATAGCCGCAGATGGCGGTAAGGGGAGTTCTTAGGTCATGGGCGATGTTAGTTATGGCGGTTTTGATCTCGGTATCGCCCTGACGGTATTTGTGATAGGAATCGCGCAGGGAACCGATGGTTTCATTAATGGATGAAGCCAGTGCGCAGATGTATCTGTCCCTGCTTGTTACCCCGATGAGGGTATTGGTGTCCAAAGATGCATAATCGGAAAAATCTGTCCCAAGGTCACGGACAGATTTTCGGAGTAGGAATATTTTGATCGCAAGCAGTATGTTGAGGGTGATACTGATGGTTAGGATGTAATTCAGTAGTTAATCCTCTTTGTGGTGACTGTGGGCTGACAGTGGGGACGTACACCTTTGTCAGGAGGGGCTTCCTG
>JAGCUO010000091.1 GCA_017962825.1 Lachnospiraceae bacterium | reverse complement strand
CGGATCCTAAGGGGATTGCGGAGATCGGGCTTATCGCTTCCGAACTCGAGCATTGCCTGCTTATAGCTGATGATGGGGTAAGGTGCCTGGTCACGCTGTATCCCTCGGGAGCAAATTTCTCGAAGGTTGCGGAAAGGACTTCTTCACCAACCCTGAATACATCCTCCTGGGTTGCAAAGCTCATCTCGAAATCGAGCTGGTAGAATTCTCCGGGAGATCTGTCGGCTCTCGCATCCTCGTCTCTGAAGCAGGGTGCGATCTGGAAGTACTTATCAAATCCCGATACCATTAGGAGCTGCTTATACTGCTGGGGTGCCTGGGGAAGTGCGTAGAACTTTCCCTTGTACTTTCTCGAAGGAACGACGTAGTCACGTGCTCCCTCGGGTGATGATGCACAGAGGATGGGAGTCTGGATCTCGACAAAACCCATATCGGTCATCTTCTCGCGAAGGAATGAGATAACCTTGGATCTGAAGAGGATGGTATCCTTAACCTTCTGGTTACGAAGATCGAGATATCTGTATTTGAGACGGAGATCTTCCCTTGTCTCCTTGGAGGTCCTAACCTCGAAGGGAAGGGGCTGGTAAACCTTTCCGAGTACTGTGATGACATCGGCATTGAGCTCTACGGTTCCCGAAGGGATCTTGGGGTTGTAGGTCTCCTCATCTCTCTTTTCGATCACGCCCTCTACGGAGATGCACATCTCCTTGCTTATTCCGTCAAGGAGTCCATCCTTTCTGAGAACGACCTGTACGACTCCGTACATATCCCTGAGGTCAATGAAGGATACTCCGCCGTGGTCACGGATGTTCTCAACCCATCCGGCAAGCTTTATCCTCTCGCCGATGAGCTGCTCTCCGATATTTGACATATCCATATCTCTGTAACAGTTCTTCATAGCATTTCCTTTCTGTACTGTTTATTTCTCTGCGTTTGTTTTTGAAAGAAAAAAACGGAGTGCCGCAATAGCACTCCGGGACGAATAACAATTTATCCGCGATACCACCCTTATTGACAACAGTCCGCTGCTGTCCACTCTTTAACACTTAACGCGTGTGCACGGGATGCCCTAACCACGTTACATGGCTCAGACAACCAACTCCGGAGCGTTCCCTTGATCCTCTACTTACAAACCGCGCTTCCAGTCCACGACGCGATCTCCCTGGTGCTTTCCTTGATCAGAGTCTCCTTCACAGTTTTTAGCAATTACAGATTATATCAGATGTATTTATAACAGGTCAATCTTTCTTTATTATATGTATTTCGGGCTATGGCCCATCAGTTTGGCTTAAGACTCAGCTTTTGGGGACCATTCTTCGTGCGGCTTTTCGCCGTTTATATCTGCTAACATAAAGTCAATAAGCTCTTTTCCCTGTTTTCCGAGGAAAGAAGCGAGGACTGCCTTGGCATATGCCGCCTCAAGGGTTATCCCCTTCATGGGGATGGCGCCTTTATCGATGGCATTGTGCGTGGTACTGTATCCGGCTGCATCCCGGTCACAGGGAGCGAGGAAAACCGGAATCTTTTTCTTACCGCACTTTTTAAGAAGATACAGAATGGAATACTTACGGTCCTTCTTAATGATCTCATTCAGGCAGTATTTTTTCTCTTCTATGCTCTCCGACTCTTTTACTTTACCGTAAATATTTCTTCCGATGCAAACGCTCTCTGAATGGTAAGTTCCGTGTATGACAAGCTTCTTACCCCTGAGTTTTATTTCGGAATAATTGAGACCGGTGCACGGACGAATGAGACAGACCTCAGACTTGTTACTGAATGCCTCATTAAAGATTCCGGAACCTTCTTTAAATCCGGCACATCCGGACAGGTTCGCTTCATTTGCATCGGGCACCTTCATTTCATCCCTGCTGTGAAAGTTATTGCTTCCGTTAGGACACTGAAGAAGATGCGATCCGTAATGAACCAGAAGTTCACCCGCTTCATGCAGACCGTTTGATTCATTGGCTTCATTGCGGTAGACCGCATAAACATTCGGTGCTATCCCGTTCATGATGAGTTCAACGGCAGCCTTGAAATTGGCATACCCATTGGTCCTCTCATCATCAAGTGACAGCTGTGCCGAAACCATACATACGGGAATGTTTATTCCGGTAAGAGCCATTGACAGAAATGATGATGTATAAGCAAGTGTATCGGTTCCGTGAAGAACGATCACTCCCTTGTAGTTTTTCGGAAGAATTTCGGTTCTGAATTCCCCGAGGATTTCGTACCAGACATCCGTCGTCATATTCTCGCTCAGGATGTCGGTTTCAAGATTGACATATTTAAAAGCAACATCATCCGCAAACGGAAGAACCGATCCGTCACCATACTGCTCGGTCAGTTTAAGACCGGCCTTGTCAGCATTTGATACTTTCTTACCGGCAGAATCAGGGGCGGAACAGATTGTTCCGCCCGTTAATAATACGCAAATTTCTTTTCTGTCTGAACCTGCCATATCAATCCTTGCTCTTGCCTTCCGAATTCGGGAAAGCCTTTTTAAGAGCTGCCCAGATAACGAGTGCATAAGCCAGTCCGATAAGTGCGGTTACAAGCTGGGTTACGGAATAGGTAAGCTGAAGCTTGGGGAGCATGGGCTGCATTGCTTCGGGAAGAGTTACTGTTGCGAGAACTCCGTAAGAAATGGTGAGTGCCATGAATGCACCCTTCGCAACGCTTCCGACTACGCCGCATGCGATGAACTTGACGATGTCCTTCTTCTTTCTTACGAAGAGCCAGAAGACTACAACGAGCACAACATTACCCGCCATGACAAGGGGCATGATCGCAGGTACAACCTTCATAATGGGAGCACCCGTGATAAGGAATGCGGTGACGGGTGTAAGGATTGCGATGATAACCGACCAGAACAGTCCGCAATAAACCACTGCGAGAATGAGGCATGCGTTGATGATGGGACCTGTGATGTAAACACTGAAGTTCTTGAAGAACTGGCTTACGATGCAGATTGCAAGAAGTGCTGCTGCTGTGGTGATCTTTTTTGTTTTGTCATTCATTTATTCTTCCTTATTTCTTAAGAGCCTGCTTTTGGTATCGGCTCTTCTACTTGTTTATATTAAACCCTAAAGAAAAATACCGAAAGTGTGCAGTAT
>JAGCUO010000090.1 GCA_017962825.1 Lachnospiraceae bacterium | reverse complement strand
TCATGATAACAATCCATTTCTTAAAAAATCTTTAAAGGAATAAAAAAAGATGACACGGGGATGTTTCTCCTGTCATCTTTTATGTATCCGACTATTTTTTTCATGTTAACTGATGACAGGGAAAACGTCCCCACTGTCATTATTTTTTTATCCTTTAAAGATTTTTTAAGAAATGGATTGTTATCATGTCCTCACAGGCAATAAAAGGAATATGAAATGAGGTAATAAAATGGCGACTTGTTTGGAAGCAAAAGATCTGTGCAAGACATATATCGTTGACGGATACAGCAATAATGTCCTGCAGAATATCAATCTTAAAGTAGAAGAGGGAGAATTTGTCTCCATCATGGGCCCCAGCGGTTCGGGTAAATCCACGCTTCTTTATACCATAAGCGGAATGGACGACATGACTGCGGGTAAGGTTATCTTCGACGGAGAGGACCTTTCCGAAATGGATGACAGGCAGCTTACGAAAATGAGACTTCTCAAGATGGGTTTTATTTTCCAGCAGATGTATATGATGAAGAAACTGTCCATTATGGATAATATCGTTCTTCCCGGGTATCAGGCAAAGCTGGTTACAAGAGCGGATGTCAATAAGAAGGCTGAAGATTTAATGAGAAGGCTTGGCATCATCGAAACCGCAGGAAGAGAGATCACGGAAGTCTCGGGCGGTCAGCTCCAGAGAGCCTGCCTTGCCAGAGCGCTCATCAACAGCCCCAAGGTTCTCTTTGCGGACGAGCCTACCGGTGCACTTAACTCGAAGGCATCGATGGAAGTTTTGGAGGAGCTGGTCAAGGCCAATAAACTTGGCACAACGGTACTCATGGTAACTCACAGTGAGAAGGTTGCCGCAAGTTCCGACAGGATCATTTATCTGATGGACGGTGATGTGCAGGGAGAACTTGTACTTGGCAAGATCGGCGCACCTCAGGGTGAACCCGATAATAAAAGTGATGCAGAGATACTTCAGGTGAGAGAAAGAAAACTCAGGAAATGGCTTGAGGAGATGGGGTGGTAAATTGTATTTCAGAATGTTAAAAAAAGATCTTAAAGATAAGATCGCGTTAAATATAGTTCTGTGTATTTTCATGATAATCGCTGCAACTCTCATAGTTACGAGTGCGGGATTTGTATATACATTTATTTCCGGAATAGATGATACATATAAGAAATGCAATACATCGGATATCATCTTCCTGTTCGACAGAAGCTTTTCGGATTCCGAACACCAGATGGAATTGATTGAAGAGACACTCAGAAAATATTCCGAGGTTGGGGAGATATCTGTTTCGGAAAGGATATATACAGGAACTTCAAGACTTCAGTTTGAAGGGATCGATAGGAGAAGCGTAACCAATCTTTACACGGGAAATTTCATGATTTCTCCCGTAAGCCGCGGGCAAAACATACCCTATGATCAGAATAATGAACTGTTCACATTGGAAAGCGGACTTGTGGCAATTCCGGAGATCATGGCCAATAATTCGGGAGCGCATCTCGGAGATAAGATCACTGTTACGACTGACCTTGGTAACATATACGAGTTCACGATCGCACGTATATTTAAAGATCCCAGTTCTTCCATGATCAATAAAATTCTTTTTGCGGATTCCGATCTGGAAATACTGATGAACGAATTTACCTGTACCGTGAATCTCTATGAGATTACACTGACCAAACCCTTTTCGAGTGTATCGGAGCTTCAGAAGTGGGGCTGGGGTCTCAATGATGAACTTCACAGATTGAGCACGGATGGACTGATAAGCGGTGAAGTACATGCGGTTACCACCGGTAAAAGCAATACATATACGGATGAAGCAATGATAGCCCTTATCGTCAGCATATTCATGGGGCTGATGGGACTGGCACTTATCCTTCTGATCTTTATGTCTATTTCCTTTACTCTGCAGGCTACTGTAAAAAGGGAAGAAAAAGAGATTGGAACCATGAAGGCAATCGGTGTGGATTCCCTGTCATATAAAACACTTTTCATAGTTAAGTATATTGCATTTGCTGTCCTTGGGGGAATAGTCGGGCTTGTAGCCGGAGTGCCTCTTCAGGCGAAACTGGTAAGCAAGTTTGTAATAAACACTTTGAGTCCTGACAGAAATGTCATAATAATTCTGGGTGTGATCGGAAGCATTGTTTTTATCCTGCTTATGATACTTTTTTCATTCATATCCCTCAGGCGTATTAACAAAATTTCCGTCATGGATACCATCCACGGAGAAAACAGGGGTGAGAGATTCAGCAGGATTCCCGGCTTGTCCATCAATAAGCTCTCCGGAATATCCGTTCCCTCATATCTGGCTGTTCAGGATATAATCCGTAAGCTCAAGAGGTATTTGTTCCTGATAGTAAGCTATGCCATCGGAATGCTGATAATCTTCCTGGTCTTCCAGCTTAAGAGAACCATTATCAGTGATGATTACAGAAGAACCTATTGGGGTATCGCAGACAGAGAGGTGATGATAAGACCCGAGGATGAAATAAGGGACAGACTTATCTCTCAGACCGGAAGCTACAGAAATCTGTATCTGTACTATGAGAAATATTATAACGATAACGGAATACCTCTTAATATCCAGCTTGCGGATTTTCAGAGCACATTTCTGATAAACGGTACCGAAAAATACGGAGTGAATATCCTGTTCGGTGATTATGACATAGAAAGACTGAAGATTGTAGAAGGCGGTCATATACCTGAACTTCCCAACGAGGTTATAGTATCCCATTTTGCACAGGATACTCACGGGATAGATCTCGGGGACGTGATAACGCTGGAATATAAGGTTTATGCCGAAAACGGATTCGATATAGAAACGGTTCAGCGTGATTTTATTGTTACGGCTTATGTGGAGTCATTCGGCAACGCTCAAAGTCCGCTTATATATACGATAATGGATGACAAGAATATTGTGATAGATGACTTTGACATATTCAATGAAGGAATTGATTGTCCCGACAATGAATATGATGCATACATCGAAAAAATGCGCAGTGTTAACGATCAGATCATGATATGGGATTATGATCAGGTTATGGATTATGAGCTCGGCAATTCTTTCGGAAGACTGCTTGATCTTCTTGCCATCGTTACAGGATCCATAATGGTTATCACACTCTTTTCAATGTCATTTTTGTATCAGCAGATCTTTATAGAAGAGGAAACCTGCGATATCGCCATGCTTAAAAGTCTCGGATTTGACGGACGTGATATCAGAAAATGGCATTTTGTAAGATTTGTACTTTTGATCGTTATTGCGGCAGTAATTGCCATTTTCCTGTCGTTTACTCTGAATAAGATTGTTTTCGATATGCTCGGATCGCTGGTACTGAATGTCGTATCTTTTAAGATTGCATCACCTCCCGCGTTTTCGGTTGTAATGATGCCGGCGATACTTTTGGTGATGATCACCGCGGTAATGGCTGCTTCTTTTAAGGCTATGGACAGGATAAAGATTTGGAGAATACGTAATGAATAAGTTTATGGTATATAAGAACATTAAAAAATTAGCAACTGTCATATGTGCCTTCGGAGTTATGATCGGTGCCTGCGGCTGCGGATCCGATTCATCGCAGATCACTTCGGCGGGAATGGTAAAGGTGGGATCGCTGAATGTAGAAACAGACCCCGGGTATACGGATATAAGTCCGCGCCAGTCGGTGATCGAAAGCGTTGTTTCCGAAGACGGGTTATGCAGGATCGATAAGTATGACTCATATTATGATGTAACTCTTGAGTATGATAAGGGAACTCCTTACGAAGTCGGAGCAGCCTATGCACAGACAATACTTAAGGCAGTTCCGGATTATGAAGTAATCTTTGAGCCTTATCTGTATGAGAATATCAGAGGCCTGTTTAACGGAAGAGATATTAATTATGATGCTCTTGAGCAAAGGATCCTTACTCTTGAAGCTTCGATACGTGATGAGTACAGACAGGAGATCGAAGGGTTTGCAAGCGCAATTTCAGGCGGTGTGGAAGGTTATGCAGAGGACGGGGAACTCAGTTATATAGAAGCAATTACCATGCAGATGATCCCCGATGCATTAAGACCTACCGCATGCAGTGCACTTACGGTGGGCGGCTCGATAACGGAAACCGGTTCAAGGATATCTCTCAGAAATCTGGAATGGTTTCTCGGCAGTGCATCCCAGATGACTCAGATCCATGCTGTAGAGCATTTGGTAAAAGGTGAGAAGTCGATCACTGCAATAAGTGTTCTGGGACTACTTGATATGATCACGGCGGTCAACGATAACGGTGTAATGATCGGAATACTGGATGTGGGCACCGTAAATGAGATGCCGTTTGTCTACGAAGGTAAAAAATGTTATACATATGAAATAAGGTATGCATTGGAAAATTTTGATAATGCTAAGGAGGCTGCGGAGTTTTTAAACGCCGAATGTGAGGATTTCACCTGGTGTCATAACCTTCTGGTAACTGATGAAGAAGATGCGTTTTGCTGTGAGAATCCCACAAGGGAAGCGATTGATGCCGGAAGAGCCGTTGCCGTGATAAGAACCTGTGATTCCGAACTTATGGAGGGGCTTACCTGGGATACACCGGATGCTCTGTGTATTGTCAATACTTATGCCACTGCAGGAAATCAGGATGGTTTTACCGGATATATCGGAGAAATAAATCGTTTTGTGAAGTATAATAATTGGGTAAAGGAGATCGGAATCTTCTCGTTGGCTGATATGAAAGGCATCATGGCCCGCGAGATAGTCGATCAGTATGAGGTTCCCAATGTTCATAACAGCGGAACGGTACACACCGTGATCGTTGATTATGCTACGGGAGATATCCATGTAGCCTTTACTTCCGGCAAATGTGCGGATGATATTCCGGAATACATATTGGTAGGAAACTACGGAGAGATTTGATATGACAGATATTCTCGTTATTGAAGATAACGAAGAACTGGGACAACTTATCACAGATTTTCTAAAACGTGAAGGATATTCCGTCGCGTGGGAAAAGAATGCGGAAGATGGTTTAAAACTTGTAGGAGAAGCAGCATTTAAGATGCTGCTTCTTGACGTTATGTTACCGGGCATGAACGGATATGAAGCTCTTCAGGAGATCAGAAGAAATCAAAAGCTTCCGGTGCTCATGATGAGTGCCAAGACCGATGAACAGAGCAAGGTTCTGGGTTTTGAAGTCGGCGCTGACGATTACATCGACAAGCCGTTTTCTTTTAAGGTACTGGGACTTAAGATAAAGGCCCTTATGAAGCGCACCTATGATCTTGCAGAGGAAAGACAGCTTCTTACATATGGAAATATTACTCTTGACGTTGGAGCAAGGACTGTTTTCAAGGGTGATGAGCAGGTACAGATAACGGGCAAAGAATATGAGCTGCTGGAGTACATGATGAGACATCCGGAGCAGATCCTGAATAAGGACAAACTCTTTAACGAGATCTGGGGAGTTGATTGCTTCAGCGACCTCGGAAGTCTTAATGTGCATATCAGATGGCTCAGAGAAAAACTTGAAGAAGATCCCAAGAATCCCAAGCTGATCAAAACCGTTTGGAGAGTCGGATATCAATTCGGAGGCACCTGATCATGAAGAGAGCTGCAAAACTCTATATCGTTACGGTGTCTCTTTTTGCGGTGATCTTTTTATCCGCAAATGTGGTTCTTAATGTAATAAGCCGAAGGCACGAAGATAATATTTATATACTGATGAACAGAGTTTTCGGCGAGATTCAAAAAAGATGCGAAGATTATTCGGATGAGGAACTGACATCGGATGCTGTGATGAATATCATAGATGAGGTGTATTACGATCGGGCAAGTGATTATAAGTCCGAATACGGAGTTACGACCCTTCCCGGAAAAGTATATTATATCGATGCGTTGTTTTATGACAGTGATGTCACTCTTTTAAACAGAAACAAACAATACGAAAAAATCTGGCTCCTTCAAAGGAGTGGAGACGTCCTGGGATTTGTGGTATTTGAATACGATGATCCCGGTTTTGCGGGTAGCAGACGCCTGATCAATATATGTATTGCCATAAGCTTTGCGGTCACACTCGGAATATGCATATATATAAATGTATATATTCTCAGGCCCTTCAATAAATTTGTTTCTTACCCGGAGAAGTTATCCAAAAATCAGCTTACGGAAAAACTGCCCGAGACCAGGAACCGTTTCTTCGGACGCTTTACCTGGGGCATAAATATGCTTAGTGATAAGCTGGCGAGTGACAGGAAGAGGATCAATGAACTAAGCAAAGATCATCTGACGATGCTTACCACCATTGCACACGGCATCAAAACACCCGTGGCAAATATTAAACTCTATGCGGATGCGATAGAAACCGGTCTTTACCAGCCGGACGGCAAGGTTAATGACAGCGATGCGGAGGTTGCATCGAAGATCTCCAAGAACGCCGATGACATTACGGAGATAGTTAAGGAACTGATCGATAGGGCATCGGGCGGAGTTGTTGATTTTGAACCGGAGATAGGCTCGTTTTACCTAAATGAGCTTAAGGAATTCCTTGAGGAAGAATATGCTAAGAGACTCGAGGTCCTCAGGATCCCTTATAAAGTTGAAGTCGAATCCAACGCCATGATAAAGAGCGATAAGTC
>JAGCUO010000089.1 GCA_017962825.1 Lachnospiraceae bacterium | reverse complement strand
TTCAATTTTGTCACCAGGTGACAAAATTGAAGCGTCCCCACCGTCACGTCCTCACTGTCGTCTTTATTCTTCATCCCTCATCTCATCAAGGGCTTCGTTTATCTTCTCCTCATCCTTCTTGGCAAGCCAGAAAGTGGCGGCCCAGGTAAATCCGTAGATAATGAATATCATCACCGCTATGATCAGATATTCCACAAGGGTCTCATACCATCCGAACAACGTGGCAAATATACTCACCGCGGCAAATATACATAAGAAATGCAGCACCACCTTTAGTTTAAACACGCTTCCCGTGGAGATATCATCCATAAAGATGATCGATGGCACCGAACATACAAATGCACACAGAATTATGGATAGAGGTATGTACCACTGCCACTTAAGATATGCATCCCCCGTGATAAGATATTCCACAGATTCCTGTATACCCAGCCCGAACAAGATTGCACTTGATATCATCAGTGTTTGATTAAAGATAAGTTTTAATTTATTCATCACACACCCAGCTTTCTCTTAAGATCTTTTACGTAATTCCTGGAGATCACCATCTGCTCACCGTTTAAGAGCTCTGCGATCATTCTTCCGTTAAGTTCGGACTTTACGCCTTTTATCTTACGAATATTAATGATAAGCGACTTGGAGCATCTGAAGAAATTTGTGCTTAATATCTCTTCGAGTTCATATAACCTGTGCTTGGTTTCGTAGCACATATCCTTGGTATAGACAAAGGTCTTCTTATCCACGGATTCTACGTAATAGATAAGGTCCGTCCCGAGCATAAGACTCTCTCCGTAGTCCATGCTTTCCTTATCCGTCACAGGGATGCTTCTTCGATTGTTTTCAAGAAGTTCTATGGCGCCTTTGATCCCGTCCGTCACATTAAGTGCCCTTATTACTGCACCTTCTTTATCGGCGGATTCAACTTTTTCCAATACTACTTTCATCCTAACCTGCCTATCTGTAACATAAAAGGGCAGGCACTCACATAAAGTGAGCACCTTGCCCATTAAAGAGAATTAAGAATAAGAGCCGTATTTACGGCATTCTCTATTCTTCGAACCATCATGACCTCCGGTCAATTCTTCTTGATCAGTCCTCTGAACGCCAAGCGAGACAGATCCTTCTTATAAAAAACTTCGGTTAAAATCTTACACAGGACGCACCCCAATATAGCACATATATAATCGAATACCGCACATCCCGCAAAAGTAAGCTCGATAGGATTATCCATGGTAAAAAGGGTGTTGGTTCCTACCATAACCACCATTATAGATACTACCAAAAAGACAGTTGCGCTCACAAAAAATTTATAAGCGACTCCGAAATATACCAACATGAAGAAAATGCATAATCCGAGTACGACAAGTGTCCGACACTGACGTTGAGGTTCGGTCTGATCCTTTAGTGAGAATGCATAATGTATACCCAGAACTATGGTAAGCGTAATGAACATCCATGGGATAACTGCAATCATGGGATAATGACACTGAATCTTCTTCTTGTAGGGAGATGCCTGAACAAGTGTCGATATATCCGAAGACATTATCATCTGATATAGGAACATTCCTGACAATACTATATAGAAGCTTCCGATCATCTGAGTTCCTATGGAAGCAAACTCAAAGATTATACCAAGCAGCAGGAACAGACCCGCCATCATAAAGTTAACCTTTATCTTAGCTCCGTATCCAACTATCTTATATGCTGTCTTAAACTCACTCAGAATATTTTTCATGATTTTGCCTCCTCGGGAGCAGAAAACGTCTCAACCTTGTAGACCTCCTCGATCGGTTCACCTTTTCCTCTCATGGTAGGAGTAAAGATGAATGCCCAGAATACCACAAATCCGATTATAGCAAGGGGAATCATACTCCAATCCACTACCGCACCCTGCATTGAAGAAGTGGAAAGATCTCCGCTAAGAACCATGATCATATTGTTATTGAAGAAATGCATCACGGTAACAACCCAGATATTCTTGGTCTTCATATATGCGTAGCCGAAGAAGATAGCATATGAAATACATGTAACTAACTGGCTGCAAAGCATCTGCACACCTGTTTCGGTTGAATAGAACATGAAATCTTCACCGATATGCCATACTCCCCAGGCAATTCCGAGAAGAATGGTTCCGAGAGCTACACCGAACTTCTTCTGCATGATGGGCTGAAGATAATATCTCCATCCGTATTCTTCTCCGAAGAACATAACGAAGGTAAGCGGGAGATTGAGGAAAACATTGAACCACATTATTCCAACGCCATCATAAGTGAACATTGAGACAAATTCAGTGAAGACATCTGCGATCCTTCCTTCCTGAGCGCATCCGACAATAGTAAGAACCAGTAGTCTTCCAAAGAAAAGCGCTACATAGAGAAGAATAAACATCAGTGACTTTCCGGGATTCTTAAATCTGAGACCGGCATTTGCTCTCTTTTCCTTGCCGCATACACAGAGTAATACGATAGAAAGGATACATACGATTATTACAACAGTGGTCATAAGGTTGTAATACAGATCCGCGGAACCAATCGCGGTTTCAATGGTCTGAGGTGCAAATACGCTGAGCGCACTTGCAAAAACTCCCAGGAGAGTTGTAACGATTATTGTTATGAAAAATGCCTTAGGAAGTTTTCCCTCATTATAAGAGAACAGTTTTCCGAGCACTACCGCACATGCGGGATAAAACATCTGAACCAGTACGAATACGCTGGTATCCTGGCCGTTCTTAACTCCCATATACATGAGAGGAAGCATCAGATAATTAAGTACAAATGCTACAGCTATAAAAATCCATAATTTCTTTTTGGAATCGTCTCCGAATCTTCCCATTTTCTTTTCTCCAAACGAGAGCCTGAATTTACTGATCGCTCTCTCAATCATAATAAAAGATACAATAAATGAAAGTACTGCCATTACGATGATCCACAGATAAGGATCGGTACCGGGCCTGAGGATTGCAAAAACAGATCCGAATAAGAGGCCTCCGCTTATGATTGATACGAGCATCATCGCAAATATTCCGTCCTGGAAGTTATAAACCATCCTGGTGATCATAAATCCTACGGTTATCGCAAACACCTCTGCCAGCGCAAGGCAAAGAGCCAGTGCTGCGACTTCCGCACCATTTGATACTATTCCCGACTCATAAAGTGCACTCTTGAACATAAGGACAGGCACGAGCAGGACGAGAAAATTAAGTATCACCCTTCTTATCTGGTCTCCTATAATGGCCAGCTTAAGCACGCCCTCACCCTTGAGAGAATTTCTCAATATTCCGAATTCGTATTCTTTGGAAAACAAACCCTGAAATACAAAGAAGTCACCGTACATATCAGCCATCATAAGCACACCAACTATCGCGACAGTCGTTACAACAATATCATCCGACAGCATTCCTATGAAAAGCCCTACTCCTACTCCGATCACCAACTCAAGTATCGGAAATATGATGTTGTATTTGAGCGGGCTGAAGCACATATATGATTTAATTAGTTTCTTCATTACACTTCCCGCCTTTTACAAAATACTTCCGGTGTAGAGCTTGGAATTGTGTTTCATAACCGCAACACATACCTGTGAAAGTGTAGGCATTTCCGTTACGACATCAAGTCCCTTGAGAGCTTCAAGATCCTTGGTAAGTGCCATACCCTCAAATCCGAAATTATTAGAAGTAATGGTGTAGAGAACTTTTGAAGCAGCTTCTTCGTCTTTCTTGTCACCCTTTACCACAGTGTATTTCTCCTTAAGTTCCTCGGAAAAACCGCTCTCTACAACGTTTCCGTTTTCAACGATGATCGCATAATCCGTTACCGCTTCCATGTCAGCGATATTATGTGTTGAAAAGAGAACCGACTTGTTGCCTTCATCGAGAAGAAGATATGAGCGGATCATCTCGCAAAGCTTGTCTCTCATAAGAGGATCGAGAGGAGAAGCGGGCTCGTCAAGGAGAAGCACATCAGTCTTTCTTGCGAAAACTCCCGCAAGCTTAAGCTTCATATTATTACCGTCGGAAAGATCCGAGATCTTCTTGCCGTCATCAGCGGGAACTTCCAGCTTATTGCAGATATCGATGTATTTTTTTTCATCAAAATTATCAAAGAGAAGAGACTGAATTTCTCTGCCCTGCTTGATCGTCCACGAAGGAAGATAGTAATTACCGGTTCCCTCATATCCGATACGGTTCTTGACCTCGGGATTCACCTCCCTGTCATGATCATCAAACTTATCGAAGAATTTGAGATTTCCCTTGTAATCAAGCTTGATGCCTGCAAGAATGTCGAGAAGAGTCGACTTGCCTGCTCCGTTTTCTCCGATAAGTGCGGTGGCAAATCCCTGAGGTATATCAACAACCGGAACATTCAGTTCAAAATTCTTGTACTTTTTTACGATGTTTTCACCGTGTATACAGCTCTTAAATTCCATTTCTTAATTCTCCTTAAGTGAAAGCAATAATTCTAAAGTCTCTATGAGCTCTTTCTCAGATAATCCGGCGATCCTTGCGGAAGCTATCGCCTGCATAAGTCCGTCTTCCACCTTACGCATGTGCTGCTCCTTAAGCATCTCACCGTCCTGAGCATTTACGGTATAGCCTTTACCCTGTACCGCCGTGACCATTCCTTCTTCTTCCAGAAGCTCATATGCTTTCATTGTCGTGATCACGCTTATTTTTAATTCTTTGGCCAGTCCTCTTATACTTGGAAGGTATTCGCCCTCCTTTAATCGTCCTTCCAAAATGTCGGTTCTGAAGCTGTCCGCTATCTGCTGATATATCGGGACCCCCGACGATTGTGAAATAATCATTATTACCTCATTTCGTTAACCCGTTTATCAGTTTCATTTATTAATATCATCCTTACACTCACAAATAGCCGCTTTACTGATAAGTGCCGCGGAAGTAATCAGCATCATGGGTGCATATAAAGGAATATCTATGGCTTCAACCATATTCATGAACAAAAGTGCTACACCGACCAGTGCCTGAAGAATTGCTGCGTACAGGATCATTTTCATATTTTTTGATGATTCCTTGATGGTCTTATAATTTCTTATGATCATATTCCTTCCTCCTTAATTTCCTTTATTTCTTAACTTGTAACTGATTAAGCATGCCCAATTGATCACAATTCCGATTGCCAGGATCAACAAGCTCTTCCAAAGTGCTATGCTCACCACCCCGCCGATGTCCAGGATCATAAGTGCCAAAGCGGTGAGCGACATGGCAGCAGCGAGAATCCACAGCATAAAAACTATCAAAGGCATCTTTCCATACTTACCGAAATCAACTTCTTTCATATGTACCTCCCTGACTGTTTATATTAACTGTTCATGTGTTATATATACACCCATAACACTACCCTGTCAACATATTTTTTTGATATAATTTTCATAGTTTTTATGGAATTTTCAAAATCCGTTTCTTAGAACAGGGGAATTTATATGAATATCAAACCATTAGATGTTAAGAAAGTTTCTGTCACGGACGAATTCTGGTCCCGCAAAAGAGAACTGGTTCGCACCGAGGTCATACCCTATCAGTGGGAAATCTTAAACGACCGCATTCCCGAAGCGCAGGCAAGCTACTGCATGCACAATTTCAAGGCGGCCGCCGCATTAAATAAGCGCAAGAAAAAACAGGGCTCCAAATTCAAGGAGCCCAAGTTCACATACAGAGGCTTTGCCGTTTTTCCCGATAAAAGGGAGGACGCCAAGGACGACGAATTCTACGGTTTTGTTTTTCAGGACAGTGATTTCTATAAGTGGATAGAAGCCGTGGCATACAGCCTTGCCGGTCACCCCGATCCCGATCTTGAGGAGACTGCGGACCGCGCAATAGACATAGTGGCGGATGCACAGCTTGAAAACGGTTATCTCGATACCTATTACATCATTAACGGAACCGATAAGGTCTTCACAGACTTAAGGGATCATCACGAGCTCTACTGCCTGGGACATCTCGTTGAAGCCGCAGTTGCATATGAGCGTGCAACCCATAAGGATAAACTTCTCATTGTAGCCAGAAATTACGCGGACTACGTTTATTCCGTATTTGGAGAGGGTGAGGGCAAAATAAACGGCTATCCCGGACACGAGATTGCCGAGATGGCTCTTTTCAAGCTCTATGACCGAACCGGTACCAAGAGATATCTGGAGCTTGCCGAGTACTTCATCAATGAACGCGGTAAGGAGCCTAACTATTTTGAATCCGAGCATCCCGATATGAAGGGAAAGCCCGACTATTACCATCAGGCACACAAGCCCGTAAGAGAGCAGGACGAAGCGGTAGGCCATGCAGTAAGAGCCGTTTACCTCTACAGCGGAATGGCGGATATGGCGCTGCATACCGGCGATGAAGCTCTTAAACAGGCATGCGAAAAGCTCTGGGACTCCATCGTAAACACCAAACTCTACATTACCGGCGGAATCGGCGCTACACATCTTGGCGAAGCCTTTTCGCTTCCTTACGATCTTCCCAATGACACCGCATATTCCGAGACATGCGCGGCAATCGGACTGGTCTTTTTTGCACGAAGAATGCTGCAGCTTGACCCTCAGTCAAAATATGCCGACATCATGGAACTTGCTCTCTATAACACAGTCCTTGCCGGCATGGCGCTGGACGGAAAGAGCTTCTTCTATGTAAATCCTCTGGAAGTCATTCCCGAAAACTGTCATAAGGATGAAAGGAAAACACATGTAAAGCCCGTTCGTCAGAAGTGGTTCGGCTGTGCATGCTGTCCTCCCAACATCGCAAGACTCATCTCATCCCTTGACCAGTACATCTATACGGAAGATGACACCACACTTTATGTCCATCTCTACGCAGGCAGCGAAACTCAGAAAACCGTAAACGGAAAAAAGATCAAGATCTCCATGACATCCGGTTTTCCCAACAACGGTAAAATAAGCATCAAGGTAAAAGGAGCTACGGCCACTGACTTTACCCTTGCACTCAGAATGCCGGGATGGGCGGAAGGTTATTTCAAGATTCAGGGTTACGAAAGACTTAAAACCGAATTCAAGAACGGATACTTCTACTGCTCATGCTTTAATGACGACACTATAGTTATCGATCTGGAATTCGACATGACTCCAAAACTCATCGTTGCGGATGAGAAGGTTGCCGAAGATGCCGGTAAAGTCGCAGTCGTAAGAGGCCCCATAGTTTATTGTGCAGAAGAAGCAGATAACGGCAAAGCTCTCAGAGAGATACATATAAAAACTCCCGCAGATCTCACAGAGGAGATCACGGGAGAATTCGGATATGATGTTGTAAAGATTTCCGCAGATGCCTGCCGCATTAAGTCCGAGGGAGCAGAGATAAGTTCCACATCCCTGTACAAAACTTATACCGGCAGAACGATCGAAGATATGAAAGTAAAACTTATCCCCTACTACCTCTGGGCTAACAGAGGCGAGGGTGAGATGAGTGTGTATTTAGGAATTAAGGATTGACTCATACGCCTTATCCATAGCCTCTTCCGAAGGACAGGGATAGTCGGGTTCAAGAGGCTGACCTGTTTTGCTTTCATCGGTTCTGAACCATCTCTTGTATGAGATTGAAAACTGAAGATGAGAATTAGGCGTCTGGAAACAGAGTATATCTCCGTATGAATCCGGAAGATTTCCGGACGCTTCTCCTACTACGGTGCCAAGATCGTTATCCATGATATCCATGGTAAAATCCATTGCCGCACTATATGTCAAGGTATTAGTCAGAACATACAGATCACCGGAATACTGAGGATCAAGCCTTCCGTTTTTCTGAAATGTCCTTTCATCTTTGATAAGGAAATCTCCCACTCTGACATTATCCGCCCAAGTGTAGAATCCGTCGATATCAACATACCTTAGAAAATGGTCGGCAACCATCGATGATCCGCCACCGTTATTTCGAAGATCGATGATGATATGCTCAATACCGGCTTCATCAACAGCCTTAAAGAATTCCTTTACGACCTTCTTATATTCATCATTGTATTGACAACTTTCAAGGGAAAATATTCCAATTCCGTTTTCGGTATCAATGTCGTAATATACCCATCCCCTGTCTTCTTCATCCGGTGAATACTCCGGTTTTTTACTTTCCGAATAAGGAACAAAATTAAAATGGACTACTTCTTCACCTTTTTTGGTATCGAACGTCATGTCTATACCTTCCGAAGTATCATATCCGATCCATCTTAAACATGCCTCTGAGCCTATAATCTTTCTGATGAACATAATCTTCGCAAAGGCATCCGTTTCATATTGATAAACCGCCTTGAATTTCTCGAGTGCTTCATCAAAGGTAAGATCTCCGATTTTCGCCGGAAGCCCATACTCATAAAAATATGTATAATCATCTATACAAATTGTTTCATTATACTGTGTATATACATTCGAATGACCATCATAGAGTTCATGCATGATGCGGGATATCATCTGCCACTCTGCCAAAACAGTGACTTCCTCATCTGTCATCGAATCAAGAAGTTCCAGTTCTTTCAAATACTGAGCCTCAACATTTGCCACTCGCTCATTACCATCTTCAAGCCAGGCAGGATGACGATCTCTGTACATCTCCATCACATAATCGATGTCTTCCTTAGCCTGTTCCTTCGTAAGAACAGTATCAAGTGCCAGTGTCTCATCGGGATTTTCCACATTTCCCCTGTATGGATTAAGAGCAAGGAACCATACGCCTGCTGCCACAGCTATAAGCGCTACTACTGCTATCAAAAACCCAAAAACAATCTTTTTAATCTTCTTGCCCTTTGACATACCTTCTCCTAAAAAATGGGGTGAGACGTTTACTGTCGTTTCACCCCCTTAAAATTTTTTTATTTTACGGACATTAGTTTTTCAAATTCTTCCACAGAGACATTTAGCTTAGCAGATGCGTTTTCTACTGTTAGGCTTCCGTCCTTAACAAGTGAAAGAAGCATATCTAATCTTCCTTGCGAAAGCCCCTGCTCAATACCTTGCTCTATTCCTTGTTCTAAGCCCTGCTTTAATCCCTGTTTCAGCCCCTCTTTATGTCCTTCTTCAAAAATCCCCTTGCGGTAAGCCTCTTCATCAAATTCAGTTAGTATCATGGCTATCACCTCCGCTCTGTGTCCACGCAGATAGTCGGCTAGTATTCCGTTTTGGATGCATTCCGATAATACTTTACATTTACTGAGCAGTTCCTCATTCTTCCCTGAATTGAGATTATACATGGTAGCCGTCCACTCAAATTCTCCGGAATTGACTGAACTCTCAAACGCACTGCTCAAATGTAACTTCTCGCTTCTCAGCGAGTACAAGATAATAATACACCCCGCTCACGCGGGGTGCAAATTAAGCTTTATTCGAACTTCACTCCCCGCTTAATGGCTGCAGGGCATTTGTGCGGCATAAAAGGCCCGTACTGACAGTTGGGACAATCAAAGCACTTAACGAACGGCTTGTATTCAAGAACCGCTTCGACTATTGCGGGATCCGCCAAAATAGGACGTCCCAGATCCACAAGATCAACCAAGTCATTCTCCAGCAAGTACCTGATAACGGAAGGCTCATACAGACTGTTTACGCAGGAAACCGGAATCCTGCCTTTAAAATGATCATGGAATCTGACTCCGAGCTTGGCAAACTTGTTATACGGTTTACCTTCCTCTTTATGCGTAGGATCATCCCACTCAATACCTGTTGATACCTGCAGCATATCCACGCCTGCCTTAACATACTCTTCCGCAATCTCTATTGCAGTCGCTACATCAGGCTCTATTCCTGCAGTCCTTATAGAGATGATAAAATCCTCACCGCACTCTTTGCGTACCGCCTTGATAATCTCGGCACCGAATCTTGCACGGTTCTCTACGCTTCCGCCATACTCATCTGTTCTGAGATTCGTCTTCTTAGAAATAAACTGATTTATCAGATACGAATGACATCCGTGGAGCTGTACTCCGTCATATCCGGCCTTCTTGGCTCTAACCGCAGCATTAACGAAATTCTCCTGCATCTTATGAATCTCGAAGGTGTTCATCTCCTTAGACATCACATTCGGATCTCTTGTAGGAACGGAAGATGGCCCTATGGCAGGACCACAGTCGGGATTAGAAGTAATCCCCGTATGATTGATCTGCACGATGACAACCGCACCGTTATCATGACATGCCTTTGCAATCAGACTGTGTCCCTCGATCTGATCATCATCCCAAAGACCCATGTGATTAGTCCAGAATCTTCCATCCGGAGAAACCGCGGTGGCCTCAACGCAGATAAGTCCGCATCCGTGCTCGGCCCTTTCTCTGTAGTGCTCGATGTGCTTTTCCGTAGCCTTCCCGTCAGGCCCGGCATAATCAAACTTTACGGTGGGTGCCATTGTTATCCTGTTTCTGATAACCTTGCCGCGAACCTCCAATGAATCACTTGCTTTCATACTTGCCCCCGTTTTGGAATAACCATTCCCCTACAAATTGAAGTTCCGTCGGATTGAAGTCATCCGCTTTCGAATACAGATAGTAACAACAATCCTTCGTAGATAAAACAATACTCGGCCCCTTCTTACCCCTGTAATCATACTCCGTCTGAACGGACTCACGAATCCTATGAGGGAAGTGAAGGATCTCGGATCCGTACATCAGCTTAAATTCATTTTCATTGAGAGACAGAACTCCGTCACCCAGTTTTACAAATCCTTTGTGATTCGGAAGTGCCTCTATGGTAACGGGATATGACCTCTTGAATTTATTCATGGAGATAAGAAGCTTTGTCGTATCTATCTCCATACCCCTTTCCCATTCATACCAATCGGGGATCACAAAATTCTCACCGGTTTTAGTATCTTCCAAAAACCCGTCTTCTCTCAGAAGATATTCCCTTCCGCAAGAGCCGCACCTGAGCGTATCGCCGTGGCTCTTCATCTTATACTTCGCTCCGCATTTTTTGCAGACATAAAGAGCTTTATGAAGTCCCTCCGCACGATAAGGCTCAGTGATCTTTATTTTCTTATCGTTCTGATATTTATATTCATCGTATTGAAGAGCTTCTTCAATCGCTGCCTGTATCTCATCTTCGGACAGAGACTTCAGCTCCTTCGTATTGTACAAAAGCTTCAGAGTCCCCTCCATGGGAACCTTCCTTGAATGAAGCTCATCCCAAAAAGGATTGGCCAGATAACATCCGTCCAGCCTGAATATCACCACGGGAACCTTCAGGAACTTACACAATTTACCCAGGTTCTTCGGAATATAAGCCGTGGTACCCACATTGGAGTGTCTTGCTTCCGGATAGATAAACACAGCCTGCTTCTTATCAAGTGCGTACTTAATATTCTTAACCACACTGATATCCGAAACATACCTTCTCTTACCTATGCATCCGAGTCCGCGATAAAGCCACTTTCCGTAATACTCAAATCCTTCCATATCCGACACATACATTGCGCGGCGCGGAAACATAGCAAGAGGCGCAGCAGAATAATCCGCAGGTCCCATGTGAGTTGCGATCACCAGGTAAGGCGGTTTTACTCCATCCATTCCCTCCTTGCGGATCTTCAGCCCAAACCTTCTCGTATCGATAAAGGCAGCAAGCCATATAAGAGGCATTAAGAACGGATATTGTTTTGAAGGCTTCTCCGTCATATCAAACGGAGTCATATCATTTGTATATCTGATACCCATAACAGTTACTATAATAACATAGGAAAATAACAAAAAGTGGGAACTTTAATGACAAAATTAGGATTGCATCCTTCCGAATAAAAGAATAATATATCCTCTCGGACCATAGATAACAGTAACTATCTTTCCGCGCAGGGAAGATCAATCATGTAACAGGTAGAAAAACATGGAACTCAAAAAACATAAATCAGGCATCTTATTAATGACCGAGGGCAGCCCCGTATCACTGATACTCCTCTTTTCCGTACCCATGCTCATCGGTAATCTTTTCCAGCAGGTATATAACCTGGTGGACTCCGTTATAGTAGGTAAATATGTAAATGCAGACGCCCTTGCGGCAATCGGTGCCACAGGCTCCGTCACATTTCTCTTTTTTGCGATATGCAACGGTATCGGAAGCGGCGGAGGGATCATCACCTCGCAGTGCTTCGGAAAAAAAGACGATGAAGCCGTCAAAAGCTGCATCGTAAACACCGGCTATATAATGCTTGTCTTCCCTATAATAGTGGGATTCATAGCATACATCTTAACAGTCCCCATCCTTACTCTATTAGACACTCCAGCAGAGATATTGAAAGACGCAGCCGATTACATGAAAATCATGTGCGTAGGTCTTGTATTCGTATCTCTCTACAACTACATATCATCAATGCTCAGAGCATTGGGCGATTCCAAGACCCCTCTCTTTTTCCTGATATTCTCGTGCCTCTTAAATACCGGCCTCGACTTTCTCTTCGTTGTCGGCTTCGGCATGAGCGTAAGAGGAGCAGGTATCGCTACCGTTATCTCACAGCTTGTATCAGGTGTAGGCTGCATGCTCTATGCGATGAAAACAAACAGCTATTTCAAGTTCACCAAAGAGAACATGAAATACAATAAGCATATAACCATGAGCGTTCTTAAGCTCGGTCTTCCCCTGTCATTTCAGTTCTCAATGATCGCTATTTCCTGCATGGCACTTCAGAAGGTCGTTAACTCCTTCGGAAAAACAACCGTAGCCGCATTCAGCGCAACCAGCAGGATCGAGCAGATAATCCATCAGCCCTACCAGACTCTGGGCGCGGCACTTTCCACCTTCACCGGTCAGAACTACGGTGCCAACTTGAAGGACCGTGTAAAAGAGGGATACAAAAAGAGCCTCATGATAATGGTGATATTCTCTATCATCATGCTTCCTATCATGCAGCTCTTCAGTGAAAATATAGTAAGAATATTTGTAGACGAAGAACCCGTTATCGTCATGGGAGCCAAGGCACTCAGGATCACCAGTTACTTCTACATAATGCTCGGAACGATCTACACAGTAAGAGGTGTACTGAACGGTCTCGGTGATTCCATCTTCGCACTTTTAAACGGCGTCGTTGAAGTAATCGGAAGATTCACCGTACCCTTCATACTCGTAGTGATCCCTGCCATTGGTCTCTGGGGAATCTGGTGGTCCGTCGGCATCGTCTGGTCCTTAGCCGGCATCACCGCACTCATGAGATACTTCAGTTTCAAAAAGAAAGTCCTTAAATAAATAATGAGGGGGACTGCGTATATAGGCGCAGTCCCCTTCATTGTAAATCTATAATATTGTCCTTTTCTTTATGATGTTAATTATCAGACATCATTTTTTCAAATTCTTCCACAGAGATATTGAGTTTGGCAGATGCTTTTTCTACCGTAAGGCTTCCGTCTTTGACAAGCGAAAGAAGTATTTCTAATCGTCCTTGCTCCAGCCCCTCTTTATGGCCTTCTTCAAAAATCCCCTTGCGGTAAGCCTCTTCATCAAATTCAGTTAGTATCATGGCTATCACCTCCGCTCTGTGTCCACGCAGATAGTCGGCTAAAATCCCGTTTTGAATGCATTCCGTAACCGCTCTGTCAACGGCAACCTCCGCATCCATTCCTTCTTCATAGTTCTTTCGTACGGCATTAACAAAAGACATGTATTCTGATAATACTTTACATTTACTGAGCAGTTCCTCATTCTTCCCTGAATTGAGATTATACATGGTAGCCGTCCACTCAAATTCTCCGGAATTGACTGAACTCTCAAACGCACTGCTCAAATGTATTTTCTCAACAGCCGGTCTGTCTTTCGTTCCGTTATAAAACACACAATACTTGGGGCAGGGGATCTTTATAAGCGATTCCCCATAAATATTCTTATGGTTCTGCTTAATATATTTCCCATACATAATAATAGTACACCCCGCCTTGGCGGGGTGCAAACTATAGTTCAGTCTATATCCTGCGGCATGGTAAACTCCACATACTCATAGTCCGCATTACCGTATATCTCCTGCCTGATCAGCTGGTCATAATCCGTGTATCCGCTCAGGAACTGATTTGCCACGATCTCACTGTTATAGGTAAGACTGTCAGGGGCATAATCCGAGCGGATCGTTCCGTCTTCATTCCTCGAAATATTATAGAAGCATGCACCGTCGTACATCACATAATGCTCGGTGCGGTCTTCATACTCTTTGTCCCAGTGAATCTTATAAATACTGATCAGTATGTTCTGCTCGCGGTCATCCTCATCCTTCGCGGTCAGGAAGAAACTCGTAATATATTCAGGCTGTTCGTTCCATTTCCAGTTGTCATAGAAAAGATTGGTATTATCCCATAACTGAACCAGAAAAGTCTTATTTGTATTCTCTGTGAAAAAAGAATCCGCAACGATCTCATCCGTTGACAGCCTGTAGGATTCAAGTATCGCCTGACGCTCGGCTGCTTCTTGCGCCAGCCTTTCCTCTTCTTCCTGCTTAAGTCTTTCTTCTCTTTCTCTTGCTTCCGCTTCCTGACGCTCTTCTCTTTCCCTTTGCTGTTGCATATAAGCTTCCTGAGCTTCTCTTTGCGTCTTAAGCGTTACGACCACGGTGGGTACCACAATGATGAGCAAAATAATGAAGCCAACCGCCATTCCGATCAATTTGATCTTGAACTGATCTTTGGCTTTGCGTGCACGTTCCGCGGCTCCGCTCTCGGCAAGATTAAGCTGCTGCTTTCTGAGCTCCGCCTCAGCCTTCATCTTCTGATATTCCACATCATCCTTGTCATAATCCGCCATAAATTCGGAATCGCAATTTTGACAGTAAAAAGTTCCCTCTTTTACCATCTTGAGCGGTCCGTTGCAATTAGGACAATTCAAACTAAGCAGTTTCATTTTTTATCCCCTTTCAAAGTTTCCTTCCGGATCCCACTTCAAAGTGATACTTAACAATTCCCAGATCGACACTTGTAAACGCACCGCCCTTGCTTACGATCTCCGCGGTGTCATCATCCTTAAGACGGATCGTAAACTTCTGCTGATTCAGCGCGGTGGGAGCAAGAAGCGCAGCCTTAACGCCTTCGTTGAACCACTCGGGGCTGTTAGCCTTTGCATCAACAAGCTGCTCTACGCTCTTAGACTTGTGAGCCTTTCCCTCGTTCTCGCCATATCCGACCGCGATGGAGATCACGTTTTTCTCTCCCTCTTTAACCTCGGCTTCGGATCTCTTCTTGCTGAAGCTTCCGACCCAGCAGGTATTCAGTCCCAGCGTCTGTAAAAACAAAACAATCTTCTCCCCGTAATATCCCACCTTCTCTTCAAGATCTGCGCTGTCAGGGCCTACGCATGCAATGGACGCGGGTGCCGAATCAAGTCCCGCAAATTTAAGGAAAAGATTCGCATACGCCTCGCCCCCATCATTCAGAAACTGAAAATGGAGTCCGCTCTCCGCATTAACCTCTGCAACCTTATCACTGATCTGCTTTGCTACATCGGCTTCGATTGCCTTGTCCTTATACTTTCTTACCGAGTGCCTTTCAAGTATCGCTTCTTTTTCTGTCATAACAATTCTCCTAAATTTTTAAATCTCCACAAACTCAAGTCCGAGTTTCTCGCCACTTTGAATTACATACTGTTCTGCGGTAGAACCTTTATATCCGTGGATCCTTACTATCCTTCCATCCACGCTTTTCCCGGGTTTGGGTTCATCTATCCGGGTGTCCCGTCCGTGAAAATAAATATCCGTAAGATTCCTTCCGCTAAGGCTCTTTCGGCCCACATATTTACAGCTCTCCGGAATATGCACTTCCGTAAGGTCCGAACCGTACAGCGCCTCCTCACCCAGATACTCAATGGCTCCAAGATCTGCTTTTTTTACTTTCGAATTTTTAAACGCACGGGCGCATACTATCTTAACAGAGTCCGGCAGCTTTAAAGAATCCATATGTCCGTCACCGGAGAATGCAAATACCGCCTCCGCGATTCCGAAAGTCCCCTCTTTGATATCCGGTACCGTTATCTGTTCCTTTCTGGCTGCTATCAGCCAATTATCCAGATATAAATAATTATCGAGAGGGGGTATGAAATTACGGGAAAGCTTAGTCCCCTCGAAAGCAGTGATATTCACACTTCTGACCGTTGATGGGATATTAACAAGTGACAGGCTCTCACTCTTTTGGAACATCCAGGATCCGATCTTTGTTATACCCTCGGGCAGCTTAACCGATGTAAGATTCGGGTCTTCTCTGAAAATATAACCCCATCCGAAATCTATGTCGTGACCGCTTCCCGTAAAAGTAACCATCTGCAGGTTGGGACATTTCGAGAAAGAATCCTCACCAAGCCTTTCAAGATTCGGAGGAAGGACTACGTTTTTAAGAACCCTGTTACCCTTAAAAGCTTCACCCGAAATACGAGTAATGTTATAAGGAATGATCAGCTCTTCGCTTATCTCATCATTACCCTTATAAAGGGTATTCCCGAATATACACAGCCCGTTTTCAAACTTCATCCCCGGACAATCTTTAAATGCATCACTTGCGATGGACACATCCGGGCCCATAGTGATCTTATCCAGATAATAACAATCACTGAAAGCCTGACCCTCTATTACCTTAACGCTGTCCGGAAGGATCAGTTCCTTGATTCCCAGAGAGCGGAAGGTTTTCCTGTATATCTTATTGATCTTATGCCCGTCTATGCTGCCCGGGATCCTCAGAACATCTCCTATAACAATGTCCTCGGAAGGATCGGAAAGTGCATCTGCCTTGTAGTCGTATCTCCCTTCCTTCCATGCCTTCTCCATTTGCGGAATGTTGCTTTCGCGCCCCTCATACTGAAGGCTCATATGCTCGCAATATCTGGCATAGTCCCGCTCGATCTCTTTGGCATCTTCCCTGGTAAGTACACAGACTCCGCCTTTTTCTTCCAGCAAAACAAACCAACCGTTTCTGAAGATCAGTACATCTTTATACTTTATATTGACGGAATCAAGTCTCTTACCGGTGCGCGGTCTGCCGGCAGGTGCACGGTTAATTACAGGCCTCGGAACAGTTTTTTTAACATCCGGCCCCGCAGCTTCAGGTTTATAAAACTCATTGAGAAGTTTTATAGGCTTCTTTGTTTTCGGCTCATTCTCAAGTTGCCACGGTTTAACCGCCTCCGAAGAATAAGTCTGAGTAACAGGTTTAGGATTGTCCGAAGAACGTCTCGGTCCCTGAGGTTTCTTAAAGCTATCCGGCATAAGCGTTACCTACTTAAAACACTCGGGAATCTCCTTCACACCCCTTGCTCTTACAAGTGCAGAAGTCGCTCCCTTATACGACAGTTCCTCCCCCTCTATATCCGTAGCCGTGCATCCTGCTTCCGTCGCGATAAGTGCGGCAGCCGCATAATCCCACAGCTGGATCTTTAATTCAAAATAAAGACTGCATCTTCCCATGGCCACGCAGCACATATCCCATGCCGCGGTTCCCGAGCGTCTCAGATCTACGCACAGAGGAAGCAAGTTCTTCGCAATCTCAAAAGTCTTCTCCTGAAGTTCAGTATAATACGGAGCGGTTCCGAATACAGTAAGAGAATCCGAAAGCGGTGCATCGGAGGACATTATCCTCTCACCGTTTAGATATGCTCCCTCACCCTTAACCGCGGAAAATACCATGTCATCATAAGGGTTATATACTACCGCCATGTAAGGAGCTCCGTCCTTAAGGAGAGCTATGGATACAACGGAAGGACGATACTCATAGATAAAGTTCGAGGTTCCGTCTATGGGATCTATTACAAAACAAAAGCCCTTCTCCATCTTGGATGTGAATTCATCCTGCCCATCCTCTTCTCCGAGGAAAGAAGCACCCGGAATAACCTTACTCAGCTTTTCGATCAGAAACGCCTGGATCTTCTCATCCATCTCGGTGCAGAAGTTCGCATGACCCGCCTTTTGCATAACCTTAGGTCTATCTGCCGTGACCATGATCTTGCCGGCCTCTTTGGCAATCTGAATTATATCTTCTATATTCATACGGCTCACGCCTCTCCTATCAATTTACGATATGCCCTATCAGATCCTCAATATGGATCTCAACACTGTCCATGCAGGGAACGGGGCAATTTCCCTGATTAAGCAAAAGCGGAAGCTCCGTGCATCCTAAGATAACAGCTTCGATCCCGCTTTCATCGCGCATCTTTGATATGATCCCCTGAAACTCTTTAAGAGTCTCCTCTTTAACTATACCAAGTTCCAGCTCTTCAAGGATCCTCTTTGCGATAAGCTCTCTGTCTTCTTTACAGGGAACAACAACTTCTATTCCCGCATTAACCAGGTCCTTCTTCATGTAGTCCTGTTCCATGGTGAAAATAGTACCGAGAAGCCCTACCCTCTTGTACCCTTCGGTCTGAGCCTTGGCACATATGGACTTGGGAATACTGATAAGCTTAACTCCGGACTTAGCCTCTATCTCATCGAAAACAATATGCATAGTTCCCGCAGTAAGTGATATGATCTCCGCCCCGGCAGCCTTAAGCGCCTTAACCTTCTCAGCCAGATAATCGGAAAGAAGATCGTACTCTCCGTTTGCGACATACTTCCACGCTCTTCTGAAATCCACACTGTCGATAACTATATCCGGCATATGTTCGCCGCCCGTGAGCTTATCAATTCTCGTATTCAGTTCTTTGTAATACATCAAGGTGGACTCGGGACCCGTTCCACCGATCAAACCAAGTTTCTTCATAAAGTCATAATTCCATACATATATCATTAATCCATCAATATATAGATCGTTTTTCAGTTTCACATATAGTCAATATAACAACTCACGTAGTTGATCATGTGATATTTTTCCACTGGAATAATCAAGCCAACATCTATCATAGTCAACCGAACGTGCGTGCAAAACAAGCTCACCATCATCAGTTTCATTCAGATATCTCTTTAAGCCCTCATTAATTTTCATCACCACATATTTTAATAATCCAACCCGTATTTTATTCATTCTAATTTGATTATATAACCTATAACTGTCCAGCAAATCATTTGAGTTGTCTACCCATCCCACAGTTTTAAGTTGCTTTAGTTCTTGCAATTTAATATACTTATAATGTTCTGTGAAATTATAACCACGACACAAATTTAAATCTGCCGGAATCGAAGTAGAATCAAATTTATTAAGTATATTTATCAGTCGATAGAAAAAATTTCTTCTATAACCCAAATCTTTTAAGTCAAAAATAACCAATTGATCCTTAGGGACCGTAGTGCAATGTAATGCATTATCAAATTTTGATAGTGCGCAGAATTCGAATACCTGGTTGTTTTGCCTCTTTACAACTCCTGAAACAGCCCCCATATCTAAAGAATTTAATTCCTTGTTTTCTATTCCATCCTCATTGGTTATAGTTATATATTTTGGATTTATCAACATATATGCTCTTCCAAATATAAGTAAATCATGTAGCACTTCAGCTACTAATTGCTCAAAATATGAAGAAGATAAATCCTCAGATTGATTCAAAAATAGTTTTATTAGCTTGCAATTCTGTGGTTCTATAGTAAAGAAATTTTCATCCCTCTCCTTTTCTCCCAACCAAGCTTTATAGCCCGAACTCATAACAGCAAGAAACGTTCTAGCAGTATAGGTTTTAGTTGAGCACTGGGATTGTTTTACCAATGTATTAATTTTCAAATTGCAAGTAATCATTAAGCAAAGTCCCCCATGATTCATTAGAGCAAAATTGTTTATCCGATTTCAAGTGAGGATTGATACATGTGATCAAAAACACCTCTGAAGGATTTGAAGAAATCCCCCAATCGTCAAATCGTGGACAGAATTCATTCAACCATTTGACCTGTGTTTTTATGCGATGGCCATAGCAATCCACTTCTGTATCATACATTTGTCTCCTACGTATAGATGCTTCGACAACCATTTTCCAATTAAATTCAATCATATCCTTTGAAGAAAACTTAAAGTCTTGATGTCGAATACAATCAATAAGCATTTCGGCATTAGCACTGCCCATTCCTTTTTCCCAATAATCATCAGTGCATCTTCTAACCGTTTTACTCCAATTAATATTGTTTTCGAAAGCTCCCCAAACTATAGCCAATCCACCAACAAAAGCCCACTCCATCATTGGAACAGCAACTGCATTAATTTCCAAAGAAGTTCCGGATACTCTACTATCCCCGGTATTATCGTGTATATAATTCCGATATATACACATAAGCCTTGATAGATTATCATAATCGAGCCCAAACTGTTTTATATTGTTTTCTGTCAATGCACCCACTGCATTTTCACACATTTCATAAAAACATTCGCCTAAAAAATCCGGATACTGATTTAACTTGCCCCAATTTTTAATTGCAAATTCTTCTGTGCATTCAGATAGCAACCCTGGTACCTTCTCTTTATTTTTTTTGTATTCTATTTCGAGCTCTTCTAAGGGAGAATTATTCCATCTATCATCAGATTCGCATTTATATCTGCGAATCGCTTCTTGATGTGTTTTTATCAAATCAAGAAATTGACATATTTTCTTTTCATATTGAAAATATCTCACTAATATCAAACACGCTTCAAGAAGCATATCATTGTCTTTGCACTTCCTCCCCAAATTGAATTCATTTCTGTTCGCATCGCATACCGTTCTTACTAATGTATTAATATTTTCATATTCTTTGAGCGCAATTTCATTATTAATCACCCAATCTGGTGTAATGCGTCTGCCTTCAATTATATATTCATTCCTTAAGCACTGATAAAACGAGTTATTTCTTCTAGATATAACATCTGCTTCCTTCATTAAATCCTTACTAGAATCTATTGCTTTTCTTGCATTAATGATAGTACTATCTGCATCATAGCATGACTGCATTTCTATTCCGCTTTCAAGAATATTCAAATATAACAATCCTAGCTTCTCAAATGCTTCAGATAGTTCAGCCACAACCTTACCATTAATTGTATCATCAATAATTTTCTCAAAAATCTGACCAATTTGTTTTAAATGCTTAAGATAAGATTCTGTTTCATTACTCAAAAAGGCAGTGTCAAACAAACCTTTAACAGAGTCCATATATTGAAGAATCGAATCATATGCCCTTTGCCCAAGCAGTTCCTTCAGGCACTCAATATTGATGTCAAAAATCTCATTTTCAAGCCACCAATAATCCGTTTTTCCTGTCTTCTTCAACAAAAATCCCGTACCAAGTGAAATAAATGCTTCCGTTCCACTAACTGAATGCCATTTAGAGTATTCTTTTCCAACCCTATACCATTCAGAATCCATATTTATATTATTCTTTTTTACCCAATACTCTTTAATTATTTTAAGATTATCTAACATAAATTTGTCGATAGAAGAATGGTCTAAATTAGTCCCAACCTCCCTTGTAGAAGCATATCTCTGGATCGTTCTTAAATTATTAAGTTGTTTCAGCGCATTTTCCCGAAACCATAATTGAAATTTTATATCACTCATAAATGAATGATCTATTATATACTTGGTAGAGATTTTTAATAATTCACCATGTGAAGCTCCAGCAAGACTATAAACATCTGCCAACTGATATACTCTATTTCTTGAAGCAGCAAACACGCACACTACATATGCGCTCCAAATCGAATACACAAATACTGATATCCAATATAATACATCCGTGAAATATGCACGGCACAACAAAACCAATCCAAAAAAAGTGTACTCGATCAGTGATGACACGCTCCGACTTGTAAATTTGTCTTCATAAAATTGATTCGCTAACTCTTTGGGAGCATTTTTATATGATACAGAATATATAGAAGCTATATTTGAACAATACAGTCCCAAAACAACCACTGCCATTCCTATTCCACAAATAATCAGCGAATTAAACATGTTTGAGTCCACTTCAGGGAAAACATTCCAAAAATGGACTTGTACAATATCGGCTAGCCAAACAACAAGAGCAAATATCAACGATTTAATAAGCCCTTTAATCAACAAGCCAATGCTCTTTTCTTTAGAAAACCAATACTCCGCTTTCTCGTCGAGATTCCTTGATACGACATATTTAAATAGTTGTATTTCGTATACCGCATCATTATATTTTTCCTTAATTATCCAGTACAGTTTTGTGTTGCTAAACTCCTTCATAAAGCCCATGTATCCTTATTATGCTTTTATTTAATATATAAATTCGTAATTATATATAAGAGCGTACTAACTATTTACTATCATGCTAGAGAAATAATGAGTTGACAATCGCTATATAACAAAATTCTCCACAATCTTATTAACCAATTGTTTATCTGCAGGAAGCCAGTCAACCTCATCAAAAGAATCCATTGTAAGCCACCTTGCAGCTTTATGCTCTTTCAGTACAAGGTCCCCCTTTACGATACTGCACCAGAAGCAATCCATGGAAAGATGAAATTCGGGATAGTCATATTCAATAGTATGTATAAGATCACCCACTTCAATCTCTGTATCAAGTTCCTCCATTATTTCTCTCTTGAGGGCCTGCTGAGGTGTTTCACCTTCCTGAATCTTACCTCCAGGAAATTCCCATCCATCCTTGAACTCTCCATATCCTCTTTGAGTTGCAAAGATAATAGATTCTCCGTTTTTCTCTGCCTTTATCACGGCAGCTACGACACGTATTATTTTCATATCTCTATTAAACCAATACTCTTCAAGTACTGATACGTACCTTCATAGAATTCAGGCAAACGAGTGGCATCCTCCCAAAATCCTGTAGCAGATTTGTTAGGATTGCCATTGGGCACGCATATTATCATTCCTTCTCTAGCTCTAGTAAGTAAGACGCGATACGCATTTAACATATATCGTCTTTGCTCAAGTTTAGAATCCGTGTCCTCTCCTAATTCACGCCACTCAGTCATATTATTGAATCTGTAAAAATGCCACTCATTATTTTCGCATCTCATGTCTGCATCCCATAACAGGCATGTGTAATCAAGTTCCAATCCTTGAACCTGTATCTCAGTGGCAGCATCTTCTAGATAATTTGAAGATCTCACATCAAATCTATCCTCAAGAAACCAATGAACAGCATTGTCATCACCAGAGGGAAGAATATGTACCGCCAATGGTTTAAACCTAGCAGATTCTTTCGACACTAACACTCCTGTTCTTTCATTGCCACGGGCATGGTTTCGAATCCACCTTCTTGCCTTTTCTATATCACGTGTCAAAACTATTGGATATTTACTTTTGATTTCTGAATACAAATCCTTTGCACTTGAATCAAAAGTAAGTAATGCATGAACAAATGCAGATAATTTTTCTGCACGAAACGACCGAAGTGATACACTCAAGTGTAAATCATCCGAATAAGTTACATTAGAATTTCGTTTTAGTAACTCATTAACTTTTCCTTCAGCGTATTCCTTTTCGGTAAGTTTAGGTGATATATGAATATCCCAGTGGGTATATTTTTCGTTTAGCGCAGAAATCCATTCAGAAATCCCCGCTTCACCTGTATTAATTTCCTGTCCACCTCCGACTAAACATATAATAGTTGCCCAGTCCTCGCGCTGATCAAGCGACCATATTAGAAATGAAGCTTCCGAAAGAGGAAAATTGGGAACTTTCAATTTATTGCCATATGTTCCTCCGCGTTTTAAATATTCTGCCAATCTTTTTTTAGTCCAGGAACGTTGTGCTTCATCAAATATAGCGACGTGCTCTACTTCTCCGTATCCTGTGTTTTTTAGTTTTATAGCTTTTTCAGGGTCTATTTCAAGTTGTCCATTTTCAACAGGATTTTTGATTTTCTGAAGCATGTTATCGCGATAGTTGTGAATCATCTGAATCGACTTTTTTACTTCGCGACGAGAATCCGTAATTTTCTTTTTCTCTCCTCTCTCTAGGCAGTTAGCATAATTATCCTGAGCAAGAGCTTCAGTAAGTACAGCAACTAGAGGGCCATTTCCCGATAGGTATACTGCCCCTTCATCCTTAACAGGTTCTTTTCCTCCCTGATATGTCTGCTTTATTGCCACATCTAACCCAACCAACGTTTTTCCAGCTCCAGGAACTCCTGTCACAAAGCAAATGCTTTTCTTTCGCTGTTCTTTACTCTGTCTAATAACCTCCAAGATATACGCAATAGTCCTGTCGGTAGCCACCTTATCCGCTTCATGTCTTGTAATATTCTCTACCGAGTGATTTACATATAAAGATCTAGCAGCTTCAATTATTGTAGGTGTTGGAGAATATGGGCTAATAATCCAATTATTTTCAATAGAGGTTTCGTTTGGATATTTTTCAAGAATTAAACCTATAAGATTGCACAGATCTTGTTTATTAATCACCATCGGATTAATAACATTGTCGTCGTATCCAGATTTTATTATTTCTTTTGGAATGTCAACTGGTTTCGGATTGATTAAAATCGGAACAATAACCCTATCACAGCTTAGTTTATGAAAATTCTGAAGATCCAATGCATAATCAAGCACCTGATCAAGTCCAGCTTCAGTTCGATCTGTATTTCCCGTCTTGAATTCAATGCAAAATACAATTCCCCTATATAGCAAAACAACATCTATTCTTTTTCCCAAACGAGGAATATTATATTCGAAAATAATGGTCCCATTTTTATCTGCTAATCCAGACAAAGCATCCTTCATTACAGATATTTCTTCTTTCCAAGACTCTCTCGTTGTAGACGGAGTTTTTCCATTATCACCATCGCATATAGCACTAAACACTAAACTATCAGATTCATGAAGAAACTCAGCTATGCTGTTGTTATATAAACACCTAGAATTATTAATCACCCTGCACCTCACCAAAGCGTATTAATCTATCGCTTCTCCCCACTCCTTCTCCTTAAACCCAACCAGAACTGTCTTGTCGGTTATGAGGAGTGGTCTCTTTACCAGCATTCCGTCCGTTGCAAGGAGCTTGGCCATTTCGTCATCTGTCATGGAATCGAGTTTGTCCTTGAGGCCCATTTCACGGTAGAGCATGCCGCTGGTATTGAAGAACTTCTTCATGGGAAGGCCGCTCTTTTTCTGCCAGGTTTTGATCTCTTTTTCCGTGGGATTCTTTTCCTTGATGTCACGGTAGTCGTAAGAGATCTTATTCTTTTTCAGGAAATCCTCAGCCTTTTTGCAGGTTGAACATTTGGGATAACATATAAAGAGCATGTTGCACCTCCGTTAAGTGTTTTTCGGTATCTGATCAAAGTTCATGTACACGTACTTTTGGTTAAAGATATTGATATATCCGTCAAAGACTTCGCCTTCGTACTCAGCTTTCTTTCTGCCTTCTTTATAATGCAATGTGATTTTATTTCCCTTAAGGGTATATTTTCCCTTGAGTATAGGTTTGTCCGAATCCTTATCGAACCAGCCGCCGTTCGGGAAATATCCTGTTCTGTCATATCCTTCCGATATGCAGACATGGATCACGGTGCCATCCGGATAGAAGCGGTATATGGAGTTGTGTATATATCCTTCGGGATTGTCGGGCTTTTCTATGCAGCAATATAACCCGTCGTATTGAAGATTTGTATTCTCCATGCAGACACCTCAGATTTCGTGAGTTATTATATCGGCGCTCCTCACAGACTTATTTATATAATATTACATAAACAATTTTAGTGACAGTGGGGATGTGATGACAATGGGGATGCTTCTATTTTGTCACCGGGTGACAAAATAGAAGCGTCCCCACTGTCATCAATTTAAAGTTTTACTTTAATTTTTTCTTGACACGCTTAAAAAAGAGATGTTATTATCATCCCAGAATTTAAATTTTTAAAGTTTTGCTTTAAATATGGGAGGTCAAAATGAACGAAAGAAATGCTGCCGAGAAGAAAAGAAGAAGATTTCTGAACGCTTCGAGTTCGTTTTATTATATGTTGATCATGTTAATCCTTTTTACGGTGGGTGATATGATCAGAGATATCAGAACAGACGCTTCCGCTTATGAACTCCGATTCGAAGATGATGAGACATTTCAGGCTGCGGGATCTGTTTATCGTCTGTATGTAAATGACAAGTATTACGATGACGTAGACTATAACAGGTTCTGTCTTCTGGACGAAAACGGAAACACGGATTATAAGTACTGCGTTCTGGTACAGGATGCATCCAATCTTACCTACATCCTGATCATTTGTTCAATGTTCTTCATCGTGATCAAGATCGCAAATAATTCCATGGGATCGACACCTTTCACAAGGGAAAACATAAAGCTGGTAAAAGTCATATCCATCCTTCAGCTACTTCTGGGAGTACTTCCCGGAGTCGTAAGGATGATCATGACTATGTTAAGATTTTCCTATTACCACGGAACCTTTGATGTTAACTCTTTGTTCCTGCTTGCCATCTCTTTTGTAATAGCAATGATCGCATTCATATTCGAAAAGGGTCTTGCTCTTCAGGAAGATGTGGACAGCATTGCATAAGGGGGATTTATATGGCGATCATAGTCAGACTTGACCGGATGATGGCGGACAGAAAGATGTCACTTAACGAACTGGCCGAAAAGGTAGGTCTTACCAACGTAAATATGTCGAACCTGAAAACCGGCAAGATGAAGGGTATCAGGTTCGAGACTCTTAATTCGATATGTAAGGTACTGGAGTGCCAGCCGGGGGATATACTGGAATATACCGAAGATGAATGACAATGGGGACGCTTCTATTTTGTCACCGGGTGACAAAATTTAGAAGCGTCCCCATTGTCATCACGTCACCACTGTCACTTAATTACTTTTTATTTCGTATTTCTTGTAGTGGAAGTATCCCAGGATCAGAAGTGCTGCGGAGATGATCACGTAGGATATTCCCGCGGCCTGGTATGATCTTAAGTATGTTCCGCCTATCTTAAACAATCTGAATTCATAGACAAGTCTCGGAGAAATCTGAATTCCGGGGAAAAGGTTTATGATCTTGGACAATGTCTTCATCTGCATGGGAACAGCTGATGAAAGAGCAAATAATCCCAGATAACCGCCTATCATTGCAGCCATGGTTCCCACACCGTTTCTCAAGATATCGGAGAGGAACATGGTGACGGCAGTGAGCATAAATGTTCCAAGAAGTGAGAGAACAATAAGGATTATTACCACATCTTTCGCGTTCAGATCCATCTGTGTATATGGATAGATAATCTGCTCAGCCACCTCAAGTCCGTCAAATCCCCATCTCAAACGGACATATGCCAGGAACACAATGAGATAAACGGTTTCCGAAGCCATGGCAAAAGTAGTTCCTGCCAGGATCTTTGCAAAATACAGCTCTTTATTTCCATTCACGCTCGCCCTTATCATAGAGTCTGTTTTCCTCTGGGTCTCGGATGCAAAGATTGTTGAAAGTGCTGCGGTGATTACCAGGAGCATGATTATGATCGTATTGGAGATCCCGTTTTGAATTCCGAATGTAATAAATGCATCGTACCATACAAAGGGTTTCTCAATTTTTTCTTCCTGAGCTCTCCAGTAAGCTTTCTCACCTTCATTAAGAAAACATTCCTCGTAGGCCTCTTCTATTCCGGCAAGTCTTTCCGAATACAGATAATCTGTCTCCAGATCACCTATTGCTTTTCGCCATCCGGCGATATCCTTGATCCATTCCTCCATGGATTCATATGCCTTGTCCTCATCGTTTATGGCCTTTCCGTATTCATCACAGGCTTCGTTCCACTCAGAGATAAGTTCATTATCGATCACCCTACCATCAAGAGATCTGTAAATTTCCAAAATCTCGGGGGCTATATTTCCGCTTACTTCAAATTCTCCCTGTATAAATCCGAATACGAAAAATATCAGAAATGCTATCATCGCTATCCGGTTTTTAAATATCTTACGAAGCTCGAAACCGTAAAGGGTTCCGAAGCGTGTATTTTTCTTCATTTAATTACTCCCTGTAATATCATCACTCAAACTTTTTAAGGTAGAACTCTTCCAGTTCTCCATCAACATCGGTCTGTTTTCCCTGCCAGATCAGACTGCCGTCCTTCATCATGATTATCTTATCCGCGATATGCTCAATATCCGATACGATATGGGTTGATAGGAGGACGATCGATTTCTTACCCAGCTCTTCGATAAGTTCCCTGAATCTTACTCTTTCTTTGGGATCAAGTCCCGCAGTGGGCTCATCCAGGATAAGTATTGCGGGATCGTTAAGGAGAGCCTGAGCAATGCCCACTCTTTGTTTCATTCCGCCGGAAAAAGTCTTCATTTTCTTCCTTGCAACATCGGACAATCCCACAAGCTCGAGAAGTTCTGAGATCTTGTCCTTAGCTTCTTTTTTTTCCAGACCTTTTAATGCGGCCATATACTCCAGGAATTCCTTGGCGCTGAATTCGGGATAATATCCGAAATCCTGAGGAAGATACCCCAAAAGAGCGCGGTAGTTTTCCGTATTTACGGCTATCCCGTCAGCATTTATCTCGCCGCTTGTCGGTGTGAGTATTCCGCACATCATTCTCATAAGGGTGGTCTTACCCGCACCGTTTGCTCCGAGCAGACCGGTCACACCCTGAGTAAGTTCAAATGACATACGGTCCACCGCTATCTTGTTTTTATATTGTTTAGTAATCCTGTCTACTGTTAATTTCATGCAAATGCCTCCACATTTCTGACTGTCTTCCACTGCTCAAAATATGTCAGTGCAAGCAAGACTGCGACCATGGGTATACCGAATCTGTCTATGGTCAGGTTACGGTTTATCCAGGAAAGGATCCCCGGAGATTCGATCATAATGCTAAAGAATGAAACCGCTACGGCTACTATAATGGAGCAAAACCCCAAGCCTCTTCCTAAAGCGGTTCTTTCGATATGCAGACTCACGATCATGGTAATGAGATAGGGTATGATTATCCTTACCGCAGCCGCAAATATATCTCCGCCATAGGTAACCGCTATGATGGGTGAGATTACGACAATGGCAATAAGGGATAAGATCCCGAGGATCGTCATTCTGGCAAAAATAACACTTCTGAGTGAAAACCTTGTAGCCGCTTCAAGTTCCGACATGTTGTATCTCTTGGATCTGTTTGTATCAAAGATTCCTATCGCTGCGCTGAATGGCATCAGTGCTGCTACGGCTGCGACGGTTGTTTCACTTCCGGAATTTGCCCCGATAAGAGCTACCGCTATCATAAGTGCTGAAAATGCCCACACAAGCTTTCCGATATAAGGGATCTGCCTTACGATCATCTCAGCCATACTCACTTTTCTCGGACGAAGGAAACGTATAAAGTTTTCTTTTAAGGCAGGCTCGGGAGCGTAGAATGCATCATTTATGAGATTTTTAAGATTGTTTCTTTTCATCCCTATGCCTCCAATTCTCTGCGAAGTTTATCCTCCGCGGTTTTAAGTCTTCTGTATAGAGCAAATCTGGAGATGCCCAGTGCTTTACACATGCATCCTGCAGGTTCTTCGTTAACGTATCTGAGTAGAAGCAGTTCTCTGTCCTCTTCCGGAAGCTTCGAAAGTGCTTCTCTTACCAGGATCTTGTCTTCGGGGAGCCCGTCATCACCTATGGCATCTTCCATATCTTCGGTAATGGGATCGGGCTTTACTCTTCTGTATTCGTCAATACAAAGGTTTCTTGCGATGGTGTAGAGATATCTGATATCACCTTTTCCGAGGTCGCCGTACTTACCTATGAATCGTAAGAAAGCCTCCTGTGTTATATCTTCTGCTATGGCCCTGTCGTTAACCTTGAAGTACACATACCGGTATATTTTGTCATATGTTTTTTCTAAATCCATGGATCCGGTTCGTACCTCCCTTCATTATGATTAACGGATGAGACCATATAAATGTGCGCGGAATTTAAAAAATATTATAACAGGTGACATTGGGGACGCTTCATTTTTGTCACCCGGGGACAAAAATGAAGCGTCCCCCATGTCCCCCACGTTCCGT
>JAGCUO010000088.1 GCA_017962825.1 Lachnospiraceae bacterium | reverse complement strand
CTGAATGTGCCTGCTATCTGTCCTGTGATATAGGCGCATACAACACCTGTCTTCATCTCTGCAGATATTGCTATGCTAATGCTGAGCCGGAAGTGATCTATTCACAGAACAGATTACATGATCCGGCTTCCCCGTTTTTGATCGGAAATTACAGGGATGGAGACAGCATACATGAAGTGCCTCAGGTATCATCGATAGATATGCAGGAAAGCCTGGATATCGAAGTGGGAATGTAGGAATACAAAGAAAAGAATATTTTATGATCATAGAAACAGAAAGACTCCTGCTAAGGGAGTACACACAGGATGATTTTGACGCCCTGTATGAAATAATGTCAGACGCTGAGACAATGCGACATTACCCCGCTCCGTTCGACGAAGCGAGGACCAGACGATGGATCGAATGGAATCTGGAGAACTATGCACAGTATGGATTTGGGCTGTGGGCTGTTGTGTTGAAAGAAACGGGAGAATTCATCGGAGACTGCGGCATAACTATTCAGAATATTGACGGAGAAAAACTGCCGGAGATCGGATACCATATTCATAAAAAGTACTGGAGACACGGGTATGCAAAAGAAGCTGCGAAGGCCGTAAGGGATTGGGCTTTCGAGAATACAGAGTATCCGTCATTGTATTCGTACTGTAAGTATACGAACGTGGCATCATACAAAACAGCAGAAGCGATAGGCATGCATTTTGAAAAAGAGTATCCAGACGATGTAAATATGATCACGAGAGTATGCGTGATACATAGATCGGTTACGATGAAGGAGTGAGCCCAATCTCTTTATATCAGGAAGTATGGAAAGAAGGAATTTCTTAAAGTTCAGACAAGGCTGCATGAGAAATAGCTTTCTTCCGGTCCGAGATATGATCCGGATACTTTGATACCGTCCCTGATAAGTACGAGTTTTTCAAGCATGACTCCGGGATCTCCGGCATAGAATCTGATATCATTCCTTCCTTTTTTCAGATTCACTTTTATCTCTTTTTTGCGGATGTGCTCCAGCACTCCGCTTGCCCATTCATCATTGAACCATTCCGTGTAGAAGTCTTCTGAAAGTGAATACTGAATAACCGGTTCATCTTCATTAACCGAGATGAAGAAATGCATTCTGTCGCCCTTCTTCGCAGGGTTTCGTGCGAGCAGATACAGAGTGAGAGTGTAGGATGCATCTTCTTCCGTGATCATGGAATAGTTCACATAGGGAGCTGATCCGGCATCCCGATAAACCTGCAATACGGGGAATGACTTAATGGCAGAGCCCTCTCTTCCAAGGTAAGAGATCGCTTTAAATCCCGCATCACCGATATCCTTCTTATAGCTGAAATGTTCGGAGGATATGCAGCATATTCCGTTTCTTTCATAGAACAGATCTGCGCATACATCTTTCGTGAGTTCATCCTCACCGGGAACTATATCTGCTTCGATCTCAAAATTGGAGTACGTGGTCTTACCGTCGCTGAACCATATATCTATTCTTACTGCAGCACTGACTTTACCGGGAAGTCCGGTCTTATCAGCGGTAAAGCGGAGAGTTTGTCTCCATTCTGAAGCTGCGCTCACTCTGCCGGATGTCTTGTCGCATCTGAGCCAGGGAGAATCTGTTGATACTTTAAAATCGTATTCGGCATTTCCCCTGCTGTCGAGACAGACAAGCACTTCACAGCAGCCTGGTCTTGTCATTTCTGAATTCTTCAGGGGACCCTTATCCTGCCAGTGTGCACCGAGATGGTATTCACCGCTTTCGCGGAAATGTATGACTGCCTTTCCTCCGTTTATGGGCATCACATTTTCGCATGTAGGATAGGTCCAATCCTTATCATCCCAGTCCCTGAATCCGGTATGTGCCGAACTCAGGCAGTGATCCCATTTTCCGTTAAGAGCGTTGTGGAAATCCGCAGTCAGTCGGATGTCTTTAAGTATACCTTCGCGAACTTTGTCTGCATAATGATTCGCATAAAGACATCCTCTTTTTGCCAGCTCCTTATTCCTGGCGGCATCGAGATATACGAGGATCAGATTAAGTGATATGACAGCCTGATGATAGATCATGCTGATATATGCATTAAGAGAATCTCCGCTCAGTTCATCCATTAATCTGTCTGCGGTTTCGATGATGGACTTGATCTCCTCTTCGACACGGTCGCATTCATTATATTGAAAAGCACTGAACAGTCCTTCCTTCATGGATTCCGGAGATCTGATGGCATTCCATTTTGTATAGCCTTCAAGTACTTCAAACAGTTCATCTGCCTGAGCATCGGTGATCCTGTCGCCGAACTGCTTTTTGATCCACTTTCTTGAATAGCTTTCTGTTCTGTTAGGTGAAGCGATCCCCCAGGTGTCATAATCATAAGCAAGATCCATAAAATAACTCAGAGGGTATTCCATATTTTTAAGATCGCCCACATTGACGATCCACATTTCCCTTATGCCTGATTCATATGCCCTTGTCATCTGCTCCCACGTTTTGGTAAGACGGTTGCAGTTGGCCCATTCATAGCTTACGGGCGCACCGTGATAATCGAAATGATAATACATTCCGAATCCGCCCGGGTGCTTTCTGTCTTCTTCAGTAGGAAGCGTTCTCAGGTTGCCATAGTTGTCATCGCTGAGAAGGAAGATAACATCCTTAAGTTCATCCCAGTCCTTCAGTCCCTCGCATGTCTCATCTCCGAAATAATAATCCTCCACCTCTTTATATATCGCGATCATTCTCGGAATGTGGTCAAAATCATCTCCGGTATGCTTTCTGATAAGGGCATGCTGCGTGCGTATCGCATTTTTTACTACTTCAACATTGTCCTTCATGGTTGCATCTTCCGGAAGGAGCTTGGAATCGTTCTCACCGCGCATGCCGATAGTTATGACATTTTCAAACGGAAGATTACGAAGGAGTCCGTCCTCCCAGAATCTTGTAATGGCTTCATCATTTGAAATAAAACTCCATGCGGAATCCTCACCGTATTTCCGGTACTGATCCTGCCATTCGACTCCCGCACGGCACATGGGTTCGTGATGTGAGGTACCCATTATGACACCGTATTTATCGGCAAGACGTGCATTATCAAGACCCGGTCCGTCTTCGGAAAATGACGAACGCCACATTGCGGGCCACAGGTAATTACCCTTCATCCTGAGAAGAAGCTGGAAGATCTTCTCATATGCTTTTGCATTGATGCCTCCAAACTGCTTGACCGCCCAGTTTCCGAAGGCAGGCCACTCATCATTAATGAAAAAGCCTCTGTATTTAACCGAAGGCTCTTTCGAGTAATAGGGAAGCCCCATTCTTACGGAATCCGAATGTGCGGGCATTACATCACCGAAATATACGAGGGGAGATACACCGCACATTTCGGAAAAATAAAACATTCCGTATATTGTACCGCGCTTGTCCGACCCGGCTATTACGATCAGCTTTTTAACGGTGCTGTTTTCACCGGAGAGCGTAACCGACTGAAGGGAAAAGCATTCACGTTTTCCTGTTATCTTCTGAAAATCTGCCGAACCGTCACGAGCCAGTTTATCCAGTAAGGAACTTTTTCCTATAGTTCCGATGAGAAGCACAGTACAGGAGATGCATTCCTCCAAACTGTTCCTGATCTGCGGTAGCTTTCCTGTCACCAGCTCCATATCAGATGCCAGGACATCACCTATGCTCAGGATTCCATCTCCGTTTTCTTTTTCTATAAGAAGGTCGGGTGCATTGCCGTTTTCGATGAGTTTAATCAGTTCCATACGGGTTCTCCTTTCGGATTTTAATGATCCGTAAGATATGATATATTAGTTATGAGCAATATTTATTGCACAAATTTACAAAATTATTGCGCGAAATCATACAAACTAATGAAGCGTTCCGGAAAAGAAGAATTTTATAACCCCATATATGAACCGGTTCCGGGAAGACTGAATTTTGCCAGGAAAACATCAGTGGGAGATGCAAGCTATACATATCACAGACATGACGGCTGTGAGGTGTTTCTGTTTATTTCGGGCAGGATAAGATTCTATGTGGAACAGGCATGCTATGAACCTGCTCCGGGAAGCATGATCATTTTGAACAATAACGAGATGCACAGGGTGGAGAGTATTGATGACACATCCTATGACAGGATCGTTATAAATGTTAAGCGTTCATTCCTTGATGAGATATCGGCGGCAGACTTCTCATTGTCGGATTGTTTTTATAACAGAAAGCACGGAAGGAACAATCTCAGGATGTTGTCCGAAGGGGAGCTTGAAGAGTTTGTATCTCTTTTTGAAAAGCTGTCCGTATGCAGAAAGCCCGGATGTTTTGGGGCTCAGATCCTGGAAAAAAGCTATGCGGCACTTTTGTTTTTGTGGATCAACAAGCTATATCAGTCGGATCACGCTCATGTGAAAAACACTATGCCGAAAGTTATAAGCGGTATAATGAAGTATCTGTCCGGGCACCCTGATGAACCGCTTTCTCTGGATAAGCTTTCAGAGGAATTCCATATGAGTCCGAATTATATGAGTGCACAGTTCAAGCGTCATACCGGTTTTACGATAAGGGATTATTTTCTGAATCTTAAGGTATCAAAAGCATGTGAGCTGTTAAGGAACGGGGCGGATGTCAAGGAAGCATGCTATCGTTCGGGATTCCGCGATTATGCGAATTTTATCAGAAGCTTTAAGAAACTTACCGGAAGTACACCCGGTAAGTACGCAAGATTCGGCAACAGGGAAGCTTAAGAACAATACCGAATGGATGAATTATGAAGACAAGAGAAGAAGCATTAAAATACGGACTATCATTTCCGGATACATATCAGGATGCACCTTTTAAAGACATAAACTGGCAGCTGGTCCGGTACAGCGGAAACGGGAAAGCATTTCTCTGGACATATGAAAGAGACGGGCACATCAATCTGAATGTGAAGGTCGATCCGGAGAAAGCATTTTTCTGGAGAGACATCTATAAAGCGGTTATTCCGGGATATCATCAGAACAAGGATCACTGGAATACCATAATTCTTGACGGAAGCATTCCCGATAAAGATATTAAAATGATGATCGCAGAGAGTTACGATCTCATAAGCGATTCTCCTTCGAAGCGTATATATGAAGCCGTAAGGAAGATACCGTACGGTCATGTTGCCACATATTCACAGATTGCGGAGATCGCGGGTGATCGGAAGATGGCCCGTGCTGTCGGTAATGCTCTTCACAAAAATCCGGATCCGGCCGGCATTCCCTGCTTTCGTGTGGTTAATGCAAAAGGCGAACTGGCCGGAGAGTTTGCTTTCGGAGGCTTGGGAGCGCAGGCTAAGCTTCTGAACTCGGAAGGGATCGAGGTTAAAGACGGAAAGGTTGATCTGGACCGGTTTCAGTGGAACCCCGGAATACAACCTGATTGAGACCGGTTTCAAATCAGTTTTTTCTTTAGGATCTGTTCTACAAGCTCACGTTTTTCATACAATATGCATCCCCCGTCGTGATCATCCGTCAGCAGTCCGCCATCCCTGAGTGCCGTAAAAAGCGGAGAGTGCATAGCTTCACGCAGCGAAGTATTCTTGATATTCACATCCGAATAAGGCGAGAACGGGCAAGGCTCTGCTCCGCCGTGAGAGTTGATATGGAAAAATCCTCTGCCGGCCGCAACACATCCGCCGGAGCCCTTCTCGTCACCCGGAAATGATATATACACCATCTGGGGTGCTTCCATACGCAGTCTTTCGATCTCTGCATTTAAGTATTTTCTTTCCCCTTCACCCGGTGCCAGATCTTTACTTTCTTCGGTAACCGGTACAAATTCCACGAATATGACTGCTTTGCAGCCCCTGTCCGACAGTTCTTTTAAGAAACCGTCTGAGGTTACTTCACGAATGTTTTCCTTCGTGACGGTAACGGATGCCCCGAATATCAGGCCGCGTCTGTGAAGCTCGTCCATGTTCCGTATCAGTCTGTCATATACTCCCAAGCCTCTCCTTTCGTCCGTAAGCTCCTTTTTGCCTTCGATGCTCATGATCGGGATCAGGTTACGGCTTGAGTCAAACAGTTCAAAATATCCCTCATCCATGAATGTTCCGTTTGTAAAAACGGGAAACAGGATGTTTTTTCTTTTTCCGGCGGCTTCTATGACACTGCGGCGGAGCATGGGCTCACCGCCAGCAAGCAGGATAAAGCTTATCCCCAGATCATCTGCTTCATCAAAGATCCCCGCCCACTCTTCATCCGTAAGCTGACTTACAGGCTCAGCATCAACAGTGGCATGGTTACACCTTGAATAGCATCCGGCGCAGTGAAGATTACATTTGCTGGTTATGCTCGCGATCAAAAAAGGCGGTATGTGTTCATTGTTTTCTTCTGCTTTCTTGCGCTTTTGAGACGCTTTTGCACTGGCCGCCGCAAATCCGAGCATGAACGCACTTTCTTTCGGATTTTTGAGAGTAGCCTTTATGGCATCCGCAACAACGCGTTCCACGCCTTTTGTCATATATTCCTGAATATCAAATTCTTTTTCCATTTGTATTCCTGTCCTTATATTACATTTTGCTACATTATATTTTACAAAATATAAAATGTCAATGTTATCTTGCAGAGGCTATAATGCAAAGTAAGTCCCTCGTTGTGGATATAACCGACAGAAAAACAAATAAAAGAGGTGACATATGCCAATAGGTTATCAACTAAAACCCAATCTCCAGATGAAGATAGAAGACGAGCGTGCAGGAAGGCTTGACTTTGTCTATGAGACGCGTCTGACAATAAGCGAGTGTCTGGAAAGGATAGGAAAACCCGTTACCGGAAAACTGTCTGAGTATGAGACGGAGAAAGAGAACGGCATCCTGTACATATCATTTACCGATCAGGCAAAGGATACGGGCGGGCTGTTTGTTCCGCCACCCCAGAAATATGCCGTAAGATTTGAAAGCGCGGCGGATATGACTGTGATCAGGGTAAGATATGTCTGGGAGAACGACACCATAAGCGTTCCATACATCTTAAGGGAAGACATTGACTCCTTTTTCTCTGAGTTGTTTGATGCATCCGTATCGGAATCCGGTAGAAAAGTATGGGCTGATTCCGCAGAGGAGGCCGTAAGTAATGATCCGCTTCAGATACACGGAAGCAAAGCATTTTGGATCATCAGCGGTGTATTTGTGATCATCTTTATAATTGCATTCTTAATGTTTGCAAGATAAGCAGGCGAAGAACAGACATACATTCAGGCATTGATCCTATTATATTTGTGGAAGGGATATAAGATGAAGGAATTTATTAAAGGTGCAAATCCGTATCTTCCGCTCTGGGAGCATATTCCCGACGGAGAACCCAGAGTCTTTGAGCATAACGGAGAAAAAAGAGTATATATATACG
>JAGCUO010000087.1 GCA_017962825.1 Lachnospiraceae bacterium | reverse complement strand
TGGAAGGGCTGCTTGCGATCCGTAAAGGGATAGAAATCGAAAATGCAAAGAGTTGGCTGATAACAGTGTTAAACAGGAAGTATTATGATCTTTTACGTGAGAAGTATCGAAAGCCTCTTGTTTTTTGCGGTATGGAAGAAGATATAGAGCTGGTTATGGCAGTATCTGGCCATGCACCGGATACTGTAAGCCCTGAGGATGATTACTGCAAAGACGGAGCTGAACTGACCGATGAGGAAAAGCTGCGGCGGTTTATTGCGCGCACCACAAAACTGTATCGGGAAGTTTTAGTACGCCATTATTTTCGCGGACAGGGCATCAGTGAAATTGCAGAAGCGCTCTCACTTTCGGAAAACACTGTGAAAAGCCGGTTACGTCTGGGCAGGGACAGATTAAGAAAGGATTTCAGTATGGAAAGATACGAAAAACAAAGTTTTGAACCGGAAAATCTATGGATATCAAGCAGCGGAAATCCGGGAATGGATGATCAGCCTTATTCCCTGGTGAAAAATGATAAGATAATCATGAATCTTTTGATCCTGGCTTATGAGAAGCCGGTAACAATACCGGAACTTGCAGATGCTATTGGAATTTCCACAACCTATATCGAACCTATTGTGGAACGACTGGTCGATGGTGAACTGATGAAGCAGGCCGGGGACAAGGTGTATACGGATTTTATTATATATACGGAGCAGGATAGACTTAATACTTTTACGGTGCAAAAGGATCTTGCTGCAAAAATGTGCACGGAGATCTGGCGGTATGTCGAAGAAGGCCTGAATGAATTGCGTGATAAGGCATATTATAGGAAGCAGAATATTTCGCAAGCTGCGAAACTGGAGGGATTTTTTGTCCTGCGCATAGTATATAACTCTGTCCTGAAAGTACGTGATGAAATAGCGGGACATACACCTTTTGCGGATTATCCCTATCGTAAGGATGGTGGCAGATGGTTAGCCATGGGAAACAGATATCCGTCAGATTATAATTATGGTAAGTGCCCGTACAGTATGTATGAAATAAGCGGAGAGGCAGGATCCGGTTTTGGTAACTGGTTCGGAGCTAAGTGGGTAGTCTTATATGATTATGACACTGACGATGAGGTGTTGGGGAAATCGCATAGTGCCTACCGATGTGCGGGTACTTTTGGGGAAGCCAGAGAAGGCGTGACTAAAATGTTATATTCCGTATATCGGGATGATGAAAGCTTTCTTTCAGGAATATCGCAAAGGGTTATAGAGAGTATGGATGTTTTTCTAAAACTTGATCTTGTGGAAAGAACATCAGATGGCAAATTGCAGCTTAATGTTCCTGTGTTGAATAAGGAGGAAAAGAAGGCTTTCTATGGACTGATGGAAGAATATTCAGCAACGCTGACAGAGACCTTCCATGATGAATATGCGAAAATGATCCAAAACCCTGTTGTCGTACCCAAACAGATCCGTCAGGATGTTCCCGGGTTCCTGCGATATCTGAACACTTGCTGTTATTTTCCGAGTGCATTGATCTATGAGGCGCGGCAGAAAGGGCTTTTCCTGAAAGGATATGAAAAGCCTGCACCTGCAGTAGTAATGGAGATTGAGATGGAAGAAAAGTAAACGGGCGCCAGGAGAACCTTGCAAAATCCCAAACATAAGTGTATCATAGGCAGTGTAATACATGTTATCAATGGTAATCAATTTGGTAACTCCCGGGAAACGGGAGCTGTGAAACGCCCTGAAAAAGGCTATTTCGGTGCTTAATGTATCCGGCCTCTGACTCCGTCATTTTCAAGGTTCGAATCCTTGTAGGGCTGCGAAAGGAACTGAGAGATCGGTTCCTTTTTCTTTGCTCAAAGTGCCTGTTTTACGGGCTTTCCGGGGGTTTTACCACTCTTCTTACTAAGATTTAACGCAACGAATGATTCGAATGTATTTTCGGTTTGAGACTTATAAGAATGGCAGTCTGGGTACGATTGAACGACTCAACAAGAAGAGTATCAGCATTCTTTTGGATGACAAAAGGCTTATACAGGTCACGCCGGATGGAAGTGGCTGTTATCCGATCACCTATGGCTGGGCTATTACCGTGCATAAGTCACAAGGCCTTACCTTTGACCATATCAATCTTGCCAGAGGGTTCTTTGCAGAGGCTCAGCTGTATGTGGCTGTTTCACGGTGCAGGACACTTAAGGGCATGAGGAAACTGAAAAATAGTACTTATGAGGGCTGCGATCATCACAGCCCTTTTATTATCTCAACTCCGTAGCAACTCCGGGTAGCAAAGTTGTAATGCCGGATTGATAGCAGAGAACAGATGGTCATAGTATAATTTGTGTGTCTGTGAAAATGAATCGGGATTTGTGGGAGGTATTAGAATGAAATGTCCGGTATGCAATGCAGAAATGGAAAAAGGTTATATTCAATATTATCGAATATTGGCATGGGTAAGGAAAAAGCATAAGCTTTCTTTGGCACCCCGAGAGGGTGAATTAAATATGATAAATTGGAACCCTTTTTCATATGGAAGTCTTGATGCATATATATGCAAGTCGTGCAAGAAGATCATAATGGATTATTCGGATACAGACATAGAGTCGCGATAAAGAAGATCTGTCTGATGAGGACAGGCTGCTCATCATGCAAAAGCTGTCCGATCTTAAGGATATCATGTCGGGAAAGCTGAGGTAGTCCAGGGGAGGCATAAAGGTCTCTTTTCGTTATTATACGTCTATGATAGAATAAAGATAATAACAGATAAAATAAGAGAATGGATATTATTGTTACGGATGAGTACGATAGAATCCTGAGATCATGCGATGATGTTTGGAGGAAGGAAAATGGATAAGTTCTGCCGGAATTGCGGCGCGAAGAGAATGGGGGAAGCAAACTTTTGCACAGAATG
>JAGCUO010000086.1 GCA_017962825.1 Lachnospiraceae bacterium | reverse complement strand
CAGGATCAAACTCTCAATAAAAGTTTAATCTCAGCCAGATAAATCTGGCTTATCCATAATCTACTGATTAAGGTTTTGTTCGTCTCTGAAATTTCTATGCCGGTTTCGAGTTCCGGCTTATATAGGAATTTTCAGGGATGCATTAGTATTGAATTATCAAGGAACTTGGGCGCTGTCTCACGCGACAGCTTATATAAATTATCACATCGATTTTTATAAGTCAACAACTTTTTCAAAAAAATCTCAGGAAATTTTCGAAGAATGCAAAACCCCTGATTCACAGGGGTTTTGGCTACTCTCTACACTATATTTTTAATCCCCTCGCAGATCCTTCTAGCGACCTTGGGATTGTTCATCGTATACAGATGTATTCCCGGAATGTCCGAGACCAGCAGATCTATTATCTGAGTAAGTGCGTAGGACATGCCGGCATCAAACAATGCTTCTTTATTATCTTCGTACTTATCTATTATCCTTTTGAACCTGGCAGGAAACGACGCATTACACATGCTGACCATTCTCTTGATCTGTGATGCATTTATGACAGGCATGATTCCGGGCACAACAGGCACATCAATTCCCGCGATCTTACACTTCTCGCTGAAGTTATAAAATATCTCATTTGCAAAAAACAACTGAGATAACAGAACTTCCGCGCCAGCATCAACTTTGGTTCTGAGATGCTTTATCTCGTCTATCATATCCGCAGACTCTGCGTGGCACTCCGGATAACACGCACCCAGAAAACAAAAATCGTATTCTTTTTTCAGATACGAAATGAGGTCTGATGCATGTGCAAAGTCACCAGCCGGTGTAAGCTCGGGAGTAATGTCTCCGCGAAGTGCAAGGATATTTTCAATTCCTTCCGACTGAAGTTCTTTGGCAAGTTCATCTATCTGTTTCTTATCATAAGTAAGACATGTCAGATGAACCACCGGCTCAACTTTATATTCTTCCTTTATCTTACGAGCAAGTTCAAGCGTACGCTTTGAACCCGTCCCTCCGCCTGCGCCGAACGTCACACTGATAAAATCAGGATTCAGCTCGGCCAGTACGGATAAAGTCTCATCGATATTTTCCAATCCGCTTTCTTTTTTCGGAGGAAATATTTCAAAAGAAAGAGTCTGCTTTTTATTATTGTAGATATCCGAAATTTTCATAATGACATTCGTGACGTTTTTCGCCGCGGATTACTTTACGTCCTCTCTTAATTTCTTGGCAGCTTCGACGAGATTGATAAGACTTGCCTTGGTTTCTGTCTCACCTCTTGTCTTGAGGCCGCAGTCGGGATTAACCCAGAGCTTGCTGTCGTCCAGTTTTTCCCTCATTAATTTCAATGCGGAATAGATCTCATCAACGGAAGGAACTCTCGGGCTGTGAATATCGTATACGCCGGGGCCTACTTCTGTTCTGAAATCATTCTCTTTAAGTGCATCAAGGATCTGGAGATCCGAACGTGATGCTTCAAAGGTGATTACATCTGCATCCATTGCATCGATCGCAGGGATGATATCGGTAAATTCGCTGTAGCACATGTGAGTGTGAATCTGAGTCTCGGGCTTTACTCCGCTTGCAACAAGTCTGAATGCGGGTATAGCCCAATCAAGATATTCCTTATCCCAGTCACTCTTTCTTAAAGGAAGTTTTTCTCTGAGAGCTGCTTCATCGATCTGAATGATTCCGATGCCGTGTGCTTCAAGATCAAGAACTTCATCCCTGATAGCGAGTGCGATCTGAAGTGTACTTTCCTTAATGGTGATATCTTCTCTGGGGAAGGACCAATTCAAAATGGTAACGGGGCCGGTGAGCATTCCCTTGACAGGCTTGTCAGTCAAGCTCTTTGTGTATACCGACCAATCAACGGTGATGGCATTCTTACGATATACATCGCCCCAGATAATGGGAGGCTTAACACATCTTGTACCGTATGACTGAACCCATGCCTTTTCCGTGAAAAGATAACCTTCAAGATTCTCTCCGAAGTACTCAACCATGTCGTTTCTTTCGTACTCTCCGTGAACGAGAACATCAAGACCGATCTCTTCCTGAATCTTTATGCAGTCAGCTATCTTTTCCCTAATAAGATCATCGTATTCCTGTTTTGTGATCTCACCTCTCTTAAGAAGAGTTCTTCCCTTCTTAACATCCTGGGTCTGAGGGAAGGAACCGATCGTTGTAGTAGGGAAAATAGGAAGCTTAAGAAGCTCCTTCTGGATCTTTTCTCTTTCGGCAAATTCAGGAAGTCTTGTATAATCGGAATCTTTGATGGCAGCTACTCTGTTTCTTACTTCGTCGTTCTTGCTTCCTTCTCTTGCTTCGAAGAGTTTACGGTTCTTACCATATGCAAGAGAGTAAACGATCTCAGATTCATCCTTGGCTTCCGCAAGCTTTGCTACTTCCACCAGCTCCTCAAGCTTTTCAACCGCATATGCAAAATGTCTTAAATAATTGGAAGAAAGTTTTGTTTCACTCTTAGTGGTATAAGGAACATGAAGCAGTGAACACGAAGTGGACAGAACTATATTCTTAACGCCCGCTCTCTTAAGAGAAGAAATTCTTGAAAGAGTCTTGGCGTAATCGTTTCTCCAAATATTTTTACCGTTTATAAGTCCCGCAAAAAGAATCTTGTCATCGGGGAATCCGTTCTTCTCTACCAGAACATAAGATCTGCGTCCCTCAACGAAATCCAATCCCAGACCGTCAAACTTCATCTGCACAAGATCCGGATAAATATCTCTTGTATCTCCGAAATATGTCTGAAGAAGGATCTTTACGTTTCCTTTTACAGAAAGAATCTTCTCATAAAGTGATTTGAAAAGTTCGATATCCTCGGCAGAAAGATCCTTCACAAGATAGGGTTCATCGAACTGTATCCATTCTGCTCCGAGATTATCGAATTCCTTAACCAGAGCAACGTACTCTGAACGGAAATCATCTATAAAATCCTTGATGGTCTTCTTGCCGGTAAATCTTGCAAGTTTTAAGAAAGTGAAAGGTCCGAGAATAACGGGCTTGGTCTTAATACCAAGTGATGTTGCCTCATCATATTCATCAAAAATCTTAGTGCCGTTTAAAATGACATACGCATCATCTTCAATCTCGGGAACGATGTAATGGTAATTGGTGTTGAACCATTTCTTCATCGCAAGAGCTTTTACATTACCCTTCTCTCCCTGATATCCTCTTGCCATTGCAAAATAGGTATCGAGAGGTGAAAGTCCCAGATCTTTATATCTCTTGGGAATGATGTTGAACTGAAGTGCGGTATCAAGAACCCCGTCATAATAAGAAAAATCATTTGATGAGATGTGATCGATACCCGCATTGTTCTGAACGGTAAGCGCAAACTCTCTCTGTGCTCTTCCTTCCTTCTGAAGATCTGCAAGAGTTGCCTCTCCTTTGAAATATTTCTCAATCACGAATTTAAGTTCTCTGTTTTTACCTATTCTGGGGAAACCAATAACCGATGTCTTCATAAAATATATCCTTTCTCCACCCTCATACATTTTTTGCCGCTCGACCAACCGAGCAATTTCAGTATAACCGCCGTAAACACGCGGGTACAATACAAATTACTTGAACTTATCCATAGATTTAATCTATAATATAACCATAGTTATTACTATAATCTATAGCTCGATATAGCTTTTACTTATAAGGAGAAATAAATGACTCTCAAACAGCTGCGATACGCCGTAACGGTAGCGGAAACAGGCAACATAACTGAAGCTGCGGCAAAACTCTTTATTGCCCAGCCCTCCCTTACCGCTTCAATCCAGGAACTGGAAAAAGAATTCGGGATCGTCATATTCACAAGAGGTAAAAAAGGAATCGGTCTTACCAAAGAAGGAGAAGAATTCCTAGGATATGCAAGACAGGTCCTGGACCAGACCAATCTTATAGAAGAAAGATACACAGGAACATCTGTGGGAAAGACAAAGTTCTGCGTCTCATCCCAACATTATTCATTTGCGGTTGAAGCATTCGTCGAGCTCCTCAAGCAGCACGGGGGAGATAAATACGAATTTCATATGAGAGAGACACAGACCTACGAGATCATCGAAGATGTGGCAAGGATGAAGAGTGAAGTCGGTGTGCTGTATCTCAACAGCTTCAACGAAACCGTCATACGCAAAACCCTTCGTGACAACGGCCTTGTATTCGAGCCGCTCTTTACCGCCAAGCCTCATGTATTTATAGGAAAGTCGTCACCTCTTTCCCGTAAGAAAAAGCTGACGACGGATGACTTAAAGCCTTATCCCCGCCTGTCCTATGAGCAGGGAAATCATAATTCATTTTATTTCTCGGAAGAGATATTGAGTACTTTGGACAGTGACAAAGAAATCGTAGTCTGTGACAGAGCATCACTCTTCAACATGCTGGTAGGTCTGAACGGTTACACCATCTGCAGCGGTGTTATCAGCGAAGAATTAAACGGTCCCGGCATTATCGCCAAGCCTTTGGATGTGGATGATTACATGGAGATAGGGTACATCCTGCCTGGTGCGATCAGGCCGTCGGCGCTCACCGCAAGCTACATCGAGATTCTGAAGAAATTATGCAAGTGAAAGGTGACAGTGGGGCCCAAGGGGACGGTTCTCGTGGTGCATGAAGTTCTGCACCACGAGAACCGTCCCCTTGGGCCCCACTGTCACTATTACTTAAGCCCTCTTATAAGTCTTGGAGAATGCACAAACCATAAACACTACGCTAACTGCCATAAATACGAAGATATAAGTCAGGCTGTTTGCGATTGAAAGTGTATGTCCGAACATGCGTGAATTGAACGAGAAGATACCCTTAATAGTCTCTACGAACATTCCCTGATCAAGTCCGCCGATGGAATTATTCATCTTATCAACAACGCCTCTCATGAGGATATTTCTGATGGCGATGGTTACGTGAGTTGCGGGGAACAGATTGCAGAATGTCTGAACCTTATCTGAAAACTGTGAGATGGGAATATACGCGCCGATCACAAAGCCAGCCGCTGCGGAAAGCATTCCGAAGAAAGCATTAGAGCTCTGAGCAGTCTTGAAAAAGAGCATAAAAGCCATAAAGAGTGCGGTTGAGGAAACAGATCCGATGATGACCATTCCGAATGCCTTGAGGATATCGACTGTTCCGAGGAGAAGTCCGCCATCCATGCTTAAGATGATCATTCCTGCAGCAAGAAGGATTCCGGTCATGATGCATGCAGAGATTGAAGCAGCTGTGAAGTAGGAAAGGACGATCTGCCATCTCTTAATGGGAGTTGCGGAGATATCATAATCGATCTTGTTCTCTCTGTCCTTAACGATGGTGGTAAGGCATGAATAAGGAACCGTGATCATTGCGGAGCCCAGCATTCCGATCAGAAGTGTAATGTTTACGAATACCTCAATGTCTCCGTCATTTATGAAGCTTCTGATAAATTCCGCATTCGCAAGAGCTGATTCAAAAGCATCTTCAAATGTTCCCTTGAGGAAGAGCAGATAAAGTACAAGTACTATGAGTGAAGTAAGAAGTGAAAAAAGAATCGCACCTTTATCCTTAAAGTAAACAAGTAAGTTTCTCTTGGTTAATCCCATAAATTTTCTCATATATTTGCAATCTCCCTTCCGGTAAGGTTTAAAAACACATCGTCCATGCTGCCCTTGATGATCTCAAAATCAGTGATCTTATTCTTATATTCATAGAGCAGGTCAGTTATTGAATTCCTGAACTTTACATTGTAGTGATCCGAATCGTAGGTGTAATCCATTCCTTTGAGGATTCCTGCATTCTCATCGCTTTCCTCCGTGTACCACACAAGTCTCGAACTTGCATATCCGGTCTTCAGCTCTGCGGGAGTTCCCTGTGCTATGATCGCTCCCTTGTCCAGGATCACTACATTGTCCGCATCTTTGGTCTCTTCCATGTAGTGCGTCGTCAGGAAGATCGTCATTTTCTTTTCTCTTCTCAAGTAATCGATGTGGTCCCATACGATCTTTCGCGACTTAGGATCAAGACCCGTTGTGGGCTCGTCGAGGAAAAGAATACGGGGATCATGGATCAGTGCTCTAGCGATATCCACTCTTCTTCTCTGTCCGCCGGAGAGCTTGTCGTATCTTCTGTTCCAGATCTCATCAAGCTCGAAGCCTTCCCTGAACTCTGCCAGTCTTTCATCCGTCTGCTTCTTTGTCAGTCCGTAGTAGGAACCTCTGGTGTAAAGGTTTTCTTTGACCGTCAGCTTATCGTCCAAAACCGAATTCTGAAAAACTATTCCGATAAGAGATCTTATCTTGTCATCATCTTCACCGAGAACATTGTCGAATACCTTAACCTCCCCGGAAGTCTTCTGTAAGATCGTACTCAGTATATTAATGGTGGTGGATTTTCCTGCTCCGTTTTCTCCCAAGAAAGCGAAAAGCTCACCTTCTTTAACTTCGAAGGAAATACCCTTCACCGCTCTGTGCTCTTTATAATCCTTGATCAGGTTGTTGACTGTGATAGCGTTCATGTTTGCCTCTCTTTATGTGTGTTTCCTTGTTACAAGTGCATCATAATTCGGATCAAAACACCTGAAAAGAGAATCGCTACCAACATGCATTTTGGGGTTACCAAGATGCACGTGACAGTGGGGACGCTTGAATTTTGTGAACAGGTG
>JAGCUO010000085.1 GCA_017962825.1 Lachnospiraceae bacterium | reverse complement strand
GTCGTCATCGTCATCATCGTCGTGGTGATGATGGTGGCACTCGTGATCATCATCGTCATCGTCATCATCGTGGTGATGGTGGTGGCACTCGTGATCATCATCGTCATCATCGTGGTGATGGTGGTGGCAGCACTCGTGATCATCATCGTCATCGTCATCATCGTCGTGATGATGGTGACAGCAGCACTCTTCGTCGTGATCGTCATGATCATGATGGTGGTGGTGATGCTCGGGAGCCTCTTTAGCCTTCTCCATCATCTCTTCGAGAAGAGCATCAATGGAATCATTTCCTTCGATTGCATCAAGAACAGCCTTTGCATCAAGCTGGTCAAGAGGAGTGGTGATAACGGTAGCCTTGTGATTGTGCTCTTTTACAATGGCAACAGCCTCGGCAATTTTCTCTGCGGAAGCAGTATCGGTACGGCTTAAGATAACGGTTCCTGCATACTCGATCTGGTTAACAAAGAACTCACCGAAGTTCTTGGAATACATCTTAGCCTTGGATGCATCAACAACCGCAACTGCGGAGTTGATCTTAACATCAAGTTCGCCCGCCACTCTCTCGATAGCCTTGAGTACATCTGAAAGTTTTCCTACACCTGAAGGCTCAATAAGAATTCTTTCGGGAGAATAAGTATCGATAACTTCCTTAAGAGAAGTACCGAAGTCTCCTACGAGACTGCAGCAAATGCATCCCTGGCTCATTTCCTTGATCTCGATACCGGACTCTTCCAGAAATCCTCCGTCGATACCGATCTCTCCGAACTCATTCTCGATAAGTACTGTCTTGGTTGCATCAACTGCATCCTTAAGAAGCTTTTTGATAAGTGTGGTTTTGCCTGCGCCTAAAAATCCGCTGACAACATCAATTCTGGTCATTTCTTTTCCTCCGATCGGATGATAAAAATAATCCGCACTAAGCGGATAGGGGTTATAAAAAATAAGCGAAACTATAAGCCGGGTTCTGTTGCGGATCAGCCTTGCGGCCGATGCGCTGACGATCATCTATCTAGTACGTACGTTGCCGCACGCATCAAGCGACCTACCTGAAAGACGGGCGGGCAGCCCTTAACCTTTCCGTTTGGTCTTGCTCCGAATGGGGTTTACACAGCTCCGCATGTTACCATGCGAACGGTGGTCTCTTACACCGCCTTTTCACCCTTACCTGCATAAGCAGGCGGTTATTTTCTGTTGCACTGTCCCGGGAGTCGCCTCCGCCGGACGTTATCCGGCATCCTGCCCTGTGGAGCCCGGACTTTCCTCACGAGGTCAATGATGACCTCCCGCGATCGTCCGTTTCGCTCACAGAGTATTATACAACACGTGTCAAATAAACCTATTAAATAGGTATTAAAAGAAAATAATAAAAAAACGGATTGCTTCATTGCTTCGCAATTTCCGCAATCCTAAAAACATTCGCAATCTTGTGATTTTTTTTTTAAATCACTCTTGCTCATGTTTTTGCGGGTCATTGATACCGAGAATCTCATCCATGCAAACATGGATCGATTCTCGGTATCATTCCCCTTGTTTTATACATTAAAACATGAACCGCCCACAAACTCTCTGCAGATGGAGTTGTTGGGAAGGAATTCGCTGGGAACCGACAGGAAGTAATCGAGGAACTTAAGAAGCCTCTTTGCTTCGTAATATGCCGGATCATCCTTGCCGATACTGAAAAGAAGTGGCTCGGCGAACTGTTTTAACAGAGCAAGCTCATAGATCTGTGCAGAGTTGAACATCATATCAGCTTCTTCCTGGAAGGGGAAGATGTTCTCAGTCTCGCCTCTTCTTACGGAAGCCCACATATTGAGGGTTCTTCTGGCATCCGATCCTCTGGTCCTTGCGTCTCTTACCATACGTCTTAAAAGTCTTGCATCGGTGGTAGGAATCCTGTTGTGCTCATCGATATTGATGGATGTAAGCGCTGAGATATAAATCTTGAACTTACTCTCATCGGGAAGGGCGTAGCTCATCTTGGGATTCAGTCCGTGGATTCCCTCAATGACCAGGATATCATCATCCTCAAGCTGCATATAATTGCCGTGGTACTCCCTCTGGCCGACCTTGAAATTGAAGGTGGGAAGTTCCACTCTTTCACCCGCAAGAAGCTTCAGCATATCGTTGTTAAAGCCCTTGGTATCGATTGCCTCGATGCACTCGAAATTGTAATCTCCGTTTTCGTCCCTGGGAGTATCTTCCCTGTTTACGAAATAGTCATCCAGGCCGATGGCATGAGGCTTAAGCCCGAAGGTACGAAGCTGTATGGAAAGTCTGTGTGAGAAGCTTGTCTTACCGGAGGAAGAAGGTCCTGCGATCATGACAAACTTTACATCTTTTCTGGAAGCGATGGTGGATGCGATCTCTGCGATACGTCTCTCCTGCTCTGCTTCCTGAACGAGGATAAGATCGTCCATGTTGCCGGAACAGATCCTCTCGTTTAAGTCACCTACATTTTCAATGCCCACATACTTACACCACTCGTGAGACTTCTGGAATGTTTCATAGAGCATTCTGCTCTCTTCAAACTTGGGAACAACGGTAGGCTCCTGCTTCGTGGGAGTAAGGAGCATAAATCCGTTATCGTATGCTATGAGGTCGAAATATTTTACATATGAAGCATTGGGAAGCATGTATCCGTAATAATAATCGCGATAGCCGCCCATCTCATAGATATTTACACTTGAGCTTCTTCTGTATTTGAAAAGCTTTACCTTATCGGCCATTCCTCTCTTTGAGAAAATATCCATCGCATCGTCCAGAGGATAGGATCTCTTCATATAAGGAGTACCTGCTTCGACGATCTCCTGCATGCGCTTCTTGATCTTGTCAGCGTTCTCCTGAGTCGCTTCGATGGTGCCGTTTGTATTCATGAACAGGCCTCTTCCTACGGTAAAGTCTGTTCTGCACTTGTTAACAACATCCTGACCGTAGATATCAAAGATTGCCTTCATAAGAAGCATGGTTGTACTTCTGATATAAGTCAGATGTCCTACATTGTCGGAAAGAGTAAAAAACTTTACCTCTCCGCTTCTGGAAACTTTCTTAAACAGTTCTCTTATCTTACCGTCGAGACTGACGGCAGCAATGGGTGAGGAGTAATTCTTCTGGTATTCTTTGGCAATATCCTCCCAGATCACACCTTCGGGATATTCCTTTTTCTCGCCTTCGATAATAAGGGTATACATAAGATGTCCTCTCAATCTTTAAAATTTGCTTCGAATACTGCGGTTAAGCTCCATTAATGACTTCAGTTCAAGTGTCCTGTCGTCGTGCACCCCGTCTTCCAGAAGGAGTCTTTCGCTTATCTTCTCATAAGATTCCATCTGAAAATCAAGGTAATCCGAAAGGCCTCTGTTCTCACGGATAAGATCCGCACCGTACCTGTCTTCCGCGGTGATGAAAGGATCCTCTCCCGACGCATCTTTACCGGTGTATCTGATCCTCATGGGAAAATAATACTTTCCGGCATCAAGCACGACAGCATTCTTCTCTATCTCGTAACCGTTTAATCGGAGAAAATTACGAAACTCGGGAATGTTTGACTGAGGCTGGACCACAAACGCTCCCATTTCGGATACACATTCTATGCCTTTAACCAGCATGTCCTTTATCAGCACCCCGCCCATTCCCGCAATGACCGCGGTACTTACTTCTCCCGGCTCATATGCATCAAAACCGTCGGAGATCATAAGCTTTATCTTATCTTCAAGTCCCGCATTTTTTATGTTTTCACGGGCGCTTGCAAGAGGGCCTTCGCGAAGATCCGAAGCTACAACCTTGGGTGAAATACCTCTGCCGATAAGTTCTATGGATGTAAAACCATGATCACATCCGATATCCGCACATATCTCACCCTCAGGAACCATTTCTATAATGCTTTCAAGTCTGTCCGAAAGCCTCATGTATCCTCCAGATAATCCTTGAGCTGTTTTGAACGGCTGGGATGACGAAGTTTACGAAGTGCCTTAGCTTCGATCTGTCTGATTCTTTCACGGGTTACGTTGAATTCTTTTCCGACCTCTTCAAGAGTACGCTGTCTTCCGTCATCGAGACCGAAACGAAGTCTTAAGACTTTCTTTTCTCTGTCGGTAAGTGAATCAAGGACCTTATCAAGCTGCTCTCTTAAAAGCATCTGTGTTGCTGCCTCTGCAGGTGCGGGAACATTATCATCCTCAATGAAATCTCCGAGATGTGAATCTTCCTCTTCACCGATGGGAGTCTCGAGAGATACGGGCTCCTGAGAGATCTTTAAGATCTCGCGAACCTTCTCTTCGGGGATGTTCATCTCTGCAGCGATCTCTTCGGGGCTGGGCTCTCTTCCGAGAGTCTGAAGAAGCTGACGGCTTACACGGATGAGCTTGTTGATGGTCTCAACCATGTGTACGGGAATTCTGATGGTACGTGCCTGATCGGCGATAGCTCTGGTGATAGCCTGTCTGATCCACCATGTAGCATAGGTGGAGAACTTATAACCTTTACGGTAATCAAACTTCTCAACAGCCTTGATAAGTCCGAGGTTTCCTTCCTGGATAAGATCGAGGAAAAGCATTCCTCTTCCTACATATCTCTTGGCGATGGAAACAACGAGTCTGAGGTTTGCTTCGGCAAGTGCATTCTTAGCTTCCTCATCGCCCTTCTCCATACGCTTTGCAAGTTCGATCTCTTCCTCGGCGGTAAGAAGGGGTACCTTACCGATCTCTTTAAGATACATACGAACGGGATCTTCAATGCTTACGCCTTCTACGAGTGAATCGATGTCGATCTTCTCAACACCTTCATCCTCTGCCTCGGCAAGATCATCAGCACTGGGCTCTCCAAGTTCAAAATCATCGATTTCGGAACCGATGGGCTCCATGGGAAGAACATCAACTCCGTTCTTTCCGAGCATTTCGATTACTTTGTCTACCATCTCATCATCGTCGGTTACCTTCATTACGGAATCAACGATCATGGAATAATCAAGTTCTACGGGCTTTGTACCCTTCTTTGCTTTCTTAATGAGGTTATTCACTACCTCTGTGATCTTTTCGTCCAACGCACCTTCTGCTTCCTGTGTCTCGGGTGCGGCATTAACAACATTACTCATATCCTTGGTCTTGGTTACTCTGTCTTTCTTAGACGTCGAAGTCTTATCCGCACTCTTAGCAGAGGCGGCCTTTACTTCGGTCGTCTTATCTTTCTTTGATGCTTTTTCGGGAGCGGGTTTTACCGCGCTCTTCTTGTTCTTATCATTCTCTTTGATGTCTGCCTTGGAAGGCTTAACTGCCTTTGCGGGTTTAGCCGGCTGCTTGGAAACAGGCTTTGTATTCTTCGCAGGCTTTACGGCAGGTTTAACAGCTGGCTTCGCTGCCTTCTTAGCAGGGGCCTTTGCAACAGGCTTTGCTGCGGGCTTTACAACCTTCTTTGCGGAAGCTTTTGCTGCGGGCTTTGCCGTCTTCTTTGCAGGGGCCTTTGCAACGGGCTTTGCTGTCTTCTTTGCGGGAGCCTTAGCAACAGGCTTTGCCGTCTTCTTTGCAGGAGCCTTTGCTGCGGGCTTTGCCGTCTTCTTTGCAGGGGCCTTTGCAACAGGTTTTGCCGTCTTCTTTGCAGGGGCTTTTGCTACGGGCTTTGATACCTTCTTTGCAGGGGCCTTTGCAACAGGTTTTGCTGCCTTCTTTGCAGGGGCTTTTGCTACGGGCTTTGATACCTTCTTTGCAGGCGCCTTTGCTGCGGGCTTTGCTGCCTTCTTTGCCGTAGTCTTTGCAACAGGCTTTGCTGCCTTTACGGGCTTGGTATTTTTAGCCGCAGGTTTTGCAGCCTTCTTTGCAGGAGCCTTTGCTGCGGGCTTTGCTGCCTTGGCAGACTTGGCTGCAGCCTTAGCCGCGGGTTTAACCGCCTTAGCAGGCTTAGAAGCTGCCTTAGCGTTCTTTTTGGTGTTCTTATCTTCTTTCTTAGCCATTTCAGGACTCCTCCTCGTCACTCATCCGGAGCTTTCCGGATTTTAATTTATCAATTTCGATTCTTGTGGTAAAAACCTTCATTTCTTTTTCCGGATCGTCACTTTGGGTCAAAAGTTCGCACTTTCTCTCCATCACACTTATTATCAGATCCTTCAGCATCGCCATACGCTTTTCAGCCGTATCGATGTCCGGCGCAGAATTCTGAAGTATTCCCGTCGCATCGTTTATAAGTTCTTCACTCTCAAGCCCCGCCATGAGTTTTTCGTTACTGAACTCACCCGCATCAAGCATTTCGAATGAAAGCCCCGCTATCGTCCTGCAGGGTCCCGGTGAGAAATCATCGGGCTTCAAATATCTCTTGACCACCTTATATATATCCGGTTCATCGGTCATCCAGGTCAAAAGAGAACTTTCGGCATGCGTCCATTCGTTTTCTTTTTTCCTGCCGGAAGGTTTCTTCGGAGGTGAATAAGCCGTGGCAAAATTTCTGTCGTCTTTTCTCGCATATTCACGCGGCCTTGTTTCTTCCAGAAGCTTTGAGATCTCGGATGCGGTGTAGCCGTATCGCTTTGCAAGTTCCGGAGCGTATGTGTTCATCCTCACTTCGTCACCTGCAAACATCCACAGGTTCTCTACGATCTCACGCTCGCATTTATATTTCTCTTCCGGATCCGACAGGTTATATCTGTCCCTGACCCTGTCTTCGATATAGAGGAATCCGTTCTCGGCGTTTTCGAGGCGCTTAGCAAATTCCTCGGTTCCGTACCGGTTCAGGAATTCATCCGGATCCTTGCAGGGTTTTAAGCTGATCCTTCTGGGCGTGATACCCACCGCAGTGAGCATCCTGACTGCCTTGAGAGCCGCTTTTTCTCCCGCTTCATCCATGTCATAAGCCAGATAGACTTCTTTACGGTCTCTTTTGATCATGGCCGCCTGCTCTTCGGTAAATGCCGTTCCCAGGGACGCCACCGCCGTATCAAACCCGGCCTGGTGCATGGATATTACATCCATATAGCCTTCGCAGAGAATGTAGTAATCTTTTCTCGCGCGCTTTGCAAAATTATATCCGTAGAGATTTCTACGCTTATCGAATACCATCGTTTCGGAAGTATTCAGGTACTTTGGTTCTCCGCTTCCAAGAACTCTTCCGCCGAATCCGATGACCTTCTTATCGCCGCTTATTATCGGGAACATCACTCTTCCGAAGAAAGAACAGCTCATGCCGTATTTCTCGGAATTGCTCGCTATTCCCGAAGCTACGAGCATCTCGTCCGAATAGCCTTTTTTCCTCAGAGCTTCTATGACTTCCCTTCCGTTATTGCCCGCAAATCCCAGACCGAAATGTCTGATCGTATCATCGGAAAGCCCTCTGTCTTTGAAATAATTCAATCCCTTCTCACCGTGAGGCGTGTAGAGATTGTTCATAAAATACAGAGCCGCATCGGAATTTATCTGTCTCAGGATATCGGCCTTGGATCGTCTGGCCTTTTCTTCCTCGGACTCCTCCGTCCCCTTAACCTCCATACCGGCTCTTTCGGCCAGTATCTTGACCGCTTCCGCAAAAGAAACATTTTCATACTTCATTACGAAAGTGATGGCATTACCGCCTTCGCCGCATCCGAAGCAATGGAACATCTGCTTGGGCGGGTAAACGGAAAACGACGGAGTCTTCTCGTTATGGAACGGACAAAGTCCCCAGTAATTATTCCCTTTTTTCTTCAGAGGAATGTAGCTGCCCACAACATCAAGAATGTCGTTACGGGCTTTGACTTCCTCCAGGAATTCGTCGGAAAATCTCATCTGTTAAATCATCTCCCATGATTTGGGAACAAAGAGGTCATTATATGTCAGGATTGCGAATCTGTCAGTCATAGCACCGACAAAATCACAAACCGCTATTTCAAGTTTCTCTCCCTCAGCGACCATCCTTCTGTTTTCCTCGGGAAGCTTATCGGGATGATGGAGGTAATAATCGTAAAGAGTTATGACCAAAGTCTCGGCCTTGCCCTCTTCGGATTTGATATCGGGGTTTGTATATACCCTGTCAAACATAAACTGTCTGATATCCTTCATTGCCTGTCCCACACGATCCGTCATGCATATATCATTCTTATCCGTACTGTTCATGATGATATCATGCATAAAAGTATCGAGCCTGTCTCCGGGAGTGGATCCCAGAACTTCTCTGATGGAAGCGGGGACGTCCATTTCAGTGAGAACTCCGCCTCTTACCGCATCATCCATATCATGATGGATGTAAGCGATCTTATCGGACAGTCTTACTACCTTGCCCTCAAGAGTATGAGGCATAAGGGAAGTCTGATGATTAAGGATTCCGTCTCTTACTTCCCAGGTAAGGTTAAGGCCCTTGCCGTCTTTTTCGAGCTTTTCTACTGTCCTTACACTCTGTTCGTTGTGTTTGAAACCGTAGGGGCAAACGGATGCAAGAGCTCTCTCTCCCGCATGTCCGAAAGGCGTATGGCCCAGATCGTGTCCGAGAGCGATGGCCTCTGTAAGGTCTTCGTTAAGCCTGAGCGCCTTGGAGATGGTACGTGCTATCTGCGATACCTCCAGAGTATGGGTAAGTCTCGTTCTGTAATGATCTCCCTCGGGGATCAGATAGACCTGAGTCTTATCCTTCAGCCTTCTGAAAGCTTTGCAGTGAACTATCCTGTCTCGGTCCCTCTGATAGACGGGTCTGATATCACACTGAGGCTCGTCAAGATCACGTCCTTTTGAGTTTTTAGAAAGTGATGCGTAGGGGCTTAAGATCTGCTCCTCGCGTTCTTCGAGCATTTCCCTGACTTTCATGATGATCTCCTATTAAAAAAACCGGCCAGTATATATATACCGAGCCGGTCAGTTAATCCCTTTATTTTTTTGAAAATATTTTTTTATTTACTGCGGTCTTTTGGAAGGATCCACCCCATGCATCTTCATGGCTATAGTCAGGAAGATGGGCATCAGGATTATGATAAGCACAAATCCCACCACAAAACAGATCATAAAAGAACTCAGAAACATTCTTCCAAAGTTCATGCTCTCTGCGGGAGCGCCGTGTGCTATTGCTGATTTATAAGCAAAAAACACCATGCAGAATGTCATTATCGGGGTATAGATCAGATCGGAAACAAAACTCTCAAGACACCTTCCGGCAAAAGAAAACGGAGGAAGCTTAAATACGCCTACAATCTTATCGTTTACTTTCTTCATGGGGATGGAGATACCGATCACCATTGAGATAAGACCGCTGATCACAAAGCTTATCAGCCAGGAAGGAACCGTGAAATGACCTGATGTAATGGTTCCTGTCAGTGACAAAAAGAAACTCATTGCAATACCCATGAAAGCACTCATGGTAATTCCGACCTTTTTCATTGCCCTGCTATCCATGCAAACCTCCTATGACTTCCTATAAATTGATATTATCATACTTGATTTGCACTGGGAAATGCCAAAATTATGCATTTATATGCGTATAATGCGATTTTTATCCGTGCATTCCGTAAGTTTGATCATATCGGTGATCAGATACCTCAAATCTCCTTACTACGCTTTACGCTTACCGAAGGGAAAACTTCTCGAGAAAATCCGGGATATATGCAAAATCACAGCCTGCGTTCAGAGCTGTCTTATGATCTTTTTCTTCATCACCCACAAATAATATTTCTGATTCCGCAACCCCGTAATGATCAGAGATAAATGAAATCCCCTTCCCATTCGGTTTCCTATAGCCGCATGACTGTGATGAGACATAAAGGTCTATGCATTCGAGAAGATCCGGTATCGATCCTTTAAACATTTCATCCGGCATCCCGTTTGGAAGATCCGTAAGAACGGCAACACTGCATCCGTTTGATTTGGCTACATCGATCACTTTAAAAGCATATTCAAATATTTTCGGATGAAGCTCCATACCGGAAAAGAAATCACTTATCACAGTCCCCGTATCCGGTTTATTCTTCCAATGCAAGCAGGCCCGGTCAAACAAAACTTCGGGAGGGATTTCTTCTTCCCTGCCGGTCAGTCGGGGATTAAATGACTTTAAGATCTCCGAAGATCTTTTGATCTCATCATCACTTAGTGACAGGTTGTTTTTCTCATTTACCTTAGTAAAACCCTGATAATAGTATTCGCTCCAATTAAGCGGCATTCCGGAATACTCCATCAAAGTACCGCCGAGATCAAATACTATGACCTTATATTTTGATAAATAATTATTTAAGTTCATATCCCATGGAAATAAGACTTCTTGAGATTCCGGTCTTCAGATTTACCTCCGGCATCCTGACTCCTGCTGCCTTTAATTTCGAAAGATCATATACCCTGTGGCAAAGATGTCCTGAATACTCGGGATGTTTATCCAAATATCCGGATAAAGGAACCTCTTCTATAGTCAGTCCTGCCCCAAGGCTCTCCGCAATAATCTCGTAATAGGTTTTATTTTCAACCGCCTCAGGTCCGCCTATACAGAATATTTCGCCAAACGTCTTCTCTTTCTTCACACAATCGACGAGGGCTTCCGCAAGGTCATCAACATAGATCGGATGTATGATATAAGTCCCCATACCGACCAATCGTATCGGCATTCCTTTAAGTATCAGTTCGGGAAGTTCCTTTTGTCTGCTGTGTTCCGGAAAGCATCCCAATAAAAATCCGGGACCGTATATATGTCCGGGTCTGAAGATCGTAATCTTTAATCCGGACTCTCCCGTATTCATATCCCGGATGAACACTTCTTCCATGTGCCTCTTATTGCCGGCATAAGTGCATTCATCACTGCATCCGGTTTCATTTACACAGATCCCGTCTTCTTTTTCAGGAATCTTCTTATACCTGCAGTCATAAACAGAGTCCGTGGAAACCACAACAAGTCTGTCCGTAAACTCGGGTAATATCTTAAGATCTGCTTCAGCATGTTCGCGGTTCATGCAGATGCAGTCGATCACCACATCCCATCTGACATTCTGCGTGCGAAGTGCCTGTCTTATTTTTTCGGGATCATTTCTGTCTGCTATAACAGATGTCACTCCGGCAGGAACCTCACGATTACCTCTGGTGAGTGTCCATACACGGTATTCTTTCATGGCGAGTTTGGCAACCACGCTGCTCAGTCCGCCGCTCCCGCCTATTATCAGTGCATTCATTTGTTGCTCCAATCTCTCTGCAAATTTTACAGCCTTTCGTGGCTTTAAATGCATTTAAGGCACATCTCTTCCATTCCAAGCTCTAAAATTCCGGTATCTTTAAAACCCACGGATTCGTAGAGCTTCTTAGCTACGGCATTTCCCGGTACCACGCCGGTATATATTTCGGTTGCACCGAAACGGTCTCTCAAATACTGTATTCCCAGTTCAAGAGCTTTACGGCCGTAACCCTTATTCTGATACCTTACGTCTATCATGAATTTCCAAAGAGTATAATACGATTTCACATCGTAATACCCCATCATGATAAAACCCACTATAGTATCATCCTCATACACTGCAAAAGGATATGCGGTTTTGGAATATACATAAGCCTGGGCCAGCGAATCGCCGTTGGAGGAGACAAAGCTTTTCTGACTTTCATCCACCTTCAATGCCAGCACATCATCTATGTTTTCTTTTGTAATCTCTTTAATAGTGATCATATCAGTCCTTATAATATTGACCGCAGCTATTTTCCTTTTAGGCGGTTGTGTTTAATTTTGCTGTAAACAAGGCAAAATATCAGTGTTACAGGAACCGCAAACAGTATTGACAAAATGAAATTTACTGTGTGGTTCATTCCGGTTTTATCCAGGATGTACTGGAAAAACACAAGTATCGGGAAATGGATTATATAGTACACATACGATATTTTTGCGAAGAAAGCAGTAACATTATTCCTGAAATCAAACCATAAAGATCCAAGGCAGAATACTGCGATTACACCCAGAACATAAGCCAGGTAGTCACATATTATATTGAGTCGATAATATCCTTCCGTGTATTCATACAGGTAAACATTTAATACATCCGCAACCAGAAATACCGGCACTATAACCCACTTCAGTTTTTTTAACTTTTCAATGAAATTCTCATTGCCAAAGAAAAAGTATCCCAGCAGAAACATGATCAGATACGAATGCATTGGTTTGTCGATAATTCTGATTTTATACGTAGCTACAGCTGCAAAAAGCAACAAGATAAAACAAATCGGGCTAAGAACGTTTCTATTCTTAACCGGTACAACTTCCACAAGCTTAATAATCACACATGCTTCAAGGGAGATAATAATAAGCGTAACGATAAACCACAGGTGTGCAATCGCGAAACCGCCGTCATAACCTGTTAAGTCAGTTATTCTTGAGAAAAAGACTTTGTAATGATTGAAATAACCATCGCTATACGCATTCTTTGTAACATCGGCAAAATAACTCAGTACAGGGTTTATAAACAAAACACCGAGAACAAAGACAATTCCCAGTTTAATGAATCGCTCTTTGATAAAGCCCCCGTATCCTCTTTTTTTCAAAGAAAATCTTGCCGAAACACCAGCAAGAAGGAACATCAATGGCATAAGCCAGGGTGAGCTAAGCAAAACCACTGCAGCAATCGGTTTGCTCGGCTCATAATATATATAGAAATTTTCCCCCCATATGTTATAGGACATGGCTGCATGATATGGAATCAGCAAAAATACACACATCCATCTAAGATTATCTATAAAATGCACTCTCTTATTCATTAATTCTACTCTAGACATAATTTCCCTTTGTTCCTATAAGTCATATATTATGGATTTACTTTTATCAGTCCTTATAATACTTCGCCTGCGCTTCGAACATCTGCGCATAGATCCCGCCTTCGATCTTCTCAAGCTCCGCATGTGTTCCGTACTCGGCTATATGTCCGTCCGAGAACACCGCGATCTTGTCACAGAACTGACAACTTGAAAGTCTGTGAGAGATATAGAAAGCCGATTTACCGCCGACCAGTGAATTAAACTGCTTATATATCTCATACTCAGCAATGGGGTCAAGTGCAGCGGTAGGCTCATCCAGTATAACGACGGGAGAATCCTTAAAAAGAGCTCTGGCTATCGCTATCTTCTGCTGTTCTCCGCCGGAAGGCTCCACCCCTTCTTCATCAAAGAATTTGAATATATTGGTATCTGCACCTTTATCCAGTCCCGATAAAAAATCATGCAGTCCGACTCTGTCCGTAAGAGCTTTGATATCCGCAGTATCATCCAGGAACGCAATGTTTTCTTTTAACGAAAAAGCAAACAATTTGAAATCCTGGAAAACAGGAGCAAACTGCTCCATATACCGGTCATAATCATATTCCCTGATATCAATTCCATCTACGAGTATCTCGCCTTCCGTAGGGTCGTAAAGCCTGCAGAGAAGTTTGATAAATGTCGTTTTTCCCGCACCGTTAAGCCCCACGATCGAGAGATGTTCTCCGGGAACTATCTTTATGCTCACATCATCCAGCACCTTGCGGTCTGTTTTCGGATATGCAAATGATACATGTCTGAACTCTATCTCATGAAGCTTCTTTTCAATAGGACGGGTTCCTTTGGTAAGTGCGTCGGGATAATCCATGAACACAACATACTCATAAGCATAATTACAGCGCTTTATAAGCTCTGTCACATTCTGTATCATTCCTCCTATAGCATCATCCAATCCCGCTTCCGCAGTGATCAGCTGTGTAAAGGTGCCGACTCCTATAACCTTTCTGATAGCCAAAAGTGCTACATAAAAATATGCAAAGAAACTTCTTGCCAGGGACAGATAGTCATTTGTAAGTATGAAAGGGAAAGTACTGTCTCCCTGCCATCTCCAGTGCGAATCACTTTTGGCGGTGTTCTCCTTCCACGAGTCCACCATCATTTTCTTCGCATCGTACAGACGTATATCCTTGCCATATCTGGGATCCACTATGGTCCATCCGAAATAGCCGAACAATCTGTTAACCTTGGAAAGCTTGGCAAAAGCTTCGATCCCGATCTTGTTGATCTTATAAAGTAACAGTAAGTTAAAGACGGAATAAACCGCTATCACGGCAAGAAGTATCGGGGCATGCATTACCAAAACGACTATAAATCCCACCGCTTTGATCACATTTGCCACGAAGAAGAAAAACTGATCCGAAATCCCGTTTACCCCTCCGGAATACCAGTCCATTCCGGTTCTTGCTTTCTCTATCTGCTCAAGAGCTTCCTTATCCTCGGTAAGCTGGAAATCAAGCTCCATAACATGCTTTCCGATCAGGATATCAAAGTATCTTTCGAGGCGGGTACTGTACCTGTTGATGTAGTTTGTTGTCACATCGTTTAAAATCTGACATACGAGTTCCAAACCTATCAGCCACGCAGCCAGTGTGATCAGCCTGTTTACATCCCTGTTTCCGACTATCTCATCCACAATAAGAGGAGTGATAAACAGACCGATAAAGGGCATGGCAACGGTAACCACCATTCTTATTGTTTTCAGTACAAAAAAGAATGGATACTTCTTAGCTGCCGTTTTAAACAGTACATTTATAACAGTTAAGATCTTATGCATTTGCGATCACCCCGCTTTCTCCGCCATCAGGGTTTTCGCGGTAATACTGTGCCTGGGTGTTGAACATCTCTGCATATTTCCCGTTTGCTGCCATCAGTTCATCATGACTTCCGTATTCGACAAGATGCCCCTCTTCAAACATTGCGATACGGTCGCAGAATCTGGTGGATGCAAGTCTGTGAGAAATATAAACAGCGGACTTATCACCGATCATTTCATCAAAGCTCTCATATAATGCCTGCTCGGCGATCGCATCAAGTGCGGATGTGGGCTCATCAAGGACTATGATCTTAGCCTCCTTATAGAGTGCCTTGGCAAGAGTCAGCTTTTGTTTCTCGCCGCCGGACAGATCCACTCCGTCATCTTCAACGAACTTGGTAAGAGGTGTCTCGATACCTTTTGTCAGAGAAACTATCCGTTCTTCAAGACCTGCCTCATATGCACATCTGCGCGCTTTCTCCGCATCCAGATCACCACTTCTTTGCATGGATATATTTTCAGACATCAAAAAGGCAAATATCTCCACGCTCTGAAAAACCGGTGCAAAAAGCTTATAGTATTCCGAACGTTTGAATTTCCTGATATCCGTACCGTTTAAAGTGATATAACCTTCCGTAGGATCGTAAAGTCTAAGAAGGAGCTTTATCATCGTAGTCTTACCCGCACCGTTTAAGCCGACCACTGCAAGTCTTTCACCGGGTCTGATCTTAAGATTCAAATGCGAAAGCGCTTCTTTATCCGATTTCAGATATTTATAGCTTACATCTACGAATTCGAACTCATAGGAATCCGTTTCGGGAACAGAAACCGTATCCACCTCTTCTTCGGTTTCATAATCTATGAAGGAACGGAAATCATCCGTTTGAAGACTCGCTCTTTTATAATCTCCGAATCTTTGCAGGAAATTTGTAAGGGAACCCGAAAAAGCAAATGAAAAAGACAAAAACATCGTAAAGTCGCCGGCGGACATTCCTTTTCCCACAACAGCCATAAAAAGCATGGCAAACACAAATATCTTTATTACTGTTCCCGCCGCACATGAAACAAAGTTATAGCGAAGCCACAGCTTGTGATGAAGATCATTCTTTTCAATGAAAAATTTATTTACATTTTCAAATTTCCCGATCAGATAATCGCTAAGATTAAAAAGCCTTATATCCTTGGCAAAATCGAAATCCTGAGTAATCCTTTCCATGTAATGACGACTTCTCCATGAGCCGGAAAGTTTGTCCCAGACCTGCTGCTTATCGATCTTGATCAGGTGCCTGTAATAGAGATACTGGATCACGGTAAGTACGATCAATGCCAGAATAAGTCTCGGATCGAGAACCGTAACAGCCACAAAGGTAACGATAACGGTAAGTGCGTTTTCGCCGAGCTGCGACATAAGTCTCATCATACCTTCTGTACCGCTCATGTTGTCATTGACAGCCTGGCTGGCGCGTTCTGCCACATCCAGTACATCAGGTCTTTCAAGTAACTCATACTTAAGATCAAGTACCTTTGAGATACGTTCTGTTATCAGATTCATTCGTATAAAAATAAACCGATACCACGCCTTGGAATTATTGATCGAAATGAATAATCTGAGAAAAGCCGCAATACCAAACATGATAAGAACGAGTTTTATCAAGTCACTCTCACCTGATGCACCCTTATCTGCCTGTATGATATCAATTACGTATTTCCCGAAAACTCCCCAGAAATATGGGAAGACCGACCTGGCCACCAGACCAAGCACCATAAGAAATAACACAGAAGGCTGATATTCAGCCATTTTACGAATGATATAGCATGTATTGCTCCACATGCCATATTCCTTGTGCAAAGGATTATCTTTGCTCTCCTTATAATCGGACATTTCTTTGTACTCCCTAATACAATCCCCCGCAGAATTTATAATATCATGAACAGAATCTGCTTGGAAGAATTTACCGTAATTATTCTGGGAATACAGTACAAAATAAATCGGGGTGCCATCATAACACCCCGATCTATTCAAAAAAACTATTTTAAAGATTTCAATCTTTGTTTGTCTTCGTACATCTTTTTGTCGGCTCTCTCAAATATATCAGATACAAAGCGGTCGGTCTCAGGGTTATACTCAGACATTCCGGCGGCTAATACCACTCCGCTGCCTGTTTTGTTATTCTCAAGAACTTCACCATGCAGTTTATCCATAAGTTCATGTCTTGACAAATAATCACTTCCTCTGAGGAAAACAACAAACTCATCTCCGCCCACTCTGAATACGGGACTGTGGACGAAAATATCACACAGCAGACGTGCAGAGGCCTTAATATATTCATCACCCGCAGCATGTCCCAAAGTATCGTTTATCTTCTTCAGATTATTGGCATCGCATACTATAAGTGCAAAGTCCAGATAATCCATTCCGTTGTCTATGTTGCCCTGTACGGATGCCTCAAGTTCCTTATACGCGGTCTTGTTCTTGATTCCCGTCAGTTCATCACGTCTTGCCAGTTCCTTTTCATTCCTCAGTGCACTAAGCTGCTGCTTTTCTCTCTGAACCTCGGCGTCTATATCCTCCACACCGATGATGATATGCTCTCCGTCGCTGGCCTTCCGTGCTGTCATCCTTGTATATCGAGGCTTTCCGTCGGCCATAAGACGGTAATCAATACTGTGATCTTTATGAATCTCAAGTGAAGAGATCATATTGTCCTTATTTATATATTCCGACACAATATCAATATCCAGCTCATAAATAATATTCGGAATATTCGATGAAGCATCACCGAAGAAATCCTCTCCCGATTTACTGATCTGCAACTGACCGTAGATATTATTGGCAACATAGCCGATGTATGAAGAATTCGTCATATCTACGTAATAGATCACATCGTAATTGGATGCCAGACTCTCAGCTATCTGGCCGAAGGTGATAGTCTTCTTTTGATTTTCTTTCTGGGCTTTTTCCGCATTAAGTTCATCTTCTATATCTTTTTCATAGAAGATAAGATACTGACTGCCATGATCACGCATTACGGTGAAAAGAAAGAATCTCGGCTCATCATTAACGATAACCCTGTATTTGAAAGAAAATGAACGCTTTCCATCAATATTTTTCAGCATGGTTTCTTTATCGTAGAAGCTCTTTGCGTATTCCCGGTCCTCGGGAAAAACGCAGTCATCAATGCTCTCCATGGCTTCCTTAAAGAAATCCTTTCCCAATGCCTTGGCATTTATGGACTGATATTTCTGGCTTTTGGAAAATAACAGGTATTCTCCTGAATCTATTTCGATATAAAATATGGCCTCATAGTCTTCAGCCATAACGGATGCGATATGATCATGTATCTCCTTCTGTTTCTTCTCACCGGACTGGACATAAGAATGAACCAGGCAAATACCGAACATAAGTCCCATTGCATAGGACGGGAGAAATCCATTAAGGATCTGGAATATAAGAAACACTCCGAGAACAATACTTGTAACCGCAACAGCCTGATATCTGATCCTCTGGCGCCCGGTACTCTTATGAGCTACATACAGCATATAAACCGATATTACGGCATAGAATGCGATCTGAAGGAGAAAAGAAACATTTCTGCCTGTTTCTCCGATATACTCATGAGCCTCATTGTATGTAAACATGAAATGGAAGAACCTGTTGAGCATCAGGCATACTACTCCCAGCCCGAACATGGTCCATACCCCATAGAGAAGCACCGCGGTTCGAAGACCGCCTTTATTAAGATATGCTACTATATACCTTGTCCATGTCAGCATGGTCAGGAGCATAAACAGAAAATAAAAGACTGTAAGTGAATATATAATGGGAAAAAGCGCGGAGATCTCCTTGTGCTCATACAAAAGCCCCCAAGTCATATCCACTATAAAATAGAGAGTTGCAGCCAGAATAAAGTGGTTATAACGAACGGGTATCCGCTTCTTTACATCCAGATTCTTTTCGGAAAATCCGTACTTCCTGAGTGATTCCCAATTTATGATCAGATTTATTATAAGCACAGATGCAGGAACCAATGAGTATATCATTCGAGTTAATCCCCCTACACGTATTCTCTGTGAGAAATACACGTCCTCGCATTTTTATAGTAGTCATTATACTACATATGGTTGTTATCGGCTTAAAAAATTTAAAAGCTCCGCTACATACTCATATGTGCGGAGCTTCCCTCATAGGATATATGAAATTAATATAATAAAAGCCTCTTACGCGAATTCTTTGGCAAATCTTGCAGGATCCATATTATAGAGCTCCTCTCCCAGAGCATCGCTTATCTCTATAAGCATTCTCTCATATGTACACTGAAGAGGTGAGATTTCATTCTCCTTACCCGTGTTCATCCTGTTGGCGCATCCGCAGGAATTGGTACATCGCTTTACGAGATCACAGCCGACGCATGTAGCGGGTGTTGAAGCTTTCTTTGCAATCTCCGTCAGCTTAGCTTCATTTATCCCGTCGAACACATTACCCAGCAGGTAATCGGGATCTCCTATAAAAGAAGTACAGGGATACAGCTCTCCTTCAGGAGTAACCGGAGTCTGTCTTACTCCCAGATGACATTTCTCCGCAGGGTTCTTATCCTTGATGCATTCACCTATCTTGGAATAAATCGGTCCCACAAATATCTTATCGCCCTTTATGAAAAGCTCCTTGACATACTCACAGGTCTTTTCAAGCTGCTCCCTTAACAGTTCAATATCCTCATCGTTCCAGCATACCTTTTTGCCATATGCGAGGACCATTGAAATACGCTTAAACCCAAGCTCATGAAGATATCTTACGGACTCCGCATAATATGGAACCGCCTGAGGTGCGATGGTAGCCAGTGCCGTCGAATCCGGCAAGTACTTAAGCAAAAGCTTTGCCTTCTCCTCAACAACGGATGACGTAGGCCTTCCGCCCACAAATACCCTGCAGACATCCTGCGCCGTTCCGTCAAAAGAAAGACCTATGCCCATCCTGGCTTTTACGGCTCTTGTAATAAACTCCTCATCCAGGAGAGAGCCGTTTGTAGTCATCTTACAGTCAAATCTCATGCCCGTCTGCTTAGCCTTTTCTTCACAGTAATCAAGAGCCTTATAGATAAGATCCTTTTTTAGAAGCGGCTCACCGCCGAAAAAACACAGTCCCGCTCTCAGACCCTTTGCAAAAGCAAGATCACATGCCTTATAAAGAACCTCTTCGGACATATCCTTCGGACATTTCTCGCGAAGACAATAGGCACAGTCCATATTGCAGTTTTCTGTAAGATGTAAGGTAAGATTCATGTTTTACTCCGGATTGGACTAAAGTATTCAGGGTTCGCTGAGTTCTATCGAGCCTTCAAGCATGGGAGGTTCGGGGGCACCTTCAGGCTCACAGAGCGTAACGCCTCCTTCAAGTACCAGCTCATCATCCAGGGGCTCAGCATAAGCTTCATCCCACTTATTATCTTCATCTTCCAAAGATTCATCGATATACGGCTCAATTTCTCCCTCAAGCTGTATCTCTTCGTCAGGCTCTGTATACATCTCCAATCCGCCATCATAATCGATCACATTATTCATCTGCTCGACCGAGATATCTCCGGCATACTGAATCTCTTCTTCAGGATTGGCCAGGGTTGTAGCACCTTCAAGATCCGGACCTCCGATGCCGCATCCTGTTATCGTAACCATCGCCATCGTAGCAGCTACAGCCACCGCATAATTGGGTTTCTTATATCCTTCTGCTCTGGTAATTTTCATAATATTGCCCTCCTTTTGGGTCTCTTACCCTAATAGACGGCATAAATCACACGAAAGTCACAATTCTTTTTTATTTTATCATATTTTTGGCCACTCCCCCTCCGTGCAGAAGAAGGGGTGAGGCGGAAGCAGAAAAAGGTCCGGTGGACCTTTTTCCCGCCGAACCGACCGAGGAACACGCATGCGTGTTCCGAGATTGAACCCTCAGGGTTCAATCTCGCTTCTGCATAATAGAACAGGGTCCCGCGAGTTTCACTCGCAGGACCCTGCTCTATTATGCAGAAGAAGGGACTTGAACCCTCAAGAGATTGCTCCCACACGGACCTGAACCGTGCGCGTCTACCAATTCCGCCACTTCTGCAGACAACGAACAAATTTTAAAACAAAGTGCCCTCAATGTCAATAATTCATAGGCTTTCGTCGTAAAAAAATGCGCCCGACATGAGTGATCGGGCGCACAGATAGGTTAATTGAATTTCCAGCTTCTTATCTCGCCTTCGGATCCGTCGAATACAAATCTGATATCCTTCTTTCCGGTAACCTTGTTTGAAAGGTCGAATACAGCCTCTGCAAAGTCATCCGATGCGGCAGTCTTAAACTCTGCAACCTTGTCATCTCCCGCATAAACGCAGATTCCCATTCCGGCCTTTGATCTGGCAGTTACAGTTACGGAGGATGCGCCCTGCGTTCCGAAATCGGCACCTTCCACCATCATCCAGCTTCCCTTCTCCTCAGGACAAACAAGCATCTCACCTGCAAAAAGCTTCATATCGTCTGCCCCCTCAATGTAGGGAACCGTCTTAAGCCCCGCCATGGATGAGAATGTTGCTGCGGGAATGCACCCATAAGGATCGAAACTTCCAACCTGAGCTACGCCCCTTCTGGTACCTTCCGATTTAGCGGGAGCACCGTTTGCCTCCACATTGATCTCATCAACATTGGTACTTCTGTAACCGCCTTCTATTCCCATATACTCTTCCAGGATACGGCTGTGATAAGCGATGTAATATTTTCCCTTAAACTCAAACATGCAGTGGTGATTATTTCCGCCTCTGCCGAAGAAGAATCCGGGATTCTTAAGAACCGCCGCTGAAGGTACAAAGGGACCGTCCGGATTATCGGATACCATGGTCAGGATTTCACCCGATTCAAATCCCAGTTCCTTGGTAGCCTCGGGAGTTACGTTGAAGTTGGAGCAATAGGAATAATAATATTTTCCGTTAATCTTATTGATACCCGAATCTTCGAAAAGGTAAGCCACATTCTCGATGGGCTTGGGATCCTCTGCCAGTCCGATCATGTCATCGGTAAGCCTTACGACTCTTGCTGTTCCGGGATTTGAAGCCTTATCATCCGAAGGAACTCCTCCTCCGATATAGAGCCAGCCCGTTCCGTCATCATCCACTAATACCGCGGGATCAAAGAGCCAGGTTACGGATGCACAGTTAGGAGTATCTCTTGATACCAGAGGACCTCCGATGGGATCGATAAATGGTCCCGTGGGAGAATCCGATGTCAGTACTGCGATACCGTTTCCGCTGTTTGCAAAATAAAGGAAGAACTTGTCCTTGCCGCCTATGGTCTTCCAGCATGCTGCGGGAGCCCAGGAATTGCCGCCCCAGGTAGCAAGACCGTTTTTGCCTGCGGCATATACCACTCCGTGATCCGTCCAGTTAACAAGATCTGCGGAGGATGCAACACTGATGGTATCTATCTTCTGATAAGTGTTTTCCGTGAGCTTTCCTGCCTCGTCATAGGTAAGAATATCGCAGGTCATATACATGTAGACTCTGTCTTTATAAACCATTGCAAAGGGATCAGCTCCGAAACGCTGTGTCATGATCGGGTTATGATCTCCCAAAGGTTTTAAGCTTTTTAATACATTGTTGTCCATATCGATTCCTTTCTGCATAGCATATGACAATGGGGACGTATCCCTCTGTCAGGTAAACCTGACATGGGGATACGTCCCCATTGTCATATATTGATCATGATATTGTATCGAAGAAATATCCGCCTGCCCCGAAAGCAGCCGTTCCCGAACTGTTATAGAGCGAGTTTCTGGTCGCTGCGTAGGATGCATTGCTCTGAACCATTCCGGCAGATACGCTTACGCTGTATCCATAGGATGATCTCTCGGCAAAAAGATCCTTGATATCGGATACATCTGCGGCTTTAAGTTTGTCCTCATCAATCCCGATCTTTCCGTCTTTTTCGGCGATAAGCCCGATAGAATCCATCTTCTCGGTATATCCGTTTGAAAGAGAGCTTAAAACCGTGATCCTGCTTGAGATGGAAGAATCATTAACCACTTCCTTATCTGCGGCTGCCTCGATCATGGAGTTATAACTCTTTACAAAACCTTTAACAGCCGAAACAAGAAGATCAGTATCTTCCTTAGTCGCATTTCTGATCTTTTCAATGGATTCCTTAACGGATCCGGCTGCCTCAGCCACTTTGCCGTAGTTTTCGGAAGCGGTGCTCTTGCCGGCAGCTTTATTAGCATCCTTGGAAACGATCTTCGAAGCGCTCTCGGAAGTCTTGTCTTCCGCATAATAAGCCTTCATGAGCTTGCCGTATGCTCCGCTCTTCACAAGACCGTAGTCCTTGAGCCAGCTCATGGAATTAAAAGAATCACCTTTAGAACCTGAAATTGATGAGAATAGAGAACTGTAATCAGTTTTAGCCTGTATATTTATACTCATAGGCTTTACCTCCGGCCATCCATGCCCGAATAATACGGTTGCCCGTAACATATGTTCCTTCACCTTAAAAATACCATCCGGGAGGGCTTTCTGTAAAGTAAAAAAAGACCGCCTTCCGATAAGTACGAAAAGCGGCCTGTCGTATTATTTTCTCTTAAATACGGGGATTGATTCAATGGGAGCTGCTGCGGTGATGGTCTGACCTCCGTCATAAACCTTTCCGTCACGGATATCTTCCCACTTACCTGCGGGGAGATATACCTGCCTTTCCCGCATTCCCTCATACATTACGGGAGCTACAAGATAGTCGCTTCCGAACATGTACTGATCATCAAGATCCCAGCACTTCTCATCCTCGGGGAACTCATAGAACATTGCTCTCATAAGAGGTGATCCGTTAGCTGATGCTTCATCATAAATGGATTTGATGTAGTCCTTAAGATCCCATCTGACTTTAAGATTATCGGTAAGGATTTTCTGAACCTCTTCTCCGTAGCTCCAGATCTCATTGGCATGACCGGTATGGAGATATCCGCTTCCCCAATCCTTGTGATCGAGGGGCTCGATATTGAGAGGTCCTCTTTCACCGTGAAGTCTTAAGATGGGAGTAAATACAGCCCACTCATACCATCTCACAAGAAGTTCTTTGAAATAGTCGGTATTTACATCGGAGTTCATGAAGCCTCCGATATCGGTGGTCCACCAGGGAATACCCGCAAGGCCGATATCAAGTCCGCCTCTTACGGAATTCTGAAGAGCCTCGAAGGTTGAATAGATATCTCCGCTCCACATAAGAGTTCCGTACTTGGGTGATCCTACCCAACCGCAGCGGAGAAGATTTACAACCTGCTTGTTCGCATTGTCTTCTTTTTCACCTTCATAGAAGCCCTGAGCATAGCATCTGGGATAGATGCAGCTTACTTCCGCACCGGGTCCGAGGTAATATCTGTAATTATCGAAATCGTATGCGGCAAGGTCGGGCTCTGCATTGTCCAGCCAGAACATATCTATTCCGTAATCATAATAATTCTTCTTGCAAAGATCCCATACATACTTTCTAGCTTCGGGATTGGTAGCATCATATACGATGCAGTCGCCCTGGTAATCGTAGGTTCCGTTGGTTCCCTTCTCGGTTCTCATAAGAAGGCCTCTGTCCCACATCTCTCCAAAGTTCTCGCTCTTCTTATCAACGGAAGGCCATACGGAAACCATGACCTTGATACCGTATGAATGAAGCTCATCAACCATCGCCTTGGGATCGGGCCAGTATTCTTTGTCGAATTTCCAATCACCCTGAAGGGTCCAGTGGAAGAAGTCGATTACGATAACATCGATCTTGATACCAAGTTCCTGATACTTTCTTGCAACGGTAAGAACTTCATCCTGAGTTCTGTATCTGAGCTTGCACTGCCAAAGTCCCAGAAGGTCTTCGGGCATTTCGGGAGCGCGTCCCACAACCTCTGTATAGTTCTCGATGATTGCCTTGGGTGAATCGTCTGTAGTGATCCAAAGATCGAATTCTTTGGAAGCATCCGCAACCCATTCCGTCATATTTTTACCGAAGGTTACATTACCCACAGCGGGATTATTCCAGAGAAGACCGTAGCCCTTGTTGGAAATCTCGAAGGGAATGGAAGTCTGTGCGTTACGCTGTGCAAGTTCAAGCGTGGTGCCTTTGAGCTCGATGAAGGGATTCTGGTAAACTCCCATTCCGTAGATCTTCTCACCCTGAATGGGCTCGAAGCGGAGTGTGAGTTTGAAGTCACCGTTTAAGTGGGGCTTATATTCTCTGCCCACTCTCTTAAAACAGCTTACTGCATTGTTCTCCGTTCCGCCGTAATTGCTGTAATACTCCTTCATGAGAAACTCATCATTCTTGTAATAAGTGATGATACCATCGGAGCTGACAGAAGCTGAAGTTGAACCGTTTTTGATATAAGATCTGTCTTTATCGATCTTTATCTCTGCGCATGTCTTATCCGAAGAAAGTTCCTCCTTCGGACAAAGTGCCCAGAGATTACCGGTAAACTCATTGTTCCTCGTAGCTCTGATACGGAGTGCATTCTTACCCCAACCCTCAATTCTAACGATCTCCCCGCGCTTCTTAAAAATAAGTGCATTTCCGTCCTGATAAAACATTGTACCCTCCTAAAACATTTATTTTATCTCTATCCTGAAGACAACCGGCATGTCGTCTTCAAATACGTGATCGGTCCTGATATCGAGTCCGTTATCAAGATGATCCCATTTAACTTCCTCATCGCCTGATAGGAGAACGACTTTGGAAATAATGCCTTTGTATGATGAGCCGCCGTCCTCACCCTTTTTAGCCATACTCTTAATGAAGTAATGTCCGTCAGTAGACGGCTTCATGGCTGCAACATAAATATGTCCGTCTTTTTCGGTGAACCGGAAATCTTCGGAGGTGTAATCAAGAACTTCGCCATCCTTGAATCCGCCTTCCTGTCTGTTGACACTTCCCTCTCCGTAGATCTTGTAAGGAGTGCTTCCGAAGATCATCTCTCCGTTATCATCAAGCCACTTTCCGATTCCGAGAAGAACTTCTTTTTCTTCATCGCAAAGTGTTCCGTCTGCCTTGGGGCCTACATTGAGGAGAAGATTTCCGTTCTTGGATACGATATCCACAAGTTCTCTTACCACCTCACTTGCTCCCTTATAGTCGGCATTCTTTACATATCCCCATGACTGTCTGCATATGGGAGTATCGGACTGCCATACATATGCGGCGCTTCCGGATAAGCCTCCTCTTTCGATATCTCTTACATATGAACCCGGAGCGAATGCATCACTCTTTGCGGCAATGATTCCCTTAAGGCCCTTGGATTGCATTACGTTGTAGTAATACGCAGCAGCCTTTTTCAGATAAGGCTTTAATGCGCTCTGTCCTATCCACCAGTCAAAATAGATAACCTCGGGAAGGAATTTATCCACCATCTCGCAAACTCTGAGGAGCCAGTCCTGCATAAATTCCTCGGAAGGAGCAGGTTTAAAATCAAAATCATTGTGATCCGCCGGTTCCGGATAAGAAGGCCAATAGAAATCTCCTCTCTTAAATTCGCCCTTTATATCACTTTCGAATTTTCTTCCGTTTCCGAGGAACCACCAGTGTTCAAATCTGTGGGATGAAATACCGAATCTTATTCCGTGCTTTTTCGCAGATTCTTCAAGCAGTGCATCTATATCCTTACGGGGACCTTTTTCAAAAGCATTCCAGTGTGACGCTTTACTCTTATACATCTGGAATCCGTCATGATGTTCGCCTACGGGAATGACGTATTTTGCTCCCGACTTTTTGAAAACATCCAGCCATTCATCGGGATTAAAGTTTTCTGCCTTGAAACGGTCTATGTAATCGATATATCCGGATTCCGACAAAGGACCGTATTTTTCAACGTGATGCTTATATTCTTCGCTTCCCTCTATGTACAGATTTCTGGGATACCATTCATTCATGAACTCTTCGGAAGTAAAGACTCCCCAGTGAATGAATATTCCAAACTTAGCTTCAGAAAACCACTCGGGAACTCCGTTCTTGGAAAGGGATGTCCAGTCATCCTTGTAAGGTCCCTTTGCGATAACAGAATCAATCCTCTTCATCTCCTTCTCAAGATCGGGAAGATCCGAGTATTGATCTGTCGAAGCACTTTCTACAGCCGCATCAAGGACTTTTTCAGCTTCCGGTTCAGGATCTTTTTTACCGTTATCATCTTCGGATTCTTCAAGCTCTTCATCGCTATCCGAAAGATCGATGATATCCAGATCATCAGCTGATTTTTCTTTCTCTTCTTCTGTTTCTTCGGGATCCTTTTTTCTCGAAAGCACAGCTCCCGCAATGATCATCATCACCGCTATGACCGCGATAGCTATTCCCATTACAAGCCCTTTATCGGTCTTTTCAGGCGCAGGCGGGGTCTCCGGCTGAACGGGCTCAACAGGTGCAGGTGCGATTTCTTCGGGAGCGGGCTCTTCCGGAACAATCTCCGGTTCCGGCTCGGGCTCCTTCGGAACTTCGTAAAGGGAATTAACTGTGATCATATATTCGATCTTGGTAACTCCCGCAAACAAATCATTTTCTACGGTTCCGGTTCCTGCTTCATCAGCACCTCCGTAAAGTCTCCAGGCACTTTCCATGCCGCCTACGGCTTCACTCCAGGCTTTCGCGGAAAGGGTATCGTCCAGAGCAATAACGGAACCGTCAATGTTGAGTGCTACCGTCACATCCGCTTTGCTGTACTCCGTTCCCTCTTCGGGAATAATGACGGGGGTGATAAAATATGAATGTCTTAATGCAGAGGGAAGCGTAAGTGAGACCGTAACCGTATCTCCTACTTTCGCGTATGCTTCCACCGCTTCGATATCACCGGCGTTTTCTTCATTTCCTTCGCCAAAGTATTTAAGGCCGTGATCTCCGCTCTCCGAAAGATCTCCGTCGAATGCTATGAAAACTCTTGCCTCACCTTCACTTGCAGGGCCGATCTCATCAGCGGAATTTATGGTAATGGTGTATTCAATGCTTGTTGCGCCTTTAAATACATTCGCATCGACGTACTTAGATCCGCCTTCTTCAATACCGCCGTAAAGACGCCATGCGGTCTTGTAATCATCGGACCCGTCTTCCCATGCGACAGTGAATTCTTCGTTATCATCACGGGGGATTTCGACATCTTCACCGTTTACTTTAAGTGAAACATCCGCAGATACATTTTCGATGGCGACATTGTCAAACTGTGATACCACTACAGGCGCTATATCATATACGCCTGTTATCTCTTCCGGAAAAGAAAGAGAAACCGTTACGGTATCCCCCACCTTTGCACTTGCGGTAACCGCGGTAATGCCGGAATCAGTCTCTTTACCGGGACCGGTATATTCAAATCCTCTGTCTCCCGCTTCCGCACCTGATCCGGTAAAAGATATAAAGACGGATAAATCTTCTTCATATGGTTCGGCTGCTTTTACGCCTGCTGCCGGGATCATTGCAAAAGCCGTGAAAAGTGCGAGCAATCCGGCTCCTGCTCTTTTGATCATGTTCTTCATTTCAAAAACTACCTCTAAAAAAATACCCACGGAAGGATGCAGTGCATGCATCCTTCCACGGGATCTTAATAAGTTTGGAAAATATTAAAGTCTTTCAAATTCTACCTTCTGAGCAGCCTTGCCCATAACAGCTTCGATCTTATTGTCTCCATCCTTAAGCTTGGATACGGGGATAACCGCCGATTCAAGCTTCTCGCCGTTTACAACGATGTAAGAGACGCCTTTGCATACATGCTCGGGATTCTTAACTTCGATATGAAGGTTCTTTCCTCTGAATACTCTGTCGACTTCGAATCCGTCCCATGAATCGGGGATACAGGGATCGATGAGCATTCCGTCGTACTGAGGTCTGATACCGAGCACATACTGTGTGAGTGAATAATATGTCCATGCAACCGCACCGGAGAGCCATGAAGTACGGCAGTTACCGGGTCTGGGTGACTCATCCGAATAGGTGGTCTGGCCCTGAACGTAAGGCTCTGACTGACGGATCTCCGCTCTAGTGTTGTAGCTTGCGGGAAGCGCAGCCTTTAAGTACTTATATGCTCTGTTTCCGTTGCCGGCAACAGTTTCTGCCATGACGCCCCAACCCTGTGTATGGTTGAAGATACCGCCGTTTTCTTTGATACCGGTAGGGAATACTACGCAGCCCATAACGGTCTGGGGAGTGTAAACGATCGCGGGTGCGCAGAGCTTAAGTCCGTACTCCGAGAAGAGCTGCTCATCTACCGCATCGAGGCAAAGCTTTTCCTGATCGTCCTTGCATGCACCGGACATGACAGCCCATACCTGAGTGTTGAGGTAAACCTTACCTTCGTCATATTTATCGGTTCCGTAAACGGTTCCGTCTTCGCCGACAGCCCAGATCCACCACTTGCCGTCCCATGCTTTCTTCTGGATAGCTTCATCGAGGATATCTCTCTGCTTTAGAGCCCATGCAGCCTCGTCTTCTTTGCCGAGCATCTTGGAGATATCTGCGTAGGTGGTAAGACCGAGTCTTAGCTGGAAAGTAACCATTACACTCTCGCCGTGGTAACCGGTCTGGAGACAATCGTTCCAGTCAGCTGCTAGTCCCGAAGGAAGTCCGTCCGCTCCGCTTCTTTCGATGTTAAAAAGAAGAGCTTTCTTAAGGTGATCGTAAACGGTGTCCTCACCGTGATCCGCATAAGGAACTACTTCGTTAAAGAAATCAATGTCCCCGGTCTCTGCAACATATGCGGGGATCGCATTAAAGAACCACTGGCAGTCATCGGATCTGAATTCCTTCTCATCGGGGCACTTCTCATGGCCGGGATTGTGTCCGAGCTTGATGAGGGGCATTGCACCTCCGCAGAAGGTCTGTCCGGAAAGCATCTGCTTCAAACGTGCCTTGGAAAGTTCAGGGATTGCTGCATTTACGCCGAGTGTATCCTGAACCGAATCACGATATCCGAGACCGTCTCTTTCTCCGTTGTAGACAAGAGAAGCTGCCCTTGACCAGGAGAAGGTGATGAGGTTGTTGTAAAGTCCCCATACATTGGCGGTATGGTTGATATCCTCATCGGGGGTCTTAGCCTTGAAAGAGGTAAGCTTTGAATGCCAGTCGGTTTTAAGCTTTTCAAACTCTTCGTCAAATCTTGCGATGGAGCCGTACTCTTTAACGGTCTTCTCTCCTACGGCATTTGCATTTCCGATACCAAGGAGGATGAGTACTGTTTTCTTTTCACCGGGAGCAAGAATCATATCGGACTGGATGGATCCGCAGGCAGTATCGCCGTAGCACCAGGAATCGGAGCACTGTCCTTCGATGACAGCTTTAGGCTCCTTGTATGATCCGTAAGTTCCAAGGAACTTCTCTCTTGATGTGTCGTAGTGAGTCATGGGAGCTTCGCAGACTGCGAACCACTCCTGCTGTACAAGACCACCCAGCTCATACTCGGGATGCTGCTTGTAGATATTGTCATGGATGGAATAGCCGAGGATGTTATCTGCCTTCTTATCGGCTTCCATAATGAAAAGTGAATACTGAAGGTTCACAAGGTCCTGAGTGGTGTTCCACTGGCTTGCAAACTCGCAGTATGTGAATGCTGAAAGATTTCTGGGCTTGTCGGACTTATTTTCTACATCCAGTCTCCAATACTCAAAGGTCTGTCCCAGAGGAACAAAGTAAGTAGCATCGGTGTGGATATCCGCATAATCCGAGCTGATGATGGTATAAGCCGTACCGTGACGGCAGACATTCTTATATGTATCAAGAGGCTTTCCGACAGGCTGCCAAGAAGCTGACCAATAATCCTTAGAGTCATTGTCCCTCAGATAGAAGTATCTGCCGGGCTGATCCATGGGAATGGAGTTAAAGCGAAGACGCATGAATCTTCCGGTTGCACCCGAGCGGTAGAATCCGTATCCTCCGGCATTATTGGTTATGATGGCACCGTACTGGGTTGTTCCGAGATAGTTACTCCAGGAAGTCGGAGTATCCGGCCTGTCAACAACGTATTCGTAAGCTTCGTCGTCAAAATGTCCGTACTGCATAGTTTTATCCCCTTTGATAGATTTTGTTTTCACCCTATAAAAAAAGCGGGTATTACCTGAACAGTATAGCAAAACGGGTACTAAAAAAATAGTTGGATAATACGGTCTTAACCCCGTTTTACATTCGAAACGGGAAGCCCCTCGTTACCTGCCATCGAACCCCTCGCGCCGGTATCTATGTCTTCCCGTTTCTACTGTAAGTAATCCCTACACCTGTACAATAATTTTTTAACTAAAATAAAGCAAACAAAATGTAACTCAAATGTGATACTATAGTATTGTGCGAGGGGAAAGCACAAATTTTACGGTTTTAGTATCAAAGAGGCTCAAAAAATGAAAGACAGATCTACAGAAGAAAAAAGGCATCATTCTAACGCACGTGTCCCCTACACCTGCTACAAAGGCATCATACCGGACTGGTTTCCGTCAGTACCTCTCCACTGGCACAGAGAATTCGAACTTGCATATATTTACGACGGGAAGGGCATTTTCAGGATTGAAGAACAGATAATACCTGTGAAAACGGGCGACATTGTCATTATCAAACCCGGTGCTCTTCATTCCACCGATAAAACGGACTGCAAGAAGTTCTATTATGATACTATCGTATTTGACGACTCTTTTATTTTCGGAAATCACGCGGAAAGATGCTTTACCGATCTTTTGAGCATTTTCGAAAGAGAGGATTCTTTTATCAAACTCCCCATCAATTCCGAAAATCCCCGCTATGAAGAGATCAAACAAAATGCATTGGATCTCTTTGATGCAGCAAGGCTGTTTTCGGGCTACGGGGATCTGAATGTCAAAATATCTCTTCTCAAGATCTTCGGACTAATCATTGACAGCGGAGCGGTTGAAACCGGCTATAAATCCGAGATATCATCGGACTCCATAAAACCTGCTGTTGATTATATAAGGGATAATTACAGCGACCATATCACCGTTGATATGCTGGCCGATAAATGCCACCTGAGTAAGAGCTACTTCATGAATCTGTTCAAGAAGGTTACCGGAAACACCGTTATCGGATACCTGATGCAGGTGAGAGTGGATAATGCATGCAGACTTCTCGCCAATGAAAACATGTCAGCCTCCGAAGCTGCTCTCAGCGTAGGTTACACCAACATATCCAACTTCAACAGACAGTTTAAAGAATTAACCGGGTGCACACCCAAGGAATATAAAAAGAGAAAATAAGCTACAAGGTGCGTGGGGATTATGGAAAAAGAAAGAATTGAGAACTTGAAACTTGCGATGGAGCGCTCTGTTTCATCGGGTGAAACAGCAGGATCTCTTCTGCTTGTCATCAAAGACGGCAAGGAAGAATGTTATCTCGAAACAGGTTATGCGGATATTCCGAATAAGAAGCCTTTAAAGAGGGATTCTCTTTTCAGACTTTATTCCATGACAAAGCCCGTCACTGCAGTTGCTGCAATGATCCTCATAGAAAGAGGAATGATCGAACTTACGGATCAGATAAAATATATCTTACCCTCTTTCAAAGATATGAAGGTTCTGGAAAACGGAAAGGCGTCCCGCGCAACGAGAGATCTGAACCTTTTTGATATTTTCAACATGACAAGCGGACTTTCATATCCGGGACCGGAGGGAGCCGCATACGAAGCAGGGATCATATTTGATGACATCATAAAGGGACTATCCGAAGTTCCCGGCGGAAAAATAACCACTTTGGAATACGCTGACAGGACCGGAAGAATTCCTCTTCTCTTCAATCCCGGTTCCCACTGGGCATACGGAACAGGCGCAGATATCATGGGCGCCGTAATTGAGAAAGTATCCGGAATGCCTTTCGGAGAATTCCTCAGAAAAGAAATCTTTGAACCCCTCGGAATGAATGATACGGATTTTTATGTACCTGCGGAAAAAGCAGACAGACTTGCGAAAGTTTATGAGACCGTACCCGGCTCGGAGATGATCGAATACACGGGAGAAAATCTCGGAATAGAAAATCCTCCCATTCACAAACCCGCATTTGAATCTGGCGGAGCGGGACTTATCTCCTGCATCGATGATTATGCAAAGTTTGTAACCATGCTGCTTGACGGCGGTGAATATAAAGGTAAGAGAATCTTAAATGAAAACAGCGTAAAGTTCCTGACAAGCGGACAACTTACTCCGGAGCAGCAGACAGATTTTAACTGGGAAGGATTGCAGGGATTTTCATACTCTCACTTCCTCAGGATCATGAATGAACCGGAGAAAGCAGTTACCATCTCTCGAAAGGGAGAATACGGCTGGGACGGATGGCTGGGATGCTATATGGCTAACATTCCGTCGGATAACATGTCCATCCTCATCATGACCCAGAAGAAAGATTCCGGAACTTTCGGACTGACAAGAAAGATAAGAAATATCGTACTCGCATAAAAGATGACAATGGGGACGCTTATGTTTTGTCACCTGGTGTCAAAACAGAAGCGTCACCATTGTCATATATATTCTAAATCCTATTCCCCACACCGC